>NZ_CP059297.1:1962275-2320912 GCF_017795885.1 Brevundimonas sp. AJA228-03 | reverse complement strand
GCCCGCGACCAGCAGCCGCGCGTCCGGGTCGCCGAACGAGGGCGCGGGGCCGTTCCACCAGTCGGGGTTCTGGCGGCGGTTCTCCTCGCGATAGGCGACCAGCCGGGGGCACAGGGGGCAGTCGCGGGGCGGTTCGGGATCTTGCCGTGGTGTCATGCCCAAAGATCACTCCGCTCATCCCCGCGAACGCGGGGACCCAGTTCTTTGGGCGCACATTTCGGGCCGCATGTTCGCTGACATTGATCCGAGGCACCGTGCCTTGAGAAAGCACTGGGTCCCCGCGTTCGCGGGGATGAGCGGGAGGTAAAAAAGGTCATCCTTCGTTCCTGTCGAAGGTGCGCACCGTCGGCGCGGTCGAGGGCGTCCTCGGCCGCCCCCAGTCGTCCAGCCGGTCGGCCAGGTCGATGTAGTCGTCGGCCTGACGCCGCAGTTCGTCGGCGATCATCGGCGGCTGGCTCTTCATGGTGGAGACGACCGTGACCCGCACGCCCTTGGCCTGTACCGCCTGGACCACGCGCCGGAAGTCGCCGTCGCCCGAGAACAGGATGGCGTGGTCCATGTGCGGAGCCATCTCCAGCATGTCGACCGCGATCTCGATGTCCATGTTCCCCTTGGTCTTCGTATGACCCTGGGCGTCGGTGAAGCGCCTGACCGGCTTGGTCACGACCGAAAAGCCGTTGTAGCCCAGCCAGTCGACCAGGGGCCGGATGGACGAGAACTCTTCGCCCTCGATCACCGCCGTGTAATAACAGGCGCGGATCAGGCGGGACTGCTGGCGAAAGCCGTCCAGCATCTTCCGGAAATCGAGATCGGCGTTCAGCGCCCTGGCCGTCGAATACAGATTGGCTCCGTCGATGAAGACGACGAGGCGGTCGTTCGGATAGGATGTCATGGCAATCTCGCCTTCTGAAATATCGGACCCGGACACCCATGCGGACCTCGTCAATATCGACGGGTCCGGGAGTCTGGACGACGCCGTCATCGTCGCCCTGGGCTGCAATGACAAGGGGGTCTGGTCCGATTGTCGCGAGGCGCTGGAGGCCGCCCTGGCCCGGTTCCGGACGGAAGGCATCGATGTGGTCGCCCGCTCGTCCTGGTGGGCGTCGCAGGCCTGGCCCGACCCGGAGGATCCGCCCTTCCTGAACGGTGTGGTGATGGTCAGGACCGCCCACGATCCGCACGCCCTGATGGCGGCGCTGGGCCGGATCGAGGCGGCGTTTGGTCGTCGCCGCACGGTGCGGAATGCGCCCCGGACGCTGGACCTCGATCTGATCGCCTATGGGCGGGAGCAGGGCGACCGCGACGGCCTGATCCTGCCGCATCCGCGCGCGGCGGAGCGGAAGTTCGTCATGGGGCCACTGGCGGAGATCGCGCCGGACTGGGTGCATCCGGGGGTGGGGAAGACGGCGAGGGCTCTGGAGGTGCAGGCTTCCGTTGGTCGAGATGCGCGGCCTGTCGGCTGATCGCCCCAAATCGTCCCTGTGGCGTTGCACAAACGCCTCCCCATCTGTATGCAACGCGGTTCTCCCCCCGCCCGAGGTAATTCATGGCTCGCGTCACTGTCGAAGATTGCATCCAGAAGGTACCGAACCGGTTCGGCCTGGTCCTGCTGGCCGGGAACCGCGCCCGCGCGATCGCCAATGGCGCACCGCTGACCATCGATCGCGACAATGACAAGAACCCGGTCGTCGCCCTGCGCGAAATCGCCGACGAGACCGTGGTCCCCGCCGACCTGCTGGAGACTGTCGTGGTCGCCCTGCAGCGCGTCGACGAGCGCACGGAAGCCGAGGACGAGGCGGAAATCGTGGGTCTGCTGGCCGAGCCGCAGCACATGAACATGGCCGAGGCCGAGCTGATCCGCGCCCTGCAGAGCGACCGGGACGGCGGGCAGGAGGAGCGGTACTGACGGCCCAATCCGCCAACGGTATCACCATCCTCCCGGCGCGGTCCGGTTCGACCCCGCCGCCGACCCCCATTGCCAATGACGCCGTATCGCCGCCCGCAGAAATGTCGGCGGCGAAACGCATTCCGGTCCTGCGCCAGTTCGAGCTGATCGAGGCGGTCAAGGCCTATGACCCCACCGCCGACGAGGCCCTGCTGAACCGGGCCTATGTCTATGCGATGAAGATGCACGGCTCGCAGCTGCGCGCCTCGGGCGATCCCTATTTCGCCCATCCGATCCAGGTCGCGGGCATCCTGACCGACTATCGGCTGGACACCGCCACCATCGTCACCGCCCTGCTGCATGATGTGGTCGAGGACACCTCGGCCACCCGCGACGACATCGCCCGCATGTTCGGCGAGGAGGTCGCGGTCCTGGTCGAGGGGGTGACCAAGCTGAGCCGGCTGGAGCTGCAGGCCGAGCACACCCGTCAGGCCGAGAACCTGCGCAAGTTCATCCTGGCGATCTCGAAGGACGTGCGCGTCCTGCTGGTGAAGCTGGCCGACCGTCTGCACAACATGCGGACGCTGAAATACGTCAAGCCCGAGAAGCGCGAGCGGATCAGCCGCGAAACCCTGGAGGTCTATGCGCCGCTGGGCCGGTCGATCGGCATCCACTCGATCGCGTCGGAGCTGGAAGAGCTGGCGTTCGAGCACCTGAACCCCACGGCCCGCACCGCCATCGAGCGGCGGCTGGAGGCGCTGAAGCTGGAGCACGGCGGGGCCACCGAGACCGTCGCCGGCGAGTTCCAGCGGGTGCTGAGCGAGGCGGGGATCGAGGCCCGCGTCTATGGCCGCCAGAAGACCCCCTATTCGATCTGGAGGAAGCTGCAGCGGAAGTCCGTGGGTTTCTCGGCCCTGTCCGACATCTATGGCTTCCGCGTGCTGGTCGAGGCCGAGGATGACTGCTACCGCGCCTTGGGCGTCATCCACCGCGCCTGGCCGATGGTGCCCGAGCGGTTCAAGGATTTCATCTCGACGCCCAAGTCGAACAACTATCGCTCCCTGCACACCACGGTGGTCGGCCCCGCCGGCCTGCGCATCGAGATGCAGATCCGCACCGAGGCCATGGACCGTGTGGCCGAGGACGGGGTGGCCGCGCACTGGGCCTACAAGAACAAGTCCTATGGCTTCGACCAGGAAGCGATGGAGCGCGAGGGCGGCCGCGACCCGCTGCAGAACCTGCGTCACCTGGTCCAGGTGATCGAGCACGGGGAGGGGGGCGAGGACTGGGTCGAACACGCCAAGCTGGAGATGTACCTGGATCAGGTCTTCGTCTTCACGCCCAAGGGGCGGCTGATCACCCTGCCGCGCGGCGGCATGGCGCTGGACTTCGCCTATTCCGTCCACACCGAGGTCGGCGACACGGCCGTGGGCGTCAAGATCAACGGCGAGCTGAAGCCGATGCGCACGGCGCTGCAGAACGGCGACGTGGTCGAGATCATCCGCGGCAAGAAGCGCGAGGCCCCGGCCGACTGGCGCAGCCTGACCGTCACGGGCCGCGCCCGGTCCGCCATTCGCCGCCATATCCGCTCGTCAGAGCGCGACGAGTTCTACAAGCTGGGCAAGACCACCCTGGAACAGGCCCTGGGCCGGGTCGGCAAGTCGCTGGCCGCCGTGTCGCTGAAGTCGGTGGTCGAGACCCTGGCCACCGGCACCGAGGAGGATCTGTTCGACGCCATCGGCCGGGGCCGCCTGCCCGCCAACAAGGTGGTCGAGATGCTGTTCCCGGCCCTGAAGGGCACGCTGAACACCGGCCAGGAACGCAGAAAGATCGCCGACGACAAGGCCCGCATGTTCGTGCGAGGCGGCGGCCTGACGCCGGGGATCAGCATCCATTTCGGGGCCTGTTGCACGCCGGTGCCGGGTGACCGGATCGTCGGCATTCTCGAGCCCGAAAAGGGTCTGACCGTCCACGTCATCGACTGCCAGAAGCTGGCCGATTTCGCCGACGACGACAGCGTCTGGCAGGACCTGCAATGGACGCCCCAGGCCGAACAGGGCGCGGTCGGCATGGCCCGCCTGCGCGCCACCATCAAGAACGCGCCCGGCGTCCTGGGTCAGGTCGCCACCGTCATCGGCGAGGCGGGGGGCAATATCCTGAACCTGAAGATGGCGCACCGTCAGTCCGATTTCTTCGACGTCGACCTGGACGTCGAGGTCGCCGACGCCAAACACGCCACCAGCATCATGGCCGCGCTGCGGGCCAACCCCAGCGTGGACACCGCCGAGCGGTCGCGGGGGTAGGGGCTCATTCCGTCATCCTCCGGCAAGCCGCTTGCGGCGCAGACCGGGGGACGCAGCGGCGCGCGGGAGCGCGAAGCTGTCGCGCACTCCGCCGCTTCCGACCATCCTGCCTGAACAGATCGCCTTCGGCGCCGCTGGGTCCCCCGGTCTCGCTGCGCTCGCCGGAGGATGACGGACTTGGGCCTACTTCTTGCCCGGCGGCTGGGTGAAGGGCGAGGTCCCCACCGACACGGCCGGCTTGGCCTTCTCGGCCTTGGGTTTGCGGACTTCCTTGTTGGACTTCACTTGACCCTTGGCCATGGCCGATACTCCAGACGCGCGCCGCCGGAAGGGCGGGCGTGGCGAATACAGCATAGCCTGCGTCGATCCCGCCGTCCTCCGAAAGCGTTGGCTTGACGATGAACGATCTGGCGAACAACGATGTCTCAGATCTTAACAGGGGGCCGGTATGCGAGCACTTGCCAGGGCAACCTTAGGCGTCCTGCCCATCGTCTGGACCGTCATCACGGCGCCGCTGGCGATCATCAGCGCCTTGAGCGACCTGCTCAACATCGACGGTCTACTGCTCGCCCCCGTCGCCACCTACAGGGCGGCCGCGGTCGACACGGCGTCCGCCCTCGGCCTTTCCCTGCCGGTCGCGGGCTGGGTGATTGATCTGGTCATGCTGGGCCTCGCCGCAGGCGTCCTGGCCTGGCTATTCTTCACCCGCCTCTATCTCGAGAGCCGCAGCCAGTGGAGAGCCGCGCGGGAAGGACGAGCCATCGCCGTCAACCCTCAAGATGTCGAGCCGGATGCCCTCGACCTCTTGGTTGCCGGGACCGCAGGAGCGGGAATACTGGTCGCCGGCGGTGTCAGCCACATGATGCTGTCCACCGGGGCCGCCATGGCCGGGACTGGACCCATCGGATGGGTTGTGGGCCCCTTTGTCTTCGCTGGGGTCGGCCTTTGGGCGTTATCGAAGCGCGAAGAAGCAAGGAAGAACGCTGCAGAAGCGCATGCGCGTCGTGAATCGCTCAGGCTGGCCGCCGAACAGGCCGCCATTGCGCAATCCAACATTCGAATGTTCAGGGCCAACGAGCGCCGCAAGCTTCTCATCGCATCAGGGATCGTTTTCGCGGTCGTCGCGGGCAACTTCGTCGTTCCCTTGTTTGCGAACTTCTGAACTTGACGAGAACAAAAAGCCAACATAGAACATATGCGGAACACGCAATCTGGGGATAAGGCGATGACACGGGTGGTTCGGGAAACTCTGTCGCTTGCATCGTGCGGCGGCTTTGTCTGGATGGTCTGGCAGGTCGCCCTGCTGGCGAGATGAGTCGCCGAACCTGATTCCCTTTCCGCTCATCCCCGCGAAAGCGGGGACCCAGTGAGAGCCGCGAACCCCGAACGATGGCCTTTTTCACCTACATCGTGGCCAGCGGGAGAAACGGAACCCTCTACACCGGGTCGACCGATGACCTGACGGCGCGGGTGTTTCAACACAAGAGCAAGACGTTCGGGGGTTTCACGGCGAGGCACGATGTGGATCATCTGGTCTGGTATGAAGTCCACGAAAGCCGGGACGCGGCGTTCCGGCGCGAACGGCAGATCAAGAAATGGAATCGCGTCTGGAAGCTGGAGCTGATCGAGACGGCCAATCCGGCGTGGCGCGATCTGCATGATGAGTTTCGCCTCCAGGGGCTTACGGATGCCAAGGACTGGATCCCCGCGTCCGCGGGGATGAGCGGAAGCGAAAATGGCTGAGCTCGGCGGGAACGGTTTCGTCCATCTGAGGGTCCGCTCGGCCTATTCGCTGCTGGAGGGCGCGATCAAGGCGGGCAAGGTCGGGAGGCTGGCGGCGGACGCAGGGATGCCGGCGGTCGGCGTCGCGGACCGGGTCAATCTGTTCGGGGCGCTGGAGTTTTCCGAAGCCGCCAAGGCGGTGGGAGTCCAGCCGCTGATCGCCTGCGCCCTGCCGGTGACCGGCATCGGCGGCAAGCGGGCCGAACGCTGGGCCAAGGTGCCGACCGTGGTTCTGATCTGCCAGGACGAGACGGGGTGGCGGAACCTGTGCGCCCTGTCGTCCTCGGCCTATCTGGACGCCCGTGACGAGGAGCCGCACGTGACCTGGGAGCAGGTCGTGGCCCGGTCGGCGGGGCTGATCCTGCTGTCGGGCGGTCCGGACGGTCCGGTCGATCCCCTGTTCGTCCAGAACAAGCCGGCCGAGGGGGCAAGGGCGCTGGCGGCGATGGCCGGGGCGTTCGGCGACCGCTTCTACGTCGAGCTGCAACGGCATGGACGGCCGGACGAGGCGGCGGCGGAGCGGGGTCTGGTCGACTGGGCCTATGGCCAGGACGTCCCGCTGGTGGCGACCAACGACGTCCACTACGCCCGGCAGAACCAGGCCCGGTCGCACGACGCCCTGCTGTGCATCGCCGACGGCGCCTTCACCGGTCAGGAGGACCGCAGACGGATCAGTCCGGAGCATTTCTTCAAGACGGCGGCGGAGATGCGGACCCTGTTCGCCGACCTGCCCGAAGCCTGTGACAGCACGATCGAGATCGCGCGCCGCTGCGCCTTTCTGGTCACGACCCACCCGCCGATCCTGCCGCGCTTCGACGCCGGCGACGGCCGGACCGAGCCCGAAGAGCTGATGCATCAGGCGCGCGAGGGGCTGAAGGCGCGGCTGAAGCGGGTGACGCCCTCGGCCCCCGAGGCCGACTACTGGACCCGGCTGGAGTGGGAGGTCGGGATCATCACCCAGATGGGGTTCCCCGGCTATTTCCTGATCGTGTCGGACTTCATCAAATGGGCCAAGGCGCACGGGATTCCCGTCGGGCCGGGGCGGGGTTCCGGGGCCGGGTCGCTGGTCGCCTGGGCCCTGACCATCACCGATCTGGATCCCTTGCGGTTCGGCCTGCTGTTCGAGCGGTTCCTGAATCCCGAGCGGGTCTCCATGCCCGACTTCGACATCGATTTCTGCCAGGAGCGGCGGGAGGAGGTGATCACCTATGTCCAGGAGCGCTACGGCAAGGACCGCGTCGCCCAGATCATCACCTTCGGCACGCTGCAGGCGCGGGCCGTGCTGCGCGACGTCGGCCGGGTGCTGCAGATGCCGCTGGGACAGGTGGATCGCCTGGCCAAGATGATCCCCAACAATCCGGCCAATCCCACGAGCCTGGCCCAGGCGATCGAGATCGAGCCGCGTCTGCGCGAGGCGCGCGATGCCGACCCGGCGGTGGCGAGCCTGCTGGAGACCGCTCTGGAGCTGGAGGGGCTGTACCGCAATGCCTCGACCCATGCGGCGGGCATCGTCATCGGCGACCGGCCCCTGGTCGAGCTGACGCCCCTGTATCAGGACCCGCGGTCCGACATTCCGGCCACCCAGTTCAACATGAAATGGGTCGAGCCGGCCGGGCTGGTGAAGTTCGACTTTCTGGGCCTGAAGACCCTGACGGTGCTGGACCGGGCGCACGGATACCTGGCCCGGCGCGGGGCGGCGCAGGACTTCAACCTGCTGCCGCTGGATGACGGCAAGACCTATGAGCTGATGGCCTCGGGCCAGACGGTCGGGGTGTTCCAGCTGGAATCGCAGGGGATGCGCGACACCCTGCGCAAGATGCGCTGCGGCTCCATCGAGGAGATCACGGCGCTGATCTCGCTGTATCGCCCCGGGCCGATGGAGATGATCGACACCTATATCGACCGCAAATTCGGTCGGGCCGAGGTCGACTATCTGCATCCCAGCCTGAAGGAGACGCTGTCGGAGACCTATGGCGTCATCATCTACCAGGAACAGGTGATGAAGATCGCCCAGATCCTGGCGGGCTACAGCCTGGGCGAGGCCGACCTTCTGCGCCGCGCCATGGGCAAGAAGAAGAAGGAGGAGATGGATTTCCAGAAGGCGCGCTTCATCAAGGGCGCGTCCGAGAAGTCCGTCCCGGAACAGCAGTCCGACTCCATCTTCGAACTGGTGGCCAAGTTCGCCGGCTATGGCTTCAACAAGTCGCACGCGGCGGCCTATGCGCTGATCAGCTACCAGACCGGCTGGCTGAAGGCGAACCATCCGGTGGAGTTCTTCGCCGCCTCGATGAGCCTCGATCTGTCGAACACCGACAAGCTGGCGGTCTTCTATCAGGATGCGAGGAAGTTCGGCGTGCCCGTGAGGGCGCCCGACGTGAATACATCCTCGGCCGACTTCGACGTGGCGTGGGACGAGGGGACCGGGGCGGTGCTCTATGCGCTGGGGGCCATCCGCAATGTGGGCCTGGAGGCGATGAAGCATGTCGTCGAGGTGCGCGAGACCGGCGGTCGCTTCGTCGACATCTTCGACTTCCTGGAGCGGGTCGATCCGCGCGCGGTCAACAAGCGGGCGCTGGAGGGACTGGCCAAATCGGGAGCGTTCGATTCCCTCCATCCGAACCGCCGCCAGCTGTTCGAACAGGCCGATACCCTGATGGCCTATTGCCAGAGCGTGGCGGCGGACCGGACCTCGTCGCAGGTGTCGCTGTTCGGGGCCGATCAGGCGGGGGCGTCGCGTCCCCGGCTGAAGGCCGTGGAGCCCTGGGTCGGGCCGGAACGGCTGGATCAGGAGCTGTCGGCGGTCGGCTTCTACCTGTCCGGCCACCCGCTGGAGGACATGGAGGGGGCGCTGCGACGCAAGCGCGTGACCTTCGTCGCCGAGGCGGTGCAGCGCGTGGAGCAGGGTCACGACGCCTTCATGATGGCCGGGGTCGTGCGTCGGCGTCAGGAGCGGGCCAGCGCCAGGAATGGCGAGAAATTCGCCTTCGTCACCTTTTCGGACCCGACGGGCGAGTTCGAATGCCTGTTCCCGCCCGAACAGCTGCGGAAATGCCGCGACCTGCTGGAGGTCGGTTCGGCCCTGATGGTGCGGGTGCGGGCCAAGGCGTCGGACGGGGAGGTCCGCTTCTTCGGCGACGACTGTTCGCGGCTGGAGACGCTGGTGGACGATGCCGCGGTGGGGCTGCGGGTGCATGTGTCGGCCCGCACGACCGATCCGACCGCCATCGAGGCGCGGCTGGCGCGGGCGGTGGCCCAGCCCGGTGCCGGGGGCAAGGGGGGCGAGATCACCCTGATCGCCTCGCTGGACGGACGCCGCGAGGTCGAGATGCGGCTGCCCGGCCGCTATCGTCTGGACGGGGCGCTGCGGGGCGCGCTGAAGTCGGCCCCCGGCGTGTTGATGCTGGAAGACTCCTGATGCGCCGGGCCGCCTTGCCGGTGGCCCTGTGGTCGCTGGTCGCGGCCCTGACGGTGTCAGCGGGCGGCTGCGCCTCCTCGGGTGGACTTGCCGGAGCGGAACCCCCGGCCGTTCGGGCTGTTCTGGACGACCCGGGACAGTCGGGCACGCGCTGGGGTCTGCTGGCCGTCACGGCGGAGGGCGAAGCCGTGGTGGCGCGGAACGCGGACCAGCGCTTCATTCCCGCGTCGACCACAAAGATTTTCACCACGGCCGCCGCCTTCGCCCTGCTGGACGATCTGGATGCGCCGGATCCGGCCGATGGAACCTCGGTTCGCCTCGAAGACCGTCCGGACGGCGGCGCGGCCGATGCGGTGCTGGTCGGTGCCGGGGACGCGCAACTGGGCGACGGACCGGGCTGCGTCGCCGACTGCCTGTCGGAGCTCGCCGATGCGACGGCCGCGCGGGTCCGGCGGGTCGGAGACGTCATCGGCGACGACCGGCTGTTCCCCGACACGCGGTGGGGCCCCGGCTGGAGCTGGGAGGACATGCAGGAATCGTTCGGGGCGGCGGTGTCAGCCCTGACGGTCAACGACAATATCGTGGTGCTGGAGGTCATGCCGGGAGCGACGGTCGGCGTGCCGGTTCGGGCGACCTGGCGGGACGGGGACGACCTTCAGCCGCTGGAGACGGAGGCGGTCACCGTCGCGGACGGCGAGGCCGATCTGAGGCTGGAACGCCGGCCGGGTCAGGAGGGCGTGCGCCTTTACGGCCGGATGCCGGTGGGAGCGGCACCGGCGCGTTTACGGGTCGGGCTGGACGATCCGGCCCTGACGGCGGCGCGCCGGTTCCGGCGTCTGCTGGAGGCGCGCGGCGTGACGGTCGAGGGTGAGGTGAGGGCGCGCCATCGGCCACCGACGCTGACCGACGCCGTCGCCCCGGTTTCCGGGATGGACGGGGTGGAGGTGGCGCGTCTGGCGCGGCCGCCGCTGCTGACCACCCTGACCCGCACGGCCAGGTTCAGCCAGAACCTGCATGCCGAACTGATGCTGCATCGGCTGGGTCGGCTGGACGGCACGGGGGCGCGTGCCGACGGCCTGGCCCGGATCGAAGCGATGATGGCCACGGCGGGCGTCCCGCGCGAGGCCTTCGACCTCTACGACGGGTCCGGCCTGTCGGCCTACAATCGCATCAGTCCCCGGGCGGTGACGACCTTCCTGCTGTGGACGATGGACCAGCCCTGGGGCGAGGCGTGGCGGGCGACCCTGCCGGTCGGCGGACGGAACGGCACCCTGTCGCGGCGGTTCGTGGGGACGCCGCTGGAGGGCAAGGTGTTCGCCAAGACCGGCACCCTGAATGGCGTCAACGCCCTGGCCGGTTTCCTGACGGCCGCCAGCGGGCGGATGCTGGTGTTCGCGATCTATGCCAACGACCGGCCCTCGTCGGCGGGGTCGGCGCTGGACGTCATGGACCGCGCCGTGCTGGCGCTGGCGGCGGAGAACTGAAGCGGACGCGCCGATGCCCACTGCCCCGGACGAGCGCCGTCAGGGCCTGGTCGACACCCTGAACGCGGCGGCCCCCGCCGACGTCGATGAGGTCCGTCAGGCGGCTCGGGGCGCGTTCAGGGGAAGGGAGCTCGTCTCGATCGTGGTCAGATCGAGTTTCGTGGACGCGCGGTCGATATCGATGCCGACCACGGTCCCGTCTTCGTCGATGTCAGCGTTCAGGCCGGTCGCCACCTCCCGCGTTTCGACACCCGGTGTGGACTTCAATTCGATGTAGAGGCTGTCCGTCTCGGGATAATAGTGCAGCTTCACGATCCAGCCTTTCGGAAGTTCCGATCCAGGAAGGCATCATGCACCGTAACACCGTATTCGAGAAGAACGACGCGAAGCGCCCTCGGCGACGTCTCGCCGGGCACGACGACTTCGCCCCAACACCGGATGCGACCGTCCTCCTGAATTTCGCGCCTGAGCGGGTTGGCGGCAACCGCCTCGCACCAGTCTCGCTGGATATGGGGCCGTTTCCGCAGCACCTGTTCCTCGAAGTATCGCGTCGTCTTCAATCCCGCGTCTCCCGAAACCGAAGCTTGCATTTTCGGGGCCCGGGGTCTATCAGCCCGCCCACTTCACACGCAGGCGTGGCGTGTTCGGGGAGACATCCCGGACGCTCCGTTCCGAGGGATCATCTGGTCCTTTCACCGTCTGCGGCGGAATAATCGGAAAAAGGACTTTCCCAATGGCTCTGCCAGACTTCTCCATGCGCACCCTGCTCGAAGCCGGTGCCCACTTCGGCCACCAGACGCACCGGTGGAACCCGAAGATGGAGCGCTACATCTTCGGCTCGCGCTCCAACATCCACATCATCGACCTGTCGCAGACGATGCCGCTGTTTCACCAGGCTCTGGTGGCCGTGCGCGAAGTCGCTGCGAAAGGTGGACGCGTCCTGTTCGTCGGCACCAAGCGCCAGGCCGCCGAGCCGGTCGCCGAGGCCGCCAAGCGCTGCGCCCAGTACTATATGAACAATCGCTGGCTCGGCGGCACCCTGACCAACTGGAAGACCGTTTCGGGCTCCATCGCGCGTCTGCGCGAGCTGGAAGGCATCCTGGAGCGCGGCGGCGAAGGCCGGGTCAAGAAGGAACTGGTCAACCTGGCCCGCGAGAAGGAAAAGCTGGAACTGTCGCTGGGCGGCATCCGCGACATGGGCTCGATCCCCGACATCATGTTCGTGATCGACACGAACAAGGAAGCGATCGCGATCCTCGAAGCCCGCAAGCTGAACATCCCGATCATCGCGATCCTGGACACCAACTCCGATCCCGACGGCATCACCTATCCGATCCCGGGCAATGACGACGCTGCGCGCGCCATCCAGACCTATTGCGACCTGATCGCCGACGCCGTCCTGGACGGTCTGGCCGCCGGTGCCGCGCACTCGGGTGTCGATCTGGGCGCGATGGAAAACCCCGTCGAGCCGATGCTGGCCGAGGCCTCGGCTCCGGTCGATGCGGACGCAGCGCCTGCCGGGACCGAGGCCGTCGCCGAGGAACTGCTGGCCGCTTCGGGCGAAGAGGTCGTCGCCGAAGCGCCTGCCGCCGAGACCGAAGAGACCGAAGCCTGATCTTTTCCCTCCCCCGCGGGGGAGGGCAGGCGCGCAGCGCCGGGTGGGGGCGGCAAGGCGATGAGCAGGCGATCTGAGTCTGATCTGCCTTGCCCTCCCCACCCGGTCTTCGCTTCGCTTCGACCACCCTCCCCCGAGGGGGAGGGATAAGAGCGGATTTGACCTGTCGAGAAACTGACATCAGGCCGGGGTAATCCCCCGGCCGCTCACGCATTCAAGACTCAGGAGACCAGCAATGGCCGAGATCACCGCCGCCCTCGTCATGGACCTTCGCGCCAAGTCCGGCGTGGGCATGATGGACTGCAAGAAGGCGCTCCAGGAAACCGACGGCGACATCAACGCCGCGATCGACTGGCTGCGTGCCAAGGGCCTGTCCAAGGCCGCCAAGAAGGCCGACCGCGTCGCCGCCGAGGGCCTGGTGGCCGTCGCCTCGAAGGAAGACGGCAAGGGCGAAGTCGGCGCCGCCATCGAGTTCAACTCGGAAACGGACTTCGTGGCCCGCAACGAGCTGTTCCAGAACGCCGCCAAGGCCTTTGCCCAGAAGGGGCTGGACCATCACACGGTGGAGGCCCTGCACGGTGCCGAGCTGGAAAACGGCAACACCATCCAGGCCGAGGTCACCAACATGATCGCGACCATCGGCGAGAACATGCAGCTGCGTCGCGCCGCCCGCCTGTCGGTCGATGAGGGCGTCGTCGCCTCCTACGTCCACAATGCCGTGGCTCCGGGCCTCGGCCGAATCGGCGTTCTGGTCGCCCTGCACGGCGGTGGCGACAAGGCCGCCCTGCGCGAGCTGGGCCGCAAGATCGCCATGCATGTCGCGGCGACCGCGCCGCTGTCGCTGAACACCGATGACCTGGACCCGGCCGCCGTCGAGAAGGAGCGTCAGGTCCTGACCGAAAAGGCCAAGGAAGAAGGCCGTCCCGAGGCCATGATCGCCAAGATTGTCGAGGGCCAGATCAACAAGTTCCAGAAGGACGTGGTGCTGACCAAGCAGCCGTTCGTCATGAACCCCGACGTGACCATCGAGCAGCTGGTCGCCGACGCGGGCAAGGAACTGGGCGCGCCCGGCCTGCACCTGGCCGGCTTCGTCCGCCTGGCCCTGGGCGAGGGCGTGGAGAAGGTCGAGGGCCCGGACTTCGCCGCCGAAGTCGCCTCGATGATGGCTCCGCAAGCTTAAGGACGCTGTTTTCCCTCCCCCTCGGGGGCGCGGGCCGATCGTATACGATCGGCTCCGCACAGATCGCGAAGCGATCGGGTGGGGGCGACAAGGCAAGGCCGCACGATGGGTCGCCGGCCGTTCCCACCCGGTCTTCGCTTCGCTACGACCACCCTCCCCCGAGGGGGAGGGAGATTCTTGAGTCGAAGCCAAGCGCGCCCTTCGTCTATAAGACACCGACGATTCCCGCCGGACGAGACCCCCATGCCCGCTGACAGTGCCCCGAAATACAAGAAGGTGCTGCTGAAGGTGTCGGGCGAGGTCCTGATGGGCAATCAGGGCTATGGCATCGACATGGACACGGTCGACACCGTGGCCGCCGCTATCGCCAAGGTGGCCACGGGCGGGACGCAGATCTGTCTGGTGATCGGCGGCGGCAACATCTTTCGGGGCCTGTCGACCGCAGCCGCCGGGATGGAGCGGGCCAGCGCCGACTATATGGGCATGCTGGCGACGGTGATGAACGCCCTGGCCATGCAGAACGCGCTCGAGAAGATCGGCATCCAGACCCGCGTGCAGAGCGCCATACCGATGGCCGCGATCGCCGAACCCTATATCCGCCGTCGGGCCGTCCGGCACATGGAAAAGGGCCGCGTGGTGATCTTCGCCGCGGGGACCGGCAATCCCTATTTCACGACCGATACGGCCGCCGCGCTCCGCGCCGCCGAAATGGGCTGCGACGCCCTGCTGAAGGGCACGTCAGTGGACGGCGTCTATTCGGCCGATCCCAAGAAGGATCCGTCCGCGACCCGCTATGACCACCTGAGCTATCAGGATGTTCTGAGCCAGAATCTGAAGGTCATGGACGCCGCCGCCATCGCCCTGATGCGCGAGTCGAGGATTCCGATCGTGGTGTTCTCGATCCGCGAGGAAGACTCCCTGCGCAAGGTGCTGAAAGGCAAGGGGACCTTTACCGTTATCGGCGACACAGACCCCAAAGCGGCCTGATACAAGAAACGCACCAGGAGACCGACATGGCCAAGCCCGACCTGAAGACCTATCGCGACCGCATGGACCGCGCCGTGTCCTCCCTGAAGGAGGAGTTCCAGGGCCTGCGGACGGGTCGCGCCAACGCGGGCCTGCTGGATCCGGTCCAGGTCCAGGCCTATGGCTCCTCGTCGCCGCTGAATGCCGTGGCCGCCATCAGCGTGCCCGAGCCGCGCATGATCTCGGTCAGCGTCTGGGACAAGTCGATGGTCGGACCGGTCGAGAAGGCCATCCGCGCGGCGGGTCTGGGCCTGAACCCCATCGTCGACGGCCAGACCCTGCGCATCCCGGTGCCGCCGCTGACCGAGGAGCGCCGCCGGGAGCTGGCCAAGCTGGCCGGCAAATACGCCGAACAGCAGAAGATCGCCGTCCGCAACGTGCGCCGCGACGCCAACGACGACCTGAAGAAGGCCGAGAAGGCGGGCGAGATCAGCCAGGACGACCAGAAAAAGATGGAGACCGAGGTCCAGAAGGACACCGATGCGGCCATCAAGCGTATCGACGAGACCTTGAAGACCAAGGAAGTTGAGATCATGCAGGTTTGAGGGCGTCCTCGTACCTCGACAGAACGGATTATCGATGACGGCCCAACCCGGCGGTCTGCCAGCCTCTGAGATCGGGCCCCGGCATGTCGCACTGATCATGGACGGAAACGGTCGCTGGGCGCAGGCGCGGGGACTGCCGCGCGCCATGGGCCACCGCGAGGGGGTGCAGGCGCTGAAGCGCACCGTTCAGGCCGCGCCCGATTTCGGCATCGAATGCCTGACGGTGTTCGGCTTTTCGACCGAGAACTGGCGCCGTCCCGTCGAGGAGGTGTCCGACCTGATGGGTCTGGTCCGGTCCTATGTGTCCAGCGACCTGAACCGGCTGGCGCGCGAGGGTGTGCGGGTGCGGGTTCTGGGGCGCCGCACCGGTCTGCCCAGCGACATCGACGCCATCGTCGAGCGGGCCGAGCGGACGACGGCGCACAACGACAAATTCCTGCTTCAGGTGGCCTTCAACTACGGCGGCCGGGCCGACATCGTCGATGCGGCCCAGGCCCATGTCGATCGCGTGCTGGCGGGGCAGGCGACGGGTCCGCTGGACGAGGACATGCTGGGCTCAGGCCTGTCAACGGCCGGGGCGCCGCCAGTGGACGCCATCGTGCGGACCTCGGGCGAGCAGCGGCTGTCGAACTTCCTCCTGTGGGAGGCCGCCTATGCGGAGCTGATCTATCAGGACATTCTGTGGCCGGACTACGGGCCACACGGCCTGGCCGACGCGGTCCGGCAGTACCGGGCGCGCGACCGCCGGTTCGGGGCCGTGTCCGTCGCCCCGGCGCTCGCGGTCGGCTGATGGCGATTCGGGTGCGCGACATCGGGCTTCGCGCGGCGTCCGCCATTGTTCTGGCTCCGGCGGCCGGCCTGGCCACCTGGCTGGGCGGACCGTGGTTTCTGGCCCTTCTGGTCGCTGCAGCCGCCCTGTTGTCGGCCGAATGGGCGATGATGAGCGCGCCCAGGGCCTGGCGGGCGACGGGCGCGGCCGTGTTTCTGGCCCTGCTGTGCGCGATCCTGACGGTTCATGCCCAGCAGCTGTCGCTGTCTCTGGTGCTTCTGGTCTTCGGCGCGGTCGCTGCGGCCCTGTATGCCCGAGCCCGGGGGCAGGAGGCGCTGGATGCCGCCTATGGCGTGCTCTACCTCGGCTGGCCGGCGGTGCTGGTCATCTGGCTGCGCAACGGTCAGGCGGACGATGCCTCGGGCCTGCACTGGACGGTCTTCGTGCTGGCGGTGACCTGGGCCTCCGACATCGCCGCCTATGTCGTTGGCAGCCTGCTGGGGGGTCCGAAACTCTGGCCCCGCTTTTCCCCGAACAAGACCTGGTCCGGATTTCTGGGCGGGCTGCTCGCCGGTGTCGCGGCGGGCGCAACGATCGCGGCCTGGCTGGACATGGGGCCGCTGACCGTCCTGTGGGGCGGTGCGCTGGGTCTGGCGGGAGCCCTGGCCACCATGGCGGGCGACCTGTGGGAATCGGCGCTGAAACGCCGCTTTGGCGTCAAGGATGCGGGCAAGTTGATCCCGGGGCACGGGGGGCTGCTGGACCGGGTGGACGGGCTGATGTTCGCTATTGTCGTGGTCGCGGCCGGTCGGCTGGGCGTGCTGCTGCTGGAGGGCGGCGCATGATCCGGCGGCGGGTGAGCGTCCTGGGTTCGACGGGTTCGGTCGGGACCTCGACCCTCGACCTGATGGAGCATGGCCAGGCGGCGGGATCGGCCGGGTTTCAGGTCGTGGCCCTGACCGGCGGGGCCAATATCGAGCGTCTGGCCGGACAGGCCCGGCGCTGGCGGCCGGAAATCGCCGTGACGGCCGACCCGGCACGGCTGGATGAGCTTCGCGCGGCGCTGGACGGCACCGGCATAGCGGTCGCTGCGGGCGAGCAGGCGGTGATCGAGGCGGCGACGCGGCCGACGGATCTGGTCATGGCCTCCATTGTCGGCGCGGCGGGTCTGAAGTCCGCCTGGGCGGCGGCGGCGACCGGGGCGACGCTCGCCCTCGCCAACAAGGAAAGTCTGGTCTGCTGCGGGGCCAGCCTGATCGAGCGGGTCCGCGCCCATGGCGGGCGACTGATCCCGGTCGATTCCGAGCATTCCGCCATCTTCCAGGTGTTTCCGGCCGAGACGCCGGACCATGTCGCACGATTGATCCTGACCGCCTCGGGCGGGCCGTTCCGCACGATCTCGCGCGAGGCGATGGCCGCGATGACGCCGGAGCAGGCCGTGGCCCACCCCAACTGGAGCATGGGGGCCAAGATTTCGGTCGACAGCGCCACCATGGCCAACAAGGGCCTGGAGATGATCGAGGCGGCCTATCTGTTCGGCATGCCGGCCCAAAAGATCGACGTCGTCGTCCATCCGGAATCGATCATTCACAGCCTGGTCGAATACATCGACGGCTCGACCCTGGCCCAGATGGGGCCGCCGGACATGCGCACACCCATCGCCTGCGCCCTGGCCTGGCCCGAGCGACTGGCCTGGCCGGCCCCCCGGCTGGACCTTGCGGCCCTTGGCCAATTGACGTTCGAGGCACCCGATCCGGAGCGGTTTCCGGCCCTGCGACTGGCGCGTGAGGCGCTGGAGGCGGGGGCGGGGGCACCGACCATTTTCAATGCCGCGAACGAGGTCGCAGCCCTGGCCTTTCTTGACCGTCGTCTGGCCTTTCTCAATATTGCCGCAGTCATCGCCGAAACGCTTGATCGGATGACGAAGACGGGGCCGGGTTCCGGTCATGACGACGCCTGCGCCGGGGCCCTGGCCCTCGATGCGGACGCCCGTCGTGTAGCGGTCGGGATCGTTCAGGACATGGCGATCGCCGCCTGATGGCGTCTCGCGGACGGGAAACGGGGACGACGAGCGAATGCTGAACGCCTTGGCGCAAATCCTGATGACGGTCGTGCCGTTCCTGCTGGTCCTGACGGTCATCGTCACGATTCACGAACTGGGTCACTTCCTCGTCGCGCGGTATTTCGGGGTGAAGGTCGACCGGTTCGCCATCGGCTTCGGCAGGGCGATCTTCAGCCGCACCGATCGCCACGGCATCGAATGGCGCATCGGCTGGCTGCCGCTGGGCGGCTATGTGAAGTTTTCGGGCGACATGGATGCCTCCAGCGTACCCGACAGCCGGGGTCTCGATACGCTGAAGCGCGAGATCGTGGCCGAAAAGGGCGTCGGGGCCGAGCGCGACTATTTCCACTTCAAGCCGATCTGGCAGCGTATGCTGATCGTCGCCGCCGGGCCGGTGTCGAACTTCATCCTGGCCATCGTGATCTTCACAGTGCTGTTCTCGCTCATCGGCGTGGAGCTGCGTCCCGCCCGCGTGGGTGGGGTCTTGGCTGGATCACCCGCCGAGGCGGCCGGGTTTCAAACCGGCGACCTTATCTCCCACATGAACGGCAAGCCGGTCGAGGACGCGGGCGAGGTTTTGCGCAAGGTCAACCTGTCCAGTGGCGATCCCATCCGCTTCACCGTCGAGCGGGCCGGACAGCCGGTCGAGATCGTCGCCACGCCGGCCCGCACGACCAAGGACGACCCGATCGCAGGCCGGGTTAACGTCGGCACCATCGGCTTGAAGCTGTCGTCCACGGCGGCCGAGTCCCGCCAGATCCGCTACAATCCCATCGAGGCGGTGGGGCAGGGGGTTCGCGAGACCGGTGACGTCCTGGGCACCACCCTGAACTATCTCGGACGCATCTTCACGGGCCGCGAGAACGGCGATCAGCTCAGCGGGCCGCTGGGCATCGCCAAGGCGTCGGGAGCCCTGACGAACGCCGCAGTCGCGGCCAATCCCGACCCTGTGGCCATGGCCATCAACCTGCTTCTGACGATGATGAGCTTTGCCGCCATACTTTCGATCGGAATCGGCTTTCTAAACCTGTTGCCCATCCCGGTTCTGGATGGCGGTCATCTGGTCTTCTACGCCTATGAGGCTGTGGCGAGAAAACCCGTGGCGGCCAGTGTTCAGGAGGCGGGGTATCGGGTCGGTCTTGCTTTGCTGGCGGGTTTGATGTTGTTCGCGACCTGGAACGACCTGCAGAAGTTGAACCTGTTCAAATTCCTGGGCGGGCTCGCCTCGTGAGCCGACGCCAGCCCTTATTGGTTTCCCGAATGATCCTGAACGACCCGCGCGCCGCCAACACCCCGGCCGACAGAACTCTGCGGGGCGGTTTCGTCGCCACCGTCAGCCTGATCGCCCTGATGGCGGCCGGTCCGGCGTTGGCTCTGACGCAGCCGCCTGCGCCGAATGTCCAGTCCGGGGCGCTTCAGGCCACGGGGCAGGCCGCGACCGCACCGCCGACCGAGACCGGCGTGGTCAATCGCATCCTCGTGCAGGGCAACCAGCGGATCGACCAGACCACGGTCCTGTCCTATCTGCCGATCCAGCCGGGCGACACCATCGATCCGGTCATCCTGGACGTCGCCATCCGCACCCTGACGCGGACCCAGCTGTTCGCCGACGTCCAGATCGGGCTTCAGGAGAACGGCGACCTGATCATCCGCATCGTCGAGAACCCCATCATCAACCAGGTGGTGTTCGAGGGGAACAGCTCGATCAAGGAAGACAAGCTGCGGGAGGAGGTCACCATCTCTCCTCGCGGCATCTACACCCGTGCCCGGGTCCAGGAGGACGTGGGCAAGCTGATCGAGCTGTACCGTCTGTCCGGCCGGATCTCGGCGACGGTCACGCCCAAGCTGGTCCAGCTGGAACAGAACCGCGTCGACGTCGTCTTCGAGATCGACGAAGGCCCCGAAACCGGCGTGCAGGCCATCACCTTCCTGGGTAACCAGGCCTTCTCGGATTCCGAGCTGCAGGAGGTCATGGTCACCAAGGAATCGGCCTGGTTCCGCCTGTTCACCAAGAACGACAACTACGACCCCGGCCGCCTGGACTACGACCGCGAGCAGCTGCGCAAATTCTATACGAACCGGGGTTATTACGATTTCCGCATCACCTCGGCCGTCGCCGAGCTGACGCCCGACGACAGCGCTTTCGGCATCACCCTGACCGTGGACGAGGGGGACCGCTACAACTTCGGTACGATCGACGTAGTGACCGAAAACGATCGGCTGAACGCTGACTTCCTGAAGCTTCTGCTGCCGATCCGGTCCGGCGATCTTTACGAGAGCGACAAGATCGAAAGTTCGGTTGACGCCCTGACCTTCGCCGCCGGTTCGGCCGGCTATGCCTTTGTCGACATCAACCCGACCTATCGGGCCAATCCGGACACCGACACCGTCGATGTGACCTTCAACATCTCCGAGGGCCAGCGCGTCTACGTCGACCGCATCAACGTCATCGGCAACACGCGGACGATCGACCCGGTCATCCGTCGCGAACTGCTGCTGACCGAAGGCGACGCCTTCAACCGCACCCTGGTCGAGCGCTCGCGCAACAACCTGCGGGGCCTGGGCTTCTTCAAGGACGTGACCATCGAGGAGGAGCGCGGCTCCGCCCCCGACCGCTCGGTCGTGAACGTCACCGTCGAGGAACAGCCCACGGGTGAGCTTTCCGTCGGCGCCGGCTTCAGCTCGGTCGACAGCTTCGTCGTCAACCTGGGGATTTCGGAGCGCAACTTCCGCGGCCGGGGCCAGAACGTCGTGGCCCGGGTCGAGTGGGGCTCGCTGCGTCAGCAGATCGATTTCCGCTTCACCGAGCCCCGCTTCCTGGGTCGCGACATCGGCGCGGGCTTCGACCTGTTCCACTCGCGTTACGACTTCCAGCAGGAGTCGTCGTTCGACTATCGCTCGACCGGTGCCGGCCTGCGTCTGACCTATCCGCTGAACGGCTACAGCCGCCTGGCGACGCGCTATTTCATCAAGGACGACGAGATCATCGTGCCCGTCGGCTATTGCGCGGGCGGGGGGCAGGGGTCAGCGGCCCTGTGTGAACAGATCGGCGCCTCGCTGAACTCCTCGGTCGGCTATACCCTGCTGGTGGATCGTCGGAACGATCCCATCCGCCCGACGCGCGGCTGGACCGGATCGGTGCGCCAGGACTTTGCCGGTCTGGGTGGCGACGTGAACTATGTGAAGACCGAGGTCGAAACGACGGCCTACTACGGCATCACACCCAGCTGGATCGTCAGCGTCACCGGCTCGGCGGGCTATGTGTCGGGCTGGGCCGGGGATGCGATCCGCATCAACGACCGCTTCTTCAAGGGCGGCAACACCTTCCGCGGGTTCGAGAACGCCGGCATGGGCCCGCGCGACCTGGCCACAAACGACGCCCTGGGCGGCAACTTCTATGCGGTCGGCAGCGTCGAGCTGACCCTGCCGAACGGCCTGCCCGAACAGTACGGCATCAAGACCTCGCTGTTTGCCGACGTGGGCACGCTGGGCGTGCTCGACGACCGCTATACGGTCAACGCCACGACCGGACTGTCCAGCGCCTGCCGCGACGGGGCCGTCATCGGCGACGCCTGCGTGGCCGACGACCTGTCGTTGCGCGCCTCGGTCGGCCTGAGCGTGCATTGGAAAGCGCCGGTCGGTCCGATCCGGTTCGACTTCTCCCAGATCCTCAGTTCCGAAGACTACGACCGCACCGAAACCTTCCGTTTCTCCACCTCCACCCAGTTTTAAGCCGGGCCGTTCCGGCCTCCATAAGGTTACCCATGAAACTCCTCGCTCTCGGCGCATTCGCCCTGGCCTCCTTCGCCGCCATCGCCGCCCCCTCGGCCGCTTCGGCCCAGACCGCCGGCCCGCAGAACCCCGGACCCGTGATCCCCGGCGTCTGCGTCTATTTCAACCAGCGCCTGCTGGCCCAGTCGACGGTCGGTCAGGCCGTTCAGGCTCGCATGGAGCAGCTGGCGACCGAGGTTCAGGGTGAACTGGCCCCCTATGGCACGGCGATCCAGACCGAAATCACCGCCCTGCAGCAGGGTGGCCAGGCCGCCGATCCGGACGGCTTGCGCCGCAATGCGCTGCAGCAGCGCATCCAGGAAGCCCAGGCCCTGGAACAGACCCGCCAGGACGAGCTGCGTTACACCCTGGGTGAGCAGCGCCGCCTGATCTCGGCCCAGGTCGAGCCGATCCTGGTCGCCGTGTACCAGGAACGGGGCTGCGGCCTGCTGCTGGACCGCGAAAGCGTCTTCATCGCCAACCCCGCCATGGACGTGACCGACACGGTCATGGAGCGCCTGAACGCGGCCCTGCCGACGCTCAGCTTCAACCGCCTGCCGGTGCCCGTCCAACAGGCTCAGTAGGCATTCGGCATGATGCCCGACGCCCGGTTCTTCACCACGTCGGCACCGCTCGGCCTCGACGACCTCGTTGCCCTGACGGGTGGCGAGGTCGTTCGCCGTTCGGGGGCCACCGTGTCGCGCGTGGCTCCGCTGGCCGAGGCGGACGCGGCCTGCGTCGCCTTCATGGCGGATCGCAAATTCGCCGCGGCCCTGTCGGCCTCGGGCGCGGGGGTGGTCCTCGTGCCGCCGTCCGCGGTCGAGGCGGCACCCGCCGGGGCGGCGGTCATCGTCTCGAGAGAACCCCAGGCCGCCTGGGCCCGGGTCGCGGCGCAGCTGCATCGACCCATTGCGCTGGAGGCCGCCATCGGGAGCGACGTCTGCGAAGACGACACGGTCGTTCTGGAGCCGGGCGTGGTCGTCGGTCGTGGTGCCCGGATCGGGCGCGGGAGCCGGATCGGGGCCAGTACTGTCATCGGCCCCGGCGTTCAGATCGGGCGTGACTGTGCAATCGGTCCGGGAGCTTCGGTCGGATTCGCCCTGATCGGCGATCGGGTGAAGATCTACGCCGGGGCGCGGATCGGCGAGGCCGGCTTCGGGGCTGCGGGGGCCGCCGGCGGACCTGTCGACATTCCCCAGCTGGGCCGCGTCATCCTGCAGGACGGGGTGACCGTCGGCGCCAACACCTGCATCGACCGCGGGGCCTATGGCGACACCGTCGTCGGCGAGAACACCAAGATCGATAACCTGGTCCAGATCGCGCACAACTGCATCATCGGCCGGAACTGTCTGATCGCCGCCCATACCGGCATTTCCGGCTCCTGCACCGTCGGTGACAATGTGATGTTCGGGGGCCAGGCTGGGATCGGCGACCATCTGTCGATCGGCGACGGCGCGCGGGTCGCAGGGGGCGCGGGCGTGCTGGCCGACATCCCGGCGGGAGAGACCTGGTCGGGCTATCCCGCCAAACCGATCCGGCAGTTCTTGCGCGAGGCCGTCTGGCTTGCCAGACAGGCGAACCGCAAGAAGGACTGAGTGCGCGTGACTGATCCGACGACCGCCGACGACATCCGAATTGACTACGCCGAGGTGATGCGCCGTCTGCCGCATCGCTATCCCTTCCTGCTGGTGGACAGGGCCGAGGCCTTCGTGCCCGCGACCTCGATCGTCGGCATCAAGAACGTGACCCACAACGAGCCGTTCTTTCCGGGCCACTTCCCGATCGATCCGGTCATGCCGGGGGTGCTGATCGTGGAGGCCATGGCCCAGACGGGGGCCCTGCTGATGTCCAAGACCCTGGATGTCGCCGTGGCCGACAAGGTCATCATGTTCATGTCGATCGACGGCGTCCGCTTCAGGAAGCCCGCCCGGCCGGGCGACCAGCTGCGCATGGAGGTCAAGGTGACCCGCGCGCGGGGCGACGCCTACAAATTCCGGGGCGAGACCTTCATCGACGGCAAGCTGGCGGCAGAGGCCGAGTTCATGGCCATGGTGGTCACGGTCGACCAACCCGCGACATGACCATTCACCCCAGTGCCATCGTCGATCCCTCGGCCGAGATCGCCGCCGACGTCGTGATCGGTCCCTGGTGCACGGTCGGGCCGGGCGTCTCGCTGGCGCCGGGTGTCCATCTGGTCAGCCACGTCGTGGTCCAGCAGGACACGCGCATCGGCGACCGCACCGTCATCCACCCCTTCGCGGTCATCGGCGGCGACCCCCAGCACAACGGTTACAGGGGCGAGCCGGTCCGGCTGGAGATCGGCCACGACAACAGTATCCGCGAGCACTGCACCTTCAACCGCGGCACGCCGCAGGGCAGCGGCGTCACCCGCGTCGGGTCCCACGGCCTGTTCATGACCGGGGCCCACGTCGGACACGATGCGGTCGTCGGCGACAACGTCGTCATGGCCAACCAGGCGACGCTGGGCGGTCACGCGAGGATCGGCGACAGGGTCTTCCTCGGTGGCCTGTGCGCCGTGCACCAGAACGGCCGGGTGGGGCAGGGGGCGATCGTCGGCGGTCTGGCGGCCGTGACGCGCGACGTCATCCCCTATGGCTCGGCCTGGGGCAACCACGCGCGGCTGCATGGGCTGAACCTGATCGGATTGAAGCGGAAGGGCTACGGCAAGGACGCCGTCCGCCGGCTGCTGGCCGCCTTCCGGGATCTGTTCGAGGGAGCCGGCGTCTTCGCCGACCGGCTGGACCGCGTCGAGGCCGACTATGCCGACCTGCCCGAGATCATGGAGATCGTCGCCTTCATCCGCGCCGACGCCAGACGCCCCCTCTGTCTGCCGGGCGAATGACCGGAGCGACCGGAAAGCTGGGCCTGATCGCGGGCGGGGGCGAACTGCCGCATGCCATCGCAAGGCGCTGCGAGGCCGAGGGGCGTCCGCTATACATCGTGCGGCTGGACGGGTTTGCCGACGTTCATCTGGAACGCTGGCCCGGCGCGACCTTCGGCATGGCCGAGATCGGCGGCATCCTGAAGGCCTTGAAGCACCAGGGCTGTGTGGCCGTCTGTCTGGCCGGCACCGTCAGCCGACCGGATTTCAAACGACTGAAGCCGGACCTGAAGGGGGCCTCGGTCCTGCCCGGCATCATCGCCGCCGCCGCCAAGGGCGACGACGCCCTGCTGCGCAAAATCCTGTCGGTGTTCGAGGCCGAGGGCTACGGCATCGAGGGGGCCGATGATATTCTGGGCGGCGAGACCCTGCCCGACGGGGCGCTGGGCCGCGTCATGCCGACTCCAGAGCAATTTCTGGACTTGAAGAAAGCGCTTCATATCGCAGAAAAGACAGGAGAACTTGATATCGGGCAGGGCGCAGTCGTCTGTGACGGGCTGGTGCTGGCGGTCGAGGCCCAGGAGGGCACCGACGCCATGCTGGCGCGCGTCGCGGGCCTGCCCGCCGACCTGCGGGGTTCGGCGACGGATCGCAAGGGCGCGCTCGGCAAGGCGCCCAAGCCGATTCAGGATCTGCGTGTCGACATGCCGGTGATCGGCGCTCGCACGGTCGAGATGGCGGCCGCCGCCGGACTGGCCGGCATAGGCGGGATTGCGGACCGTCTCATTCTGATCGATCGGCAATCAATTATTGATGCAGCAGATCGCCTCGGTCTGTTCATCTGGGGCGAGCCCCGGCCATGAAGGTCATGCTGGTCGCGGCGGAGGCCTCGGGTGACGCCCTGGGAGGCGGTCTGGCCGCGGCGCTCAGGGCGAGAGAGCCCGGCATCGCTCTGGTCGGCGTCGGCGGTCCACGCATGGCCGAGCAGGGGATCGTCAGCCCCTTCGACATCGCCGAACTGTCGGTCCTGGGCTGGCTGGAAGGGTTGCGTGCCTATGGCCGGGTCAAGGCCCGGGTCGCCGACACCGTGGCCATGGCGCTGCGCGAACGTCCCGATGCTGTGGTCCTGATCGACAGCTGGGGCTTCACCATCCGCGTCGCCAGGGCCATTCGCGCCGTCCTGCCGGACGTGAAGCTGATCAAATATGTCGGCCCCCAGGTCTGGGCCTCCCGGCCGGGAAGAGCGAAGACGCTCGCCGCCGCCGTCGATCACCTGCTGGCCCTCTACGCCTTCGACGCGCCCTGGTTCGAGGCCGAGGGCCTGCCCACCACCGTCGTCGGATCGCAGGCGCTGCACATCGACATGGGCGGGGCCGATCCCGCCGCCTTCCGGTCCGCGCGGGGCATCGCGCCCGATGCTCCCCTGCTGTTGATCCTGCCGGGCAGCCGCCCCGGCGAGATCCGCCTGATGACACATGTCTACGAGCAGGCCGCCGCGCGCCTGAAGGCCGGGCGTCCGGACCTGCAGATCGCCGTGGTCGCCGCCGGCACGGTCGCGGCCGATGTCACCGCCCGCGTCGCCGCCTGGCCGTTCCGCGCCCATCTGGTGACCGAGGCGGACAAGTATGCGGCGATGAAGGCTGCCACCGTCGCCCTGGCCACCAGTGGCACGGTCTCGACCGAGCTGGCGCTGGCGGGCGTGCCCATGGTCATCGGCTACCGGTTCGCGCCGGTCAGCTATGCGCTCATGAAGCCCTTCTTCACCGGCAAATACGCCACCCTGTTCAACCATGCTGCCGACGCCGAGATCGCCAGGGAGCTGATCCAGGCGGAGGCCACTCCGGAGCGGTTCGTGGCCGAGCTGTCCCGCCTGCTGGACGACCCCGCCGTTCGGGCCGACCAGTCCGCCCGCCAGACTGCCGCCCTGGACCTGATCGGCCGTGAGGGACGCGACCCGTCCGAGATCGCGTCGGACGCGGTCTTGCACCTGATTGACGCTCGCCCCGGTCTTCGACTGTAGAACACCGTTCGCGGGACGGATGGGATGATCCTGGGTGTTCAGCTCTGACTGGCGGGCGCGATGCTTTCGAGTGTGGTGGCGAGATCGTCCTCATATCGCAGGGTGACGGTCCGGCCATTGGCGGACGTCATCTCGCCAGCGACGAAGGCCTCGAAGGTCACCGAGGTCCCGTCAGGTGCCTTGACCGTTAGCTCGGACGGCAGGTCACCGCTCTCGGTGTCCGCGCCGCCGAGGACGCCCTGGATCGTCTTCGCATCGGCGGGCGGAGCCGGTTCGCCTTCCACCCGGGGAAGAATGGACGCCCCATTGATGAGCAGATCGACCATTCGGTGTTCAGTGGTCACCGTGTAGCGAACCTCGACCGGCTTGCCGATCAGCGGCTGGATCGTGGCCGGAGCGACCGGGCCTCCCACCTCAGGATCGAGGCTTCCCAATTTCAGATTGCCTTCATCGCCCACGGCTGCGCCGGCAGGGCCGACCTCAAGGCCATCATAGTAGGCCGGCCAGCTGACGTCCTCGAAGGCCAGCAGCACGCCCTTGACGCTGTGCGTTCCGACCGTCCGGGGGGCGAAGCCAGCCTGTGCGGCCTCTGCGCTGGCACCCTCCGGTGCCGAGGCCGGCTCTGTGGCCGGAGCCTCGCAGGCCGCGAGAGCCAGAGCCGCCAACCCCGTGATGAAAAGCCTGATCGTGATGTCCCGTCTCCCCGGATCGCCGTGTCGGGAGAGGCTAGATCAGCGTCGCGCGGGTGGCAATCGGCCAGTCCGTTTCCAGTCGGCACACTGGTTCCTGAACCATGTCAGCTGGCGCTTGGCATAGTTCCGGGTGGCCTGTTGAATCGCCGTGGTCGCCGCGGCCAGGGTGATCTCTCCGCCGAGGAGGGCTGCCAGTTCCCGTACGCCCACCGCCTTCATCGCAGGGAGGGCCGGGTTGAGTCCCCGGCCCGCCAGCGCCCGGACCTCATCAATGGCCCCGCCCGAAAGCATCGTCACCACCCGCGCATCGCAGGCGGCATAGAGGGCCTCACGGTCCGGCTCGATCACCTGCCGGTCATAGGTGCCCGGTTCCAGCAACGGCCGGGTCGAGGCACGCCAGTCGCTGAGCGACCGCCCCGTCGCCCGTGCCACCGCATAGGCCCGCGTCAGGCGCTGGCGGTCCCCGGGCGCGATGGCGGCCTCGGCGGCCGGATCGACGGTCGTCAGCCGCAGGCGGAAGGCGGCCTCGCCCTCGGTGTCGTACAGCGCCATCGCCGCCTCGCGCGCCTCGCCCGGTACATCGGGAATGTCGGCAAGACCCCGGGTCAGGGCGTTGAAATACAGGCCCGTTCCGCCGACGATCAGGGCGGGGCGACCCTCGGCGCGCAGCGTCTCCAGCAGCGGCAGGATCGCCCGCGTCCAGCGGCCGACCGACCAAGTCTCGGCCGCATCGACCGTGCCGTACAGATGGTGCGGGGCCTGCGTCTCGTCGTCTGCCGATGGCCGGGCGGTCAGGACGCGCAGGTCAGCGTACAGTTGCTGGCTGTCGGCATTGATGATGGCCGCCCCCGTGCGCGCGGCGATCTCCAGCGCCAGCCGCGACTTTCCCGATGCGGTCGGGCCGGCGATCAGGGTGATGGCGGGTCGGGACACGGGACGCTCGCTTGCGGCAGGGGTTGGCGATAGAACGCGCATCCCTCCCTCGCAACCAGCTCCCGAGTTCGCCTTGATCGATCGCGCCGCCGTCGAAGCCGTCCTGAACGCCATTCCCGACCCCGCGACAGGCCGGGGACTGGTCGATGCGGGCGTGCCGAAAGGCCTGACCGTCACCGAGGATCGCGCGGGCTTCGTCATCGAGGTTCCCGCCGACCGCACCGCCGCCTATGCCCCCGTGCGCGATGCGGCCGAGGCGGCGCTGAAGGCCATGCCCGGCATGGCCCGGGTCTCCGTGATCCTGACTGCCGAGACCGCCCCCGCCGCCCGCAAGGCCTCCCTGTCGCCCGCCGCAGTCGAGCAGACGCGCGCCAAGGCACCGGTGCCGACCGACCGCCCCGCCCATGTCCGCCGTGTTCTGGCCGTCGCCAGCGGCAAGGGGGGCGTGGGCAAGTCCACGGTCTCGGTCAATCTGGCCACCGCCCTGTCGAGACGCGGCCTGCGGGTCGGCATCCTCGACGCCGACGTCCACGGTCCCAGCCTGCCGACCATGCTGGGCCTGTCGGGCAAGCCGGACTATGTCGACGGGGCCATGGTTCCGCACCTCGCCCACGGGCTGAAGGCCATGTCGGTCGGCCTGCTGACCGGGGCCGGGGACGCCATGGTCTGGCGCGGCCCGATGGCGTCGCAGGCCCTGACCCAGATGCTGACCCAGACCCGCTGGGGCTCGGAAAATCAGCCACTGGACGTCCTCGTCGTCGATCTGCCTCCCGGCACCGGCGACGTGCAGCTGACCCTGATCCAGAAGACGCCGCTCGATGGGGCCGTGATCGTCTCGACGCCCCAGGCGGTCGCCCTGGCCGACGCCCGCCGCGCCCACACCCTGTTCCAGCGCGTCAATGTGCCGACGCTGGGCCTGATCGAGAACATGTCCGGACCGGTCTTCGGGCGCGGTGGGGCGGAGGCCGAGGCGGGCCGTCTGGGTGTCGATTTCCTCGGCGATCTGCCGCTGGACGGCACGATCCGGGAGGCCGGCGATGCGGGCACGCCGCTGGCGTCGGGGCCGGTGGCCGACCGCTTCGATGCCGTCGCGGCGACGATCGCGCAAAAACTCGGCCTCTGAGGGTTTTCAAAGGCAACGGCAATCGCCACCTTGTCGGTACCTATTCCCCAGCGAGACTCCCCATGAGCGTCGACACCCTGTTCCGCCCCTTCACGATCAAGGGCCTGACCCTGCCCAACCGCATCGTCATGGCCCCCATGACGCGCTCGTTCAGCCCCGGCGGCATCCCGACCTCGGACGTCGCGGCCTATTATCGTCGTCGCGCCGAGGGTGAAGTCGGCCTGATCATCACCGAGGGCACGGTGGTCGAACGCCCCGCCGCCCGCAACGACGCCAATGTGCCGGTCTTCCATGGCGCCGCCCTGCCGGAGTGGAAGAAGGTGGTCGACGAGGTCCATGCGGCCGGTGGCCTGATCGCGCCGCAGATCTGGCACGTCGGGGCCGCGCGCGGGCAGGGGGCCGAGTGGCAGCCCCTGGGTCAGGTCGACAGCCCCTCCGGCCTGGTCGCGCCCGGCAAGCAGAAGTACGAACCGATGACCGAGGAGGACATCGCCGACACCATCGCCGCCTTCGGTCGGTCCGCCCGGGCCTCGCGCGAGCTGGGCTTCGACGCCGCCGAGATCCACTCGGCCCACGGCTATTTGATCGACCAGTTCTACTGGGCCGGCCTGAATGCGCGCGGCGACCGCTGGGGCGGCCCGTCCATCGCCGAACGCGCCCGGTTCGGCGTCGAGGTGGTCAAGGCGGTCCGCGATGGTCTGGGCCCCGACATCCCCCTGATCATCCGCCTGTCGCAGTGGAAGCAGCAGGATTACGAGGCGAAGATCGCCCTGAGCCCCGACGAGATGGCCGAATGGCTGCTGCCCCTGTCGGACGCGGGCGTCGATGTCTTCCACTGCTCGCAGCGCCGCTTCTGGGAGCCGGAGTTCGAAGGGTCTGACCTGAATTTCGCCGGCTGGGCCAAAAAGATCACCGGCAAGCCGACCATCAGCGTCGGCTCGGTCGGTCTGGATGGAGAATTCATGGCCGCCTTCCGGGGTGAGGGTTCGAAACCTGCCTCACTCGATGGCCTGATCGAGCGGATGGAGCGAGAGGAGTTCGACCTGATCGCCGTCGGTCGTGCCCTGCTGTCGGACCCGAACTGGGTGCTGAAGGTCAAGGAAGGCCGTCAGGACGAACTGTCCGCCTTCGAGCGCGGCCATATGGCCGTGCTGCACTGAGGCAGTCGCGAGTGGCGAGTGGTTAGTGGCGAGCGAGGTCGGATGGCCCGCGGCCTTCTCGCCACTCGCCACCCGCCACTCGCCACTCTACTTTCCGGCCATGACCCCCGCCGCCGTCCTGATCACCACCCTTTGGCTGACCCTGATCATCGGGGCGCGCTATCTGCTGATCGCGGGGGGTGTCTGGTGGCTGACCTGGGGGCGGGCCAGGGGTGTGGGCCGTCGCCTGAACCGCGAGCGGCCGTCGCGTCGGCTGATCGCCCACGAGATCAAATTCTCGCTGCTCTCGACACCCATCTATGCCTTGCCCGCCGCGGTCGCCCTGGAGGCGTGGAAGGCGGGCGGGACCATGATCTATGTCGATCCTGCGGCGTATCCCCTGTGGTGGCTGCCGGTCAGTTTCGTCCTGCTTCTGGTTGTGCAGGACACCCACTATTACTGGACCCACCGGCTGCTGCACGACCGCCGCATCTTCGGATGGGCCCACGCCGCCCATCACCGCGCCCGCGATCCCAGCCCCTTTGCCAGCTTCGCCTTCGACCCGGCCGAGGCCGTGGCGACGGCCTGGCTGTTGCCGCTGCTGACCTTCCTGATCCCGCTGAACCTGTGGATGCTGGCGGTGATGCTGGCGTTCATGACCGCCACGGCGGTGATGAATCACTGCGGGTGGGAGATGTGGCCCGATCGCTGGGTGCGCGGCCGCATCGGCTCGCAGCTGATCACCGCCACCCACCACAGCCGCCACCACACCCACATGAAGACGAACTTCGGGCTCTATTTCCGCATGTGGGACCGGTGGTGCGGGACGGATGCGATGCCTGAAGTCAGGGATTAGGGGGTAGGGATTAGGGATTGAACCGAGGCTGTCCAGCCAGGGTCGCCCCCGCTCCACCTAATCCCTAATCCCTAATCCCCAATCCCTCACTGAGGCTCCACCACCACGGCCGTGCCATAGGCCAGTACTTCGGTCACGCCCGGCATGATCTCGTTGGATTCATAGCGCATGGCCAGGATGGCGTTGGCACCGGCGGCCCGGGCGTGGTCCACCAGCTGTTCGAACGCTTCCTGCCGCCCGGCCTCGGCCAGTTTCACATAGGCACCGACACGCCCGCCGACCAACGACTGCAGCCCGCCGATCGCGTCGGATACGACGTTGCGCGACCGCACGGTGATGCCGCGTACGACACCGATGTGGCGCACGATCCGGTGTCCGAAGATGTCGTTGGTGGTCGACGTCAGCATGGCCAAGGCCTCCGATTTCAGATGCGGTCCAGGATGCGGAAGACGAACGGATGGTCGTCCTTCTCGCCCGCATCATGGCGTTCGTTCAGCGTCTCGGCAAACAGGGATTCGTCGAACGCCGGGAACATCGCGTCGCCCTCGGGTTCCGCCTCGACCTCGGTGATGTACAGCCGCCTGGCGCGCGGCAGGGCCGCTTCGAACAGGGCCGTGCCGCCGATCACGCAGATCTCGTCGATGCCGTCGTCCCCGGCCGTCTCACGCGCGATGTCGATGGCGTCGGCCAGGTTGGAGCAGACCACCGCCCCCTTCGCCTTGCCCCGCTCCTCATAGGACAGATCGCGCGACAGCACGAGGTTGAGTCGACCGGGCAGGGGCCGCAGCGGCAGGCTCTCCCACGTCGAGCGGCCCATGATGCAGGGCTTGCCCAGGGTGATGGCCTTGAACCGCTGCAGGTCGGATCGCAGCGTCCACGGCAGGTCGCCGTCCCGACCGATGACTCCGTTGCGGGCGCGGGCAACGACGAGGGCGATGTGGGGGATGGGCATCAGGAACGCTCCAGCCAGCGCAGCCATTTGTGCTGCATGGCCTGTTCGATATCGATCCCGGCCTGATCACAGTAGATCAGTAGCATACCCAGCACATCGGCGGCCTCGTCGGCCAACGCATTGGGATCGGCTTCACCGCGGGCACGGCCCGAAAGGCGCAGATGTTCGGCGGTCAGTTCGCCCAGCTCTTCCTGAAGCTTGAGGATGGCCCAGTCGCCGGAGCGGTCGATGCCGTGCGCTGTGGCGTAGATGTCGGAGATGCGCAGGACGTCGGCGGCGAGATCTGAAATCTTCACAGGGGGTGCGCGGCGACCCACGCCTCCATACTTCTCATCAGGGTGGATATCGGCAGCCGATCGATGTCACGCCGGGAAAAGCCCCGCGCGACCAGCGCGTCGTCATTGTCCGCCATGAAATCAGTGAACTGATCCCATAGGCGCGCTGGCCCGTCCGCGTCCAGCCGCGCCTCCTGATCCAGCCAGTCCCGAACGGCTGTGAACGCTTCCAGCGGCTGGTTCCCATGGGCCACGACGTCGGAGCTCGACAGGTCCGACAGGGCAGCCTGGTACCGGTAACGCTCGGTTTCCATAATCAGGCACTTCTTTTCTGACCAGGGCGCGCCCCCAAAGCGTTTGCACCCGAGGTCAAGCCCCAGCTCCAACGGCATGTTCAACCGGAACAACTCACCCGCCTTGCGGGCCTTGATGCGGGACAGGTCGTGGATGCCGTATTTCGAGCCTTCGATCAGCTCGATAATCTTCTCGATCCGGGGCTCATTGCCATCCAACCGCTCCGACGCGATCCGCGGTTGGAAGCCGAGGCGGTAGATGCAGAAGACAACGGGCCGCAGCAGCGACTTGTAGTCGTTGTCGAACGGGCAGTTGATGAAGACGTTCGTTTCGAACGCCAACGCAATCCGCCTCAGCCTTTGGAGGCCACGGGATTGCGCCCATAGCTGTCTCGCTGGCGGATCGTGCCGTCCTTACGGTGGACATAGAACTCCACGCCGTCCTTGCGGGCGGCGTTCCGACCGAATTTGATCGCGTCAGCCTGGGATTCGAACACCTTGGTCGCTTTCGCCGCTCCGCTGCTGCGAACGGCCCATTCCCCATTCGGACGGGGTACGACATGCTTGTTGGCGGCCATCGCGCGGCTCCTAGATCGCAACCTGCGCTTTAATATGAGGCCAGGACTCGTACCCTTCAAGCACGAAGTCCCCCGGCTCGAAGGCGAACAGGTCCCGCCCTGGCGCCACCGTCATGGTCGGCAGATCGAACGGCTGGCGGGTCAGCTGCAGCTCCGCCTGCTCGATATGGTTCGAATAGAGGTGGGCATCGCCGAGGGTGTGGACGAAGTCGCCGGGCTCCAGCCCCACCACCTGGGCGACCATCATCGTCAGCAGGGCATAGCTGGCGATGTTGAACGGCACGCCCAGGAAGACGTCGGCCGAGCGCTGGTACAGCTGGCAGCTCAGTTTCCCATCCCCCACGAAGAACTGGAACAGGCAGTGGCAGGGCGGCAGGGCCATGTCCTCGATATCGGCCGGGTTCCAGGCCGAGACGATATGGCGGCGGCTGTTGGGATCGGCCTTCAGACCCTCGATCAGCCGGGCGATCTGGTCGATGCTCCCGCCGTTCGGCGCGGCCCAGGACCGCCACTGCTTGCCGTAGACGGGGCCCAGTTCGCCGTCCTCATCGGCCCATTCGTCCCAGATGGAACAGCCGTTCTCCTTCAACCAGCCGATGTTGGTCTCACCGCGCAGAAACCACAGCAGTTCCACGATGATGGAGCGCAGATGCAGCTTCTTGGTCGTCAGCAGGGGAAAGCCCTTCGACAGATCGAACCGCATCTGGCGGCCGAACACGCCCAGCGTGCCCGTGCCCGTCCGGTCGTCGCGCCGCACGCCGTTGTCCAGGATGTCGCGCAGCAGGTTCAGATACTGGAACTCGGGATGGTCCGCGGGCGCGGCCGTCTGCGCTCCGGTCCGGGTCTGAAGATCTGCGAGGGTCGCGAGGGCGTTCATGGCATCAACCCTCCGCCGATTCGCGCGCCGAATCATCAGGCGACCCGTGGCGGTCCACAGGCAGAGGTCGCCTTATCCCCCGAACCCACCCTGATCCAGAAACGCCTGCTCCTCGGGCGTCGTGTCCCGGCCCAGACAGGCGTTGCGATGCGGGAACCGGCCGAACCGGGCGATGACGTCGCGGTGGACGTGGGCGAACTTCAGGGTATCCGGCATATCGGCCACCAGCGGCAGCAGGGCGTCCTGATCGGCCAGATCCTCCGAATGCATCAGCGGCATGAACAGGAACTGGCGCAGCTCGGGCTCGAACGTCGCCGGATAGCCACGGGCGATGGCATCGCGGGCGAAATGGCGGGCAAGTGCATCGGTCGCGAACTGATGGGCGGTGCCGCGAAAGCTGTTTCGGGGATACTGGTCCAGCACGATCATCAGGGCCAGCGCGCCCTCGGCCCTGTCCATCCAGTCGTCCAGCTGGCGGCGTGCGGCGGCGAAATGGGCGGCGCGCATGTATTCGCGCACGAGAAAGTCGAACTGCGGGTCCTTCCGGTACCACTTGGCGGGACCGGCCTCTTTCCAGAAGCCGACAATCGTGGATGGCGTTATGAGACCCGGCATGACGCACTCCTCCTCAGGTGAAGCCTTGGCCCTACCCGCTCCCTTGCCCGTTTTCCATGACCGCGATTGCGATCTGTCGATCATCCGCGGCCGGCGGGTCGCCATCATCGGCTACGGCAGCCAGGGCCGGACCCATGCGCTGAACCTGCGTGACAGCGGCGTCGCCGACATCGTCGTGGGTCTGAAGGAAGGGTCCGCCACGCGGGCGAAGGCCCAGGCCGACGGCTTTCCCGTCCTGACGGCCGGTCAGGCGACGGCCAGTGCCGACGTCGTGGCCATGATGGTCTCGGACGAGGCGCACCGCGACCTGTACCGCGACGAGATCGAGCCGAACATCAGACCCGGCGCGGCCCTGATCTTCGCCCACGGCCTGTCGGTCCGGTTCGGCCTGGTGACGCCGCGCCCCGACCTCGACGTCATCCTGGATTCGCCCAAGGGCATCGGGCCGCGCATCCGCGATCTGTACGAGGCCGGGGAGGGGGTCTTCTGCCTGTTCGGCGTGCATCAGGACGCCACCGGCGGGGCCCACGCCCTGGGCCTGTCCTATGCGGCGGCGCTGGGCTGTGGGCGCAAGGGCATCCTGGAAACCACTTTCGCCGCCGAGTGCGAGAGCGATCTGTTCGGCGAGCAGGTGGTGCTGTGCGGCGGGGTCGGCGAGCTGATCGATGCGGCCTTCATGAAGCTGGTCAAAGCCGGCTATCCGCCCGAGGTCGCCTGGTTCGAGTGCTTCTATGAGGTCAAGCTGGTCACCGACCTGATGTACGAGCGCGGCATCGCGGGGGCCTTCGCCAAGATCTCCAACACGGCGGAATATGGCGCCTATCTGACCGGCCCGCGCGTGATCGGCGAGGCGTCGCGCACGGCTATGGACGCAGTGCTGGGCGAGGTTCGCGACGGTTCGTTCGTCCGGCGGTTGATGGCCGACCATGACGCCGGCTCGCCCGAACTGCTGGCCCGGCGCAAGGCTCTGGGCGAACGCACCATCGAGACCGTCGGTGCACGTCTGGCGAAGGTCGCGGAGGCAGCGAAGGGGTGAGGCGGGAAGCGCCCGGAGCGCGCCCAGGTCGTGTGCGCCCGCGTCGACCGCGACAGCGCCCCGGATAATGGTCGGAGTGGCAGGATTCGAACCTGCGACCCCTGCGTCCCGAACGCAGTGCTCTACCAGACTGAGCCACACTCCGACTTGAGGACGGGGCTTATAGCGACGGGGTTCCGGGGCCGCAAGCGGCGTTCATGCGGGCGGCGAAATAGACGGGAAACCGGGTGTTGCATCGCCTGCGGCCTTGGCGTATTCGACCGCCTCCCCAAGGCCCAGGTCTCGGGGCGCACCGGGCCTGCTGGGGAATGGTGTAATGGTAACACTCCGGTTTTTGGTACCGTCATTCTAGGTTCGAGTCCTAGTTCCCCAGCCACCGATGCGCTTTCCGACCATCGACGCTCGTGCGTCGCGATCCGGACTTCGGCGGTCACGGTCATTCGCCCTGAGGGCGCAAGCCATTGTCGATTTTCATGGAGACGGTGAACCCTTCCGCCAGGCGCGCGTTCGCTGTGTTCGGTAGCCGACACAGTGGCCGGAAGGCGGGCCGCCGGGCTTTGGGGTAAGTGGGTGAATCAGGCTGCTGACCTCCGGGTCATGATCGTGGAAGATCAGGCCATCCTCGCGATGGAGCTGGAGCTGGTGCTCGGCGACGCCGGGTGCGAGGTCGTGGGCTGTGCCATGGATCGCGACGGCGCATTCGAGATTGCGGCCCGCGAGCGGCCGACGCTGGCACTGGTCGACGTCAACCTGCTGGACGGGATGACCGGACCCCAGATCGCGCAGAGGCTCGTCAGCGAATACGGGACGGTCGTGGTTTTCCTGACCGCCAACCCCGAACAGATCCCCGACGGGTTCGCCGGTGCCCTCGGGGCGGTGTGCAAGCCGTTCGACGACCACACGATCCGCGCCGTGGTCGCCTTCGCCGGCCGCTTCATCACCGACCGGACGGTGGGCGAGGCTCCCCGCAAATTCCGCCTCGCCCCCTGGCTCAAGACGCCGCCCGCCAGGATCCCGACTCACTGATCGATCAGGCCAGGCCCCTGCGCAGATCCAGTCCGGCTGCAGTCGGAGGTGCGCCGTCGGGGGCCAGATCGAGCTGCATCAGATGCACGTCGATCCAGCGGTCGAACTTCCAGCCGACCTGGGCGTAGGTGCCGACCCGGCGAAAGCCGAGGCGTTGGTGCAGGGCGATCGAAGCCTCGCTGGTAGCGCTGTCGCTGATGGCACCGATGACATGGCGCAGGCCCATGGCGCGAACGCGATCGACCAGGGCGGTCAGCAAGGCGCGCCCGACCCCGCGACCCCGCGCATCCGCCTCGACATAGATCGACCCCTCGACGCCATACCGGTAGGCCGGGCGCGGCCGGAATGGAGAGGCGTAGGCATAGCCCGCGAAGGCTCCATCGATCCCGGCGACCAACCAGGGCAGCCCCCTGGCGCGCACGGCCTCGAAGCGCGCTGTCATCTCCGCCAGCGAGGGTGGATCCAGCTCGAACGTCGCCGTGCCGGTCAGGACCTCGCGGCCATACAGGGCCGTAATGGCGGTCAGGTCGGACGGGGTCGCCTCCCGGATCACGCGGTCTCCCAACCCCGATCCATGGCCCAGACCGCGAAGGCATAGTCGTGGGCGACTTCCTTCAGATAGTCGAACCGCCCCGAGGCCCCGCCGTGCCCGGCCTCCATATTGATCTTCAGCAGCACCGGATTGCCCGAGGTCGTGGCGGGGCGAAGTTTGGCGACCCATTTCTGGGGCTCCCAGTAGGTGACGCGCGGATCGGACAGGCCGCCGGTCGCCAGGATCGCCGGATAGGCTTTGGCCTCGACCTGATCGTAGGGGCTGTAGCTCATCATGTAGTCATAGGCCTCCGGATCCTCGATCGGATTGCCCCACTCGGGCCACTCGGGCGGGGTCAGGGGCAGGGAGGTGTCCGACATGGTGTTGATGACATCGACGAACGGCACCTGGCCGATCACCCCGGCCCAAAGGTCGGGCCGCATGTTGGTGACGGCTCCCATCAGCAGGCCCCCCGCCGATCCGCCCAGGGCCACGATCCGGCCGGCGCTGGCATAGCGGTTGGCGATCAGGTGTTCGGCCGAGGCGATGAAGTCGGTGAAGGTGTTCTTCTTGGTCATGCGCCGGGCATTCAGGAACCAGCCCCAGCCCTTGTCCGACCCGCCCCGGATGTGGGCGATGGCATAGATCCAGCCCCGGTCCACCAGCGACAGCCGCCCGGTCGAGAAGCTGGCCGACATGGGAATACCGTAGGAGCCGTAGCCATAGAGCAACAGCGGTGCTGACCCATCCACCGGCGTCGTCCTGCGGCGCAGGATCGTCACCGGGACCCTCTGGCCGTCGGTGGCCGGGGCGTTCAGGCGCTCGACGACATAATCCGCCGGGTCGTGGCCCGAGGGGATTTCCTGCACCTTCATCAAGGTCCGGGCCCTGCTGGCCATGTCGTAGTCGTAGGTCGAGGTCGGGGTGGACGGCGAGTTGTAGGTGTAGCGGGTGACCGTCGTATCGAACTCCGACGCCCCGGCCAGCGACAGGGCGTAGGCGGGTTCGTCCGCCGCGATCGCGTGCTCCTGGCCCGCCTTGTCGCGGATGATGATGGTGGTGTTGGCCTCGGCCCGCTCCTGCCAGGCCAGGTGGGCCGAGGTCAGGTCGAACCCCTCCATGAACCGTCCGGGCCGGTGCGGCACCAGCTCGCGCCAGGCGATGCGGGCGGGCTGGCCGGTCGGTGCCTGCATCAGCTTGAAGTCGACGGCCTCGTTGTCGTTGGTACGGAATACCCAGCCGTCGGGCCAGTGGTCCGCATCGTAGCGGATGCCGACACGACGCGGGGCCAGCACCGTCGGCATGGCCGTCGGAGCACCCTTGGGGATCTGCCAGGCCTCCGATGTCTCCTGGTTCTGGACCGTGATGAGAACGAAGGCGTCGTCCGAGGACCGCCCGACGCCGAGGAACATGCCGTCGTCGGCCTCGTCATAGACCAGCACCGTTTCGCCTCCGCGCGAGGGGCGGCGATAGATCCTGTCCGGGCGTCCGTTGTCGTCGCGGTTGGTCCAGAAGATGTAGCCGCTGCACGGGCTGAAGACGAAGTTGCCGTTGGACGACTGGATCGGGTCGGGCAGCAGTTCGCCGGTGTTCAGATCGCGGGTGTAGATCTGGTGCACCTCGGACCCCTGGGCATCCTCGGCATAGGCGAACAGGGTATGGTCGGGGCTGTGCTCGACCGAGGAGACCTCCGAATAGGCCTTGCCCTCGGCCAGGGCGTTGGCGTCCAGCAGGATCGTCTCAGATCCACCCCCGCGCGGGCGGCGGCAGAACAGGGGATGCTGCATCCCGGTCTCGAACCGGCTGTAGTATTCCCAGGGACCGTCGGGGGCGGGGACGGACGAATCGTCCTCCTTGATGCGGCCTTTCATCTCCTCGAACAGCCGGGTCTGGAGCGGCAGGGTCGGGGCCAGCATCGCCTCGCGATAGGCGTTCTCGGCGATCAGGTGTTCCTTGACGTCGGCCTTGATCAGCGTCGGGTCGCGCAGCACTGCCTGCCAGTTATCATCCTTCATCCAGTGATAGTCGTCGATCCGGGTTCGACCCAGCTGTTCGATGGTCACCGGGATCTTCCGGGCGACGGGCGGCTTTGGCAGGGTCATCGAAACTCCGGACGGACGGGCGAGAACGGGAGAGGCTGCGGCGGCCAGGGCCGACGCGGCGGTCGTGGCCACGAACCGGCGGCGGTTCATGGCGGGCCTTCCTTTAGGACAGGACGCAAGCTTGTGCGACGGGGAGCGCTTGCGTCAAATGCCCCGAGCCGGAGACCCCGCCGAATGATCCAGACCCCGCCCGTCCCGGACGCGCCGTCGCCGCTTGTCGTGCCCGTCCGGGACCTGACGGTAGAGCTGATCAATGCGACGGTTCAGCTGGACCAGCCTTCGGGACCGACGACGCGCACGGTCGGCACGGGCTTTCTGATCGATGCCGTGCGCCCGGACGGCACCCCGCGTATCGTGCTGGTCACGGCCGCCCATGTGCTGGAGACGATGCCAGACCCGGAGGCGCGGATCGGCTGGCGTGTCGCCCTGCCGGACGGGAGCTGGCGATTCGATCCGGAGCCGCTGATCATCCGTGACGACGCGGGCGGACCGCTCTGGACACAGCATCCCGTGCAGGACGTGGCCGTCATGGAGATCACGGCCCCGGAAGCCTTCGCGCGGGCGGCCATCCCGATCGGCTGGCTGGCGGACGGGAATGCCTTCGACGCCTGGCAGGTCGGGCCGGGCGACGAACTGCTGTCGCTGGGGTTTCCGCGCGGGCTTTCCTCGAACCGGGCCGGGTTTCCGATACTCCGGGTGGGGCGTATCGCGTCCTGGCCCCTGTCGCCGGTCAGCGCCTTTCCGACCTTCCTGCTGGATTTCACTGTCTTCCCCGGCAACTCGGGTGGACCGGTCTTCTGGACGCCGGGCGCGCGCAAGCGGCCCGGGACGACCGGGCCGGAGACCCCCTTCATCGCCGGCCTGCTGAGCCAGGAGGTCCGCGTCGGCGACGATGCTCTGGAGATCGGCGTGGTCACCCACGCCGTCTTCATCCGCGAGGCGATCGCCCGGCTGGACGCCGAGGTCAGACCCTCGCCGTGAGGCCGTTCAGCCGGGCCAGTTCACGCGTGCCGTAGAACCGGGGCTCGAACCCCCTGGTCCAGAACACCTTGCCGAGACCGCGGGCCGTCCTGTCCATCATCCCGGCCCGCGCCGGATGGGCGATGGCGGTCAGGGCGAGGGCGGCGATGCCCCAGACCACAGCCTGCACCACGCCGACCAGCATCCAGCGACCGACGCCCGGCCAGTCGCGGGCCTTGGCGGCGGTCTGGCTGGGCCCCTGGCCATAGGCGAAGGCGCGCGACAGGGCATAAAGCATCGTGGCCCGATGCGGCGGCGCGAACTCCTCGACCCAGGCGTCGGCGGCCCAGCCGAACCGTCCGCCCCGCGCGCGGAGGGCTGCGAACAGGGCATCGTCCTCGCCCCCGGTCTGGTCCGCGAGCGTGTCGAAGGGCGTGGGTCCCGGCAGGGCCGTCGCGCGCACCAGCAGCGAGTTCCCGCAGCCAAAACTGTGGTCAATCAACCCTGTGGACGCGGGTCCTTCCCTGCCGAAGAAGCGTTGGAGATAGGGGGTGGCCCATCCGGTATCGTCGGGCACCCGGCCTGTGATCGGGCCGAACACCGCGTCCGCCCCCGTTTTGGCCTGCGCCGTCAGCAAGGCGGCCAGCCATTCGGGCGAGGCGACCTCGTCATCGTCGAGGAAGGCGATCAGTCGCGCGTCGGTCATCGCGAGGCCGGCGTTGCGCGCCGTGGCCACGCCGGGTTTCGGCTCATGCCGATAGATCAGTGGACAGGGGCTGGTGACAGCCAGACGCGACACAGTCCCGGCCGCTGTCCCCGCCGGATCGTTGTCGACGACGACGATGGACGCAAGCCGGTCGGCCACGCCCGTCTGCGCGAACAGCGAGCGCAGCGCCCGCTCCAGACCTTCGGGCCGCCGCATCGTCGGCACGATCACCGACACGTCCGGCATCAGACCGCCTCGGCGTAGAGGGCGGCGCGGTACAGCCTCAGTGAGAAAGCCCGCGCGCCCGTCGGCATCCAGCCTGCGACGGCCGCGCGTTTCATCCACGGCCGCACCCTGGACAGGGCGGGCAGCCGCTTGAGCAGTCTGGCCGCCTTGAAGCTGGGGTAGTTGCCGATGATGTCGGGATGGCGGGCGACGACGCGGGCGAAATTGCCGGCCGACTGCTCATATTTCCCGGCCAGCGCCTCGACCGTATCCAGACCCATATGGGTGGCCGGATTGTCGACGTGGACGACGGTGAACCGACGCGAGACGCGCATGGCCCACTCGACATCCTCCCAGCCCCAGCCGGTGAAGGCGGGGTCGAAGGCCTCGGCCCGGAACACATCGCGGCGGACCAGCAGGTTCGAGGTATAGACGTATTTTTCGGGTGTCCTGGCCCGCTCGACACAGGGAACGCACTCGCTGCGGGTCGCCATGGCGCGGTGGACCGAGAAGCGCGTGTCCGTCGGGGCCTGCAGCAGCGAAAACCCGCCGAAGGCCACGGCCGGATCCTCGCGCGCGACCAGGTCGGCCCAGGTCCAGAGGAAGCGGCGGTGGTCCGGCCGCATGTCGCTGTCCAGGAACAGCAGGCTGCCCCCCCGCGCGGAGGCGGCCAGCCGGTTGCGCCCCTTTGAGCGGCCTTCGTTCCGGGTCAGGGAGATCAGGCGGACGGGCAGGGCCATGGCAAGGACGACAGACGTCAGCCGCGCGGTCAGGGCGGGGTCGTTGGTGCCGTCATCCAGCAGGACGATGTCGACCGCGCCACCCAGGGCGCCGGCTTCCTCATCCAGCAGGCCCAGCAGTTCGGTCGGGTCGTCGCGCAGGAAGGGGATCAACACCGAGATCGCCGGTTTCGCCGACGTCCTGCGCGCATTGTCCGTCAGGACCGGGCGGGTCATGCGGTCATGCTCCGGCCCGTCCGTGCCGCGATCAGGCGGAGGGCCAGGTCGCGCACGCCGGCGGCATTCAGGGTCAAGGCAGCCGCCGCATAGACGACGGCGCCGACGCCGGCCTTCAACGCCAGCTCCGCCACGCCTCCATAGGCGGGCAGCAGGACCACGGTTCCAGCCATGACCCCGCAGGCCAGGGCGCAACGGCTCAGCGCCGTCCCGGGGATCGGCATGACGACGACGCTGCGCCCCAGGGCGATGGACGCCAGAAGGCCGATAGCGAAGCTGGTCGTCGTCGCGAGCGCGGCCCCCATCACGCCCAAGGGGGGCACCAGGATCAGGTTCAGGATCACGTTCGATGCCGCGGGGATGCCCAGGGTCAGAAGAAGTCGGTCCGTCCGCCGTCCCAGCACGAAGGCCTGGCCGAGGTAGTAGGCGGTCATACCCGACAGCAGGGCCGACAGGGCGATCCAGGGCGTAACGGAAGCCGCGACGCTGCGCAGGTCCTCGCCGATCATGAAATCCGCCAGGGGCCGCGCCACCAGAGCCACGCCGACGGCGGCCGGCAAGCCGATCAGGATGAAGGTCGAGGCCTGTTCACGGGCGGCGGTCATGAAGGCCTCGCGACTGCCGCGCTCCCAGGCCATGATAAGGGCGGGCGTGCCCGCGGCACCCAGCCAGATGAAGAGCACGTCCAGCGTCCGGCTGGAGAGGCTGTAGCCGGCGTGATAAGCCCCGACCGCCGCAGACCCCATGAAGATTTCCAGCAGGAACCGGTCGGTGGACGCCATGATCAGCGACAGGCCCAGCCCCGCCGCGATCGGATAGCCATAGCGGGCATAGCCGACCAGCCGGTCGCGATAGTGGACGCCGCCTCGCGCCTGCCTCAGTTCGCCGGACAGCACGAAGGGCAGGGCCAGCAGAGGGGCCACGGCCAGACCGATCAGGGGGGAGGCGGCTCCCGCGCCCATCAGCGCGCAGGTCGCTCCGATCAGGAATCCACCCAGGGTCACGCCGATGTCCATGGCCACCGATTTCGACACCTCGCCCGCCGCCTGGTATCGCTCCTGCGCCAGCTTGGTCAGGGCCCGGATCGGCAGACCGACCAGACCGGCACCGATGGCCAGCTTGAGCCCTTCATCGATGGGCGAGAGCCAGAGCAGCAGACCCGCGATCGGCAGGACGGCTGCCGTCATCACCGCCATGGTGCGGTACACCGTGGTGAAATGGTCGGCCAGACCCTGGTTCCGCTCGGCCGCCCAGAACCGGGCCATCGACGCTTCCAGCCAGCTGAAGGTGCCCACATGGACCAGTGTCGTGATCGAGATGGCGAGGGCGTAACGGCCGAAGTCATCGGGGCTCAGCAGCCGGGTGAAGACGAGGATCGCCCCGAACCCGACCAGCCCCTGGATGATATTGGCAGGCAGATAGCCCCAGACGCCGCGCCAGAACATCAGCGAACCGCCGCGCGATCACCCAGCAGGACGGGCACGGTCACGGCCATGATCCAGAGATCCAGCCACAGCGACTGACGTTCGATATAGTCGATGTCCAGCTGCACCCGGCGGCGCACGTCCTGGGCGCAGTGCAGTGGCCCGCGAGACCCCTTGATGGCGGCCCAACCCGTCATGCCGGGCTTCATACGGTGACGATGAGCATATTCGGCGACCAGGCGCGCGCTCTCGACCGCCCCGGTCTTCATGCCGATGGCATGGGGCCGGGGGCCGACCAGCGACATCTCGCCCTTCAGCACATTGAACAGCTGTGGCAGCTCATCCAGGCTGGTGGCGCGGATCAGCTTGCCGATGCCGGTCACGCGGTCGTCGTCGGTCGTGACCTGGCGGCTGGCGGTGGCATCGGCGGCGTCGGCCCGCATGGAGCGGAACTTCCACACCACGATCTCCTCGTGATTGAAGCCATGACGGCGCTGGCGGAAGAAGATCGGGCCGGGGCTGTCCAGCTTGATGGCCAGGGCCGTGATCACCATGACCGGTGACAGCACCACAAGGACCAGCGTGCCGACGATGAGGTCCTGCAGCCGTTTGTTGAAGGCGCGGCGGTCGTCATTGAGGGAGCCGTCCAGCGACGCCAGCGGAGCCCTGGCCAGCCGGTCCAGCGCCGCGCTGCGCTCGATGGCATCGATCGGATCGACCAGCAGGGTGACCTCGTTGGGGAGTGCCGATAGTCGCGCCGTCAATTCGCGCACCCTCTTCTCTGCCCTCGGATCGATGGCCAGGACGATCCGGTCGACATAGGGCGTCATCCGGTGGGTCATCAGGGCCTCGGCATCGCCCAGCACCGGCACGCCCTCGATGCTGTCAGGAGACCGTGCCAGACGGTCGTCGAACACGCCGAGGACATTGATGTCACGCCGTTGCAGGGCGTCACGGATCAGCCGTTCCGCATGGCGCGTCGCACCGACCAGCACGATGTTCGGCGTCAGGGCTCCCGTCGCCCTCCAGCCCATGACGGCCTGGCTCCAGCCGAGGTGCAGGCAGTACAGGGCGACGGTGACCAGGGCGGTCCACACGATATAGGCCGTCAGGGCCGGGGTGCTGCCCGTAACCACGGCTTCCAGGGCAATGGCGCACAGACCGCCGCCCAGTGCGACGCCGGACACGGCCGCCAGATGGACCATCACCTCCTGTCCTCGCGCGAAACGGTAGAGCCCGAGGGATCGAAGCAGACCCAGGATCACCAACGCGCCGGCTGCCAGCGGCAGGGCGCGGGACAGGGGCATGGTCATCAGCCCGGCCGGCGTCATCGCCCAGCCAATCGCAAGGGTCAGACCGAACACGACGGCAACATCGGCACTGCGGAACCAGTGGACCGCCAGCCGCGATGCGCCTTTCTGGCGAGCATTCCGCCACACGTCGGGGCGAAACGGTCCGCGCCGCGCCGCGCCCTCTGTCGCGCCTCTCGCGGATTTCGCGGCCAGGGCCTGCAGCCCTGTCGCATCCAGCCGCGGCACCGCCGCGCGATCCAGTTCGAGGGCTTTGGTCATGCATTCACTGTGCACAGACCCTGTGGATGTCGCGTTAACGCTGGTCCTCACTCTTGATAGGCGCGAACCGCATGATCGGCCAGGTGACCGCCTCGCACATCGCCGCGGAGCCGGCGGCGTCGTTCATCTGGAGACCCACACAGGGCTTCACAGGGGCCTGAGGGATCAACCGCACCCCATTCCCGATCAGGCCCGGCAAACGGCCCCAACGCCGGGAACCGGCGCACGTTCGAGCCCGATCAGGCAGGGTGTCTGGCGGCTGAAGAATGGCTTCCTATCCCGTCGCCGGCCGGGCCCTGGTGACGACGACACGGCCCGCCGCATCAACGGCGCGAACCTGAAAACGCGCCTGCCCGGATCGACGCCGATCGTCGTGATCGACGCGATGGACGGTGCTCCTGCGATGATGTGTTCGACGACAATCATCCCGGTACACAGATGCCGACCGGAGCGCCGTCCGCGCCATCTCTGCAGCCTAGAAGGACTTCCTCAGGCGGACTGTCACCTGGACGCAAAATGGGAAGGGGGAAGGAAGGCCAGCGCGTGGCTCTCGGGAGCTGTGTGGACGGTCCACTCTCTGCACCGGGATTCTGCCGCGTCAAAGAGGGATGGGGCTCTCCGCACGCAAGCTTGAAGCCGTGTCGAAAACCCCTCTGGCCAGGGTGGAGCGGCGCTGGTCGGCAAGGCACATGATGTAGCCGGTCTGGATCGGTACGTCGCAGTCGAGCGGCAGATAGGCGATCCGGGGATCCGGCGGGCATTCGGCGGAATAGAACATGCTGACGCCAACCCCCATGGCGATGGCCTCGCGGATGGTCTCGCGGGTGTGGAGCTCGATGGTTTCGGCCGGCTCGACCCCGGCCCGCGACAGCAGGTCCAGAGACGTCTCCCGGGTGCGCGAGGGAGCTTCGCGGAGCAGAAGCGTCTCTTGACCGAGAAGGCTGAGGGCTGCGGTCGTCGAAGCCGCGACGGGATGATTGCGGGCCACACCCAGCACGAGTCGATCGCGGTAAATGGCCTCGTAGGACAGAGAGGCATCGATCGGGGGATCGCAGGCGATGATGGCGTCGACCTGTCCAGCCTTGAGCCAGGCCACCACCTCGCTGGCGTTGCCGATCCGCACCTGAATTCTGGCCCCGGGGCACCGGGCGGGGTAGGCGGCGACGAAGCGGGCGGCATAGGTCGGACTGTCGGAGGCGAGGCGTAGTTCGAGGCCGCCCGGGGCAAGCGCCGGTGCGAGGAAGTCGTCGATCTCGCCACTGACCGAAAAGAGCTTCTGGGTCAGGGCGAACAGGGACTGCCCCGCGCCTGTCAGGACGAGCGGCGGCTTGCGCCCCTGAAACAGGGGCACCTGGTGGCGTTGCTCGAGCGCACGCAGCTGTTCGGAGATTGTGGGCTGCGATACGGCCAGCCGGCGCGCGGCGCGCACGATGCTGCCCTCGCCCGCCACGGCGTGAAAGGCCCTCAGATGCTGGAGATTGGCGGCCATGCCGCGTTTCTATGGCGTCATGGTGAAACGCCCGTGACACCTCGGCCCGTCCGAGGGGGGCCCTCGAAACAACCGATTGGCGGGGTCCAGTCGCGCCGGGCGATAGACCCTTCGTCGCTGCCGGGGGGGATCCGGCGCCTATTGGGAAACTCATCATGTCCGTCACGAACAAGCACGCGCTGCTGGTCAGCGTTGGACTTCTGGCACTCGCGAGCGCCACTCCGAGCTTCGCCCAGACCGAATCCGCTTCCCAGGAGCCGACCCAGGTCGACGAGATCGTCGTCACGGGCCAGGCCGTCGCCCGGGGCAACAACGTCATCGGGGCCGATCGGATCGACGCCCTTCCGGCCGCCCAGAACATCGTGGATGCCATCAAGCTGGTCCCCGGCGTGTCGATCCGGGGATCGGATGCGCTGAACAACGACCCGTGGACCTATGCCATCAATATCCGCGGGTTCGAGGTCAACCAGCGCAGTTCAAAGGTCGGCCAGACGCTGGACGGGGTTCCGCTGTTCAATGCCTCCTACTATCTCGGCGGATCGCCGGCCCAGAAATATGTCATCACCGAGAGCGTGGACCGCATTCTGGTAAGCCAGGGCACGGCGGACGTCGGCTCGCCCGCTGCGAACGCTCTGGGGGGAACCCTCGCCTACTTCACGCGCGACCCGTCCGAAGAAGCCGCTGGCCTGATGCGTGTGACGCTCGGGGACTTCGATACCCGGCGCTATGTCGCGCGCTATGACTTCGGCACCCTGTTCGGCAACACCCGCCTGTATGTCGCCGGCTCGCAGCTGGATGCGAAACTCTGGCCCCACGGTGGCGCGACGCCGGCGGGGATCGAGCAGTTCTCACTGGAGGCCAAGTCGGTGACCGATTTCGGCAATCTGGTTGTGACCGGCTATGTCAACTACAACGACAGCGACGATGATCCCATCATCGAGTCCTCGCGATCGGCCCTGAACACACGCGGCCTCAATGTCGACGGGTCCTCGTCCGTCTTCAATCCCCTGAGCGCAGCGGCCAATGAGAACTGGGCCGACGACTGGGCGGCCATTCGTGAAAACACGTTCGGATACCTCAAGTTCGACTGGCGTCTGAATGACGTTCTGAGCGTGGACGTCACGCCCTACATTCAAAAGAACGAAGGTGTTGGCGAGTTCCTGCCGCCCGGCCTGCAGCCGCGGATCGTGACGGTCGGCGGCCAGCGTCGTCAGGTCGTGTTCGGCAACGGGGCGTCGCGCTCACGCACGGCCACCTTCCAGAACGCGGCAGGCAACGCTGTGTTCAACTATACGGCCGGCGTCGCCGACAGCTATATTGCGCTCGACGGGTCTACGGTCACCTCGGCCGACTGCTATACGTCAGACGGGGCTGTCCGGCTCACCAACGGCCAGCCCACCTGTGCCCAGGGCCAGTCCTACCGCAACAGCACCTATTATCACACGCGCTCGGGCGTTGTGGCCAATGCCCGGCTGGACCTCGGTGCCCACCAGGTCAGGGCCGGTGTCTGGTACGAAAATCTGGACCGGGACTTCGGGCGCAAATGGCTGCGCTATCAGGATATCCGCACGGGGCCGGTGATCGTCGCCAACTCGGTCTACCGCGAGGATTTCGAGCAGACTTTCGTCACGGACCTCTACAAGTTCTACATCGCGGACGACTGGTCGGTGAGCGAGGATCTGACGATCAGCCTTGGGCTTCAACACTATCTTGTCGACATCTCGGGCCAGACCCGGGACGAGAGCCGCTATGCCGCAGATGGGACGTTCAATGGTTTCCTGATGTCGAGCGTGAACAGCGACAGCGACGAAATCCTCCCGTCCGTCGGTGCGGTCTATGACGTGACCGATGATCTGCAGGTGTTCGGCGGCTATTCGCGGAACTTCGGGGCCATCGGCGACTGGGCGCTCGAGAAGACGGGCACGGTCTTCGCCCGCCTGAAGCCGGAAACCAGCGAGAACATCGAGGTCGGTGCCCGCTACAGCACGCAGCGCCTCGCCGCCGCCGCCACCGTGTTCCGCACCGAGAATGACAAGGCGATTGTTTTTCTCGATGAAACCTTTGCCTCGAGCACAGGCGGCATCAACTACAATGTCGGCACCGGCGGCACCTATGTGAACGCCCCCGGCGGCATTCGGACGACCGGCGTGGAGGCCAGTGCGCAGTTTCGTCTGACCGACGCCTTCAGCGCCTATGCGGCCTTGACGCTGCTCAACAGCGAATACAGCGCGACCTTCAACGCGGCCAACTACGGGGGCAGCCGCCGTACCCAGGTCACGGAGGGCAACAAGGTTCCCGGTACGCCGGACGTGCTGCTGGCCGGATCGCTGTCCTACGAAAAGGGACCGTTCACCGGCAGCCTGACGGCACGGTATGTGGGCGAGTCGGAAGGTGACGCCCAGAACCGCCCGGAACTGGTGGTGCCGTCCTATACGCTGGTGGACCTGTCAGCCGCCTATCGCCTGCCTCTCGGCGACGATGAAGGCCGCTATATCGAAGCCCAGGTTGCGGTGAATAACGTCACGGACGAACGGTACATCGGTGGCATCCTCGACGAGTTCAATCAGCGCTATACGCCCGGCGCGCCCCGGACGGTCTATTTCACCCTGTCGGCCGCTTTCTGATCGACGAACGGCTTCTCTTGGGTCAACCCGAGGGGAGCCGTTCTGTCTATTGCCTCAAGAAATTTGAATCCTTGGACCATTCATCGGCGCCCACGTCCCGTTTCGACCTTGCTGTGGTGGGGGCAGGCATTCTGGGCCTTGCACACGCCCTGGCGGCTGCGAAGGCCGGAAAGTCGGTGGTCGTGATCGACCGCGATGCACGGGCCGTTGGAGCATCGATACGCAATTTCGGGTTCGTGACGATTACCGGACAGCGGCAAGGCGACACCTGGCGTCGCGCCAGACGAAGCCGGGATGTCTGGGTCGAGGTCGCGCAGCAAGCCGGGATCCCGATCGAGCAGCGTGGACTGACGATGCTGGCCCGCCGCCCCGAATCCCGCGCGGTGCTGGAAGCGTTCATGAAGACCGAAATGGCGGCGGATTGTGCCCTGTATTCACAGGCCGAAGCCCAGCGGCGCTGGCCCGAGTTTGCGTCTGCGCCTCTGACCGGTGCCCTCTGGAGCCCGCACGAGGTGCGGGTCGAATCCCGCACCGCCATACCGCGCCTGGCTGCGTGGCTTGCCGAAGCCCTGGGCGTCTGTTTTGTCCGTTCCGCCGCCGTGCAGAACGTGTCGCTGCCGCGCATCCAGACTTCGCGCGGCGTGATTCTCGCGGATACCTGCGTGGTGTGCCCGGGCGATGATCTGACGAGCCTCTATCCGGAGGCCATCGCGGCCAGGAATGTGACACTCTGCAAGCTTCAGATGCTGCGCCTGGCGTCTCCCGAAAGGGCGCTGCCGACTGTCCTGATGTCCGACCTCGGGCTTGTCCGTTATCATGGCTACGCCGACCTGCCTGAAGCTTCAGCCCTCAGAACGCGTCTGTCCGCCGAGCAGCCGTCCCACCTGCAGAACGGGATCCATCTGATCGTCGTGCAGAGTGCGGACGGGTCGCTCGTGGTCGGTGACAGCCATCATTATGACCAGACGCACGAACCGTTCGCGGAGCAGTCCGTCGAGGATCTGATCCTGGACGAGTTCCGCGCGGCGACCGGGTTCGACGCTCCGCCGGTGCTGGAGCGGTGGACGGGCGTCTATGCCTCTGCGGACCAGGACATGTTCCGTGAGACCCCCGAGCCCGGGGTCCGTCTGGTGATGGTCACCAGCGGGACCGGTGCCTCGACGGCTTTCGCCATCGCCGAAGAAACCATAGCCGACCTGTTCGGATCCTCTCAGGACGTTGCAGCATGAGTTCCCCGATCAAGGCCGTGATCTTCGACTGGGCCGGTACCATGGTCGACTTCGGCTCCGTCGCGCCGGTCATGGCGATGCGGGAGGCTTTCTCGGCGGAGGACGTTGCTGTGACGGACGCGGAGATCAGGGCCCATATGGGGCGGGCCAAGCGGGACCATGTGGCCCAGATCCTGGAGGGCTCCGGGGTCAATGCGTTATGGACCGCGCGTCATGGTGCGGCACCGACCGGCGCGGACGTCGATCGAATTCATAATGCGCTGGAGCCGCTGATGTTCACCGCCGCCGCCGCCTGCTCCGGCTTGATCGACGGCGCGGCCGACCTCGCGCGCGATCTGCGCGCACGAGGCGTCAAGATCGGTTCCACCACCGGCTATACCCGGACCATGATGCAGGCGATCCTGCCGCGCGCGGCCGATCAGGGCTATTCGCCCGACGCGGTCGTCTGTGCCGGGGAAACACTGGAAGGCCGTCCGTCGCCCTTGATGGTCTGGAAGGCGCTGGTGGAGATGGGCGTGTGGCCGGCGGCGGCCTGCGTCAAGGTGGATGACGCCGAGGTCGGAATGGGCGAGGGGCGAGAGGCCGGGTGCTGGACCGTCGGGATCGCCGCGTCGGGCAATGGTGTCGGCCTGAACAAGGCCGAGCTGGCGGCCCTGGACCCGGCCGAGCGGGCCGCCCTCATCGAACGGGCGCGGGATGCGCTTATGGCGGCAGGCGCGCACACTGTGGTCGACACCGTGGCGGATCTGCCCGGGGTGCTGTCGGAGATCGAACGGCGCATCCTGGCCGGCGAAACCCCGACGGGTCTGTGAGGCGATGTGGCTGACGCGATGGCTTGAGAAGGCTCATCCGGTCGCCTTCTCCCTGTTCGCAGGGACGGCGGCCTTCGCCACCTATTTCTCGATGTATGCGTTCCGCAAGCCGTTCACGGCGGCGACCTTTGAAGACGTCCCGGGCTGGGCGTTCGCGCTCGATTACAAGGTAGCCCTCGTGATCGCCCAGGTGCTGGGATACGCCCTGTCCAAGGTCATCGGCGTCAAGGTCATCTCCGAGATGGACCATAGTCGAAGGGCGGTCGCCATCATCGCCCTGATCGGCCTGTCCTGGCTGGCGCTGGTCGGGTTTGCCCTGGCACCCGCGCCATGGAATGTCGCGGCCCTCTTTCTGAATGGATTGCCGCTTGGTCTGATCTGGGGGCTGGTGTTCAGCTATGTCGAGGGCCGCCGCACGTCCGAGGTGCTGGGCGCCATTCTGTGCGCCAGCTTCATCCTGTCGTCGGGGGTCGTAAAGTCGATCGGCAAGGCCCTGCTCAATCTCGGCGTGTCCGATCACTGGATGCCGGCAGCGGCGGGATTGGTCTTTGTTCCGCTGCTCCTCATCTCCGTCATCGCCCTGTCCCGGATCCCGCCTCCCAATGTCGCCGATGAGGCCGCCCGGGTCCGACGCGGCCCGATGGACGGGCAGGCCAGAGCCGCCTTCCTGAGAGACTATGGTCCCGGCGTCATTCTGCTGGTCGTCGCCTATGTCCTGTTCACCGCCGTTCGTGATGTGCGCGACAACTTCGCTGCGGAAATCTGGTCGGCGCTGGGGTTCGGAGGGACGGCAGCCATATTCACCGCCAGCGAGCTTCCCGTGGCCGCGATCGCGCTCTGCGCCCTGGGAGCCATCATGATCGTGCGGGACAACCTTCGGGCGCTTCTGGTCATCCACGGCATCGTCATCCTGGGTGCGGCGATCCTCGGTGCAGCCACGCTCGGCTATCAGCTGGGTCTGGTGTCTCCGATCGCCTGGATGATCCTGTCCGGCGCAGGCCTCTACATGGCCTATACGCCCTTCAACGCGATGCTCTTCGATCGCATGATCGCGGCGACCGGTCGGGTCGGCACGGCGGGGTTCCTCATTTATCTGGCCGATGCCTCGGGCTATGTCGGCAGTGTCGCCTTGCTGCTGTTCCGCAACTTCGGTGTCGCCGACATGAACTGGCTGACCTTCTTCATCTGGACCTGTTACGCGGCGGCCATGGCCAGCGTCGGCCTGGTGACGGTTTCAGCGGTGTTTTTTGCCCGGCGACGGCATGTCCGCGCCCATCCCTGATCCGGGCCAGGCCTTCCCTGGAGTCGCCCCCCGATACGACAAGACCGCCAGGACCTATGTCGCAGGCCTCTGCATCGCCCGTCGCCCGATCGGGTTCAGGCTGTACCAGACGACGAAACCGATCATCGCCACCATGCCGATGGCCGAGGGCAGCACCTGGCTGACCGGCTGGAACTGTTCCAGCAGGTTGCCGGACCCGGCCGACAGCATGGCGAAGTAGAAGCCGATCATCTTCACACCGTGATCCAGCAGGCGCACATGACGCCGCCAGGTCTCGATCCACAGGTGACGGCTCAGGTCATAGAGGATGATGGTGGTAATGAAGCCGATGGTCGCATAGCCGATCGCGGGCGGCCATGAGGCGTTGCCCGACCCCATGTGCAGCCCCAGCACGGCCACCAGCCCCAGCCCCGTCAGGGCCAGGGCGATGTCCGGCAGGCCCGGCCCGGCCCGCTTCAGCGTCAGGGTCCGCAGGCCGCTCAGATACTGGTATCCGGCGCTCAGCGTGGCCGCGACCAGCGGCGCGGGCGGATCGAACAGAACGTCGGCGATCACCGCGCTGGTCAGCACCACGGCCCCCAGGCCGACGGTGGCGCGCCCCGACCAGCGATGCAGCGGCCCGCCCTTGCGGCTGAACAGCGGGACCAGACCGATCAGCAGGGCCAGGGCCCCGGTGCCGATGTGGCTCCAGACATTCAGGGCGTGGGGGTCCATGATCAGCCTCTCCGCTCCGCCGCCTTCGCCGCGTTCCACAGGGCGTCCATCTCGGCCAGATCCGACTGTTCGGGCGTCCGCCCGTCCCTCGCCAGTTCCGCCTCGATGAAGCCGAAGCGCCGCACGAACTTGGCGTTCGCGCCCCGAAGGGCATCCTCCGGCTCCACGCCCAGCTTGCGGGCCAGGTTGGCGACGACGAACAGCACATCGCCCATTTCCTCGCGGGCCTTGTCGAGGTCTCCGGCGGCGATCTCGACCCGCAGTTCTGCGACCTCCTCGTCCAGCTTGGCGAACACCTCGTCGGTGGACGGCCAGTCGAACCCGACCCGCGCCGCGCGCTTGGTCAGCTTGGCTGCGCGGTGCAGGGCGGGCAGACCGACGGGCACGTCGTCCAGCACCCCGTGCTGGGCCTTTCCCGCCCGCTCGGCCGCCTTGATGTCTTCCCAGCGCAGCTTCTGCGCCGGTCCGCTGATCTGGGGATCTTCCTCACCGAAGACATGAGGATGGCGCCGGATCAGCTTGTCGCACATGGCCTCGGCCACATCGTCATAGGCGAACAGCCCCTGTTCCTCGGCCATCCGGGCGTGGAAGACGACCTGGAACAGCAGGTCCCCCAGTTCATTCTTAAGCTCGCCCATGTCGCCCCGTTCGATGGCGTCGGCGACCTCATAGGCCTCCTCGATCGTATAGGGAGCGATGGTCTGGAAGGTCTGTTCCACGTCCCACGGGCAACCGCCGTTCGGGTCGCGCAGCCGCACCATGATCTCGCGCAGCCGTTCGGTGGGGGTCATGCTGCATCCCGGGCGGCCAGCCCGGCCCGGACCTCGGCATGACGCTCTGCGTTCAGCGGATAGGCCCTCAGCACCACCGCCGACAGAACCAGCAGCACCGTCGGTACCGCCAGGAACAGGATCGTCAGCGTCGTCAGGGCTGTCGGCGTGTTCACGGCCCCCACCGCCTGATCGAACCCGACCCAGCCCAGGATGATCAGCACGCCCACGCTGATCGCATAGCCCAGCTTGGTCGTCAGGCTGAGGAAGGAGAACAGCAGCCCCATCCGGTCCTCGCCCGTCTCCAGCCGGACCTCGTCGGCCACATCCGCCATCATGGCCCGGGTCAGCAGAAGTCCCGCCGCATAGGGCAGCCCCGCGATGAACAGACCGATGGCCGTGACCGTGAAATTCCCCGCCGGCAGGAAGCCGACCAGTCCGTACAGGACGGCAAACGCGATCGAGGCGATCTGCAGCGCCCGGTCCTTGCCGACCCGGACCGCCAGCCAGCTCCAGAACGGGGCCGCGATCAGCCCGGCGACGAAATACAGCACCATGAAGATCTGGCTCTGGCCCCGGTCGAAGCCCTTGATGCTCTCGAAATAGAAGAACAGCAGCGCCCCCGTGATGCCCGGGGCGATGCCCAGGAACAGGTCGCACCACAGGACCTTGCGCACCACCGGTCGCACGATCAGGGCGATCCAGGCCTTCAGCGCGCCATGCGTTTCGCCCCGCGTCACCTGCGGCTCGGGGGCCAGCAGGACGGCGGCGACCAGGGTCACCGGCAGGCCGACCAGGATGAACAGCCCCATGGCCCGCACCCCGTCCTCATAGGTGCCCCATCCGGCCTGCAGCACGATGGTGGGAATGAACAGGGCGATCAGCACGCCGACGATGTTGGCCGACTGCCACCAGCCGTAAAGACGGCTGCGCTCGTCATACTGCGGGGCCAGCACCGCCCCCCAGGCCAGCTGCGCCAGGGTGGTGATCGAAAAGCCGAGATAGAGCACCAGCAGCCAGACGAACAGATATCCGAACCCCGCGCCCGGCTTCACAAAGAAGATGAACCATACCGCCAGCATCAGGATCGGCGTGCCGGCCGCCAGCCAGGTCCGGTAGGGGCCCCATTTCGACGTCGTCCGGTCCATCCCCCAGCCGACGACCGGGTCGAAGAAGATGTCGATGCAGCGCACCAGCAGGAAGGCCAGCCCCACCGCCGCCAGATCCAGTCCGACATACTGGCTGTAGAAGGCCGGCAAACTGACCGCCAGCGGCAGGCCGATCGCCGCATAGGGCAGGCAGGGGCCGGAGAAGGCGGCCAGCACCAGATTGGACCGGCGAGGGGCGGCGAGGGTCCCTTTCGGGAGATGTGTGTCGGTCATCCGGCCGTCCTGTACATCCGCCGCAGGCTGAGTCGGCGCGAACCGACCATGCCAGAACTGGTCGCGTGAGGAGAGGGGCCTTGCCTGTAACGCCGCAGTGAGGCTTCCTGATCGCCATGCGTCGTGGCCTGCTCCTCCCGATCCTGGCGATCCTGTTCGGCCTGATGATGGCCGGTGCCGGTCCTGCGATGGCGCAAACGGACGACCGCTGTCAGGCCGGACGCGAGCAGTGGGCCGGTCAGGCCTTTGCCAACGCCATCTCGGAGTATTCGCTGGAGTGGTCGCCGTTCGGCACGACCGAGTGGGGCTGGGTGACCTATCTGCCGCTTCTGCAGAAGGAACTGGGCACCGACTGCGACGCCGGCACGCCCGCCTTTGCGGCCGCCTTGGCGGGCTTCCAGACACGCTATGCCCTGACGGCCACGGGCGTCTTCGACCAGCCGACCTTCCAGACCCTCAAGGGCGTGCTTCAGGAACGCCGGCCCTTCGTCATGGCCCGAGTCCGCGATGAATGCCCCGATCCGCCGCCGATCCGGGAACTGGGCTATCTGGTCGAGTCCGAGGAACACGCCGACCGCCTGACCCGCCTGCTGCGCCGCGACGTGCTGGACGCCTATCGTCGCATGGTCGCCGCCGCCCGCGCCGAGGTGCCGGAGGTCAGGAACGACCCCGAGCTGCTGCAGATCTTCTCGGGCTACCGCGATCCGGAAGTGGACGCGGCCCGGTGCGCGGCCGAACGCAATTGCGACGGCCTCCGGCGCGCCGTCTGCTCGCCGCACCGGACCGGTACGGCGGTCGATCTCTATGTCGGCGAACTGCTGGGCATGGGGGTCGATTCCACCCAACCGGCCAGCCGCCTGCACATGAGCCGGCAGCCGACCTATCGCTGGCTGGTGCGCAATGCCGGACGGTTCGGCTTCGTGCCCTACGTCTTCGAGCCCTGGCACTGGGAGTGGGTGGGATCGCCGACGTCCCAGGGCACGCCGTGAGGGCTCTGACCGACGGCGAGCGGCGATTGATCCGGGGCGAGTTCGGCGACGCAGTGGCCCTGGAGGCCGTGCGGCTTCTGGGCACCCCATGGCCGTTCGATCGCGCCTTCGTGCCGGGCCGCTGGTTCGGGCGGGATTGGGTGCTGTGGCCGCGGCGGTCGCTGCCGGGGGATTTTGCGGTCGCGCCGGTCGCGCTTCAGGCTGTGCTGATCCACGAGATGGTCCACGTCTGGCAGGGCCAGTCGGGCGTGAACCTGCTGACGGGCAAGCTCAGGGCCGGTGACGGCCCCTCGGCCTACAGCTATCCGGCCGCGCCCTGCGGGTGGGAGGCGCTGAACATCGAACAGCAGGCGATGGCGGTCGAGCATCGGTTCAGGGCGGCACGTGGCCTTCGCGTGCCCGCCGATGCCGGCCATTACGCCTCCGTCTGTCCGATCGGCGGATCAAATTCGCGCTGAGAGGGCTTGCGCAGGATGAAGGGCGCGCTAAATCCGCTACTGATGTTGTTGCAGAAGTGCGAAACCCTTCACAGGAGCGATCCATGACCAAGGTGCTGGTTCTCTATCATTCGACCTATGGCCACATCGAGCAGATGGCCGAAGCGGTTGCGGAAGGCGCGGCCTCCGTCGAAGGCGTGACCGTCGATATCCGCCGCGTCCAGGAAACCGTGCCCGAGGCACTGGCGATCCAGTCGCACTACAAGCTCGACCAGAAGGCGCCCCTGGCCAACGTCAATGAGCTGGAACACTACGATGCCATCATCGTGGGCGCGGGAACGCGTTTCGGCACGGCGGCGGCCCAGATGCGGAACTTCTGGGACCAGACCGGCGGCGTGTGGTTCCAGGGCAAGCTGGTCGGCAAGGTCGGTGGGGCGTTCACCTCCTCGGCGACCCAGCATGGTGGCAATGAGACGACGCTGATCGGCCTGATCCAGACCCTGCTGCACCACGGCATGGTCGTGGCCGGTCTGCCCTATGCCTTCGCCGGTCAGATGACCCTGGACGAGATTTCGGGCGGCTCGCCCTACGGTGCGACCACGATCACGGGCGGCGATGGATCGCGTCAGCCCAGCGCCAACGAACTGGCCGGTGCCCGCTACCAGGGCGCGTACATCGCCGGGCTGGCGAAGAAGCTGAAGGCCTGATCCATGCGCCAGCCGGCGGTCTTCTTCGGGCACGGCTCACCGATGAACGCCCTGGGCGGGCCGTACGCGGCGGCCTGGCGCGCCCTCGGGCATGAGCTCGGAAAACCCGCCGGCATGGTCATGGTCTCGGCCCATTGGGAGACCCGCGGCCTCGGCGTGACGGCCCAGGCGAACCCTGAAACGATCCACGATTTCGGGAACTTCGGGCCGGAGTTGCATGCGATGCAGTATCCGGCTCCGGGGTCTCCGGTGCTGGCCGCACGGGTCGCTGACCTGACCGGGGCGCAGGCCGTCGAGACCTGGGGGCTGGATCACGGGACATGGTCGGTGCTGGCGCACGTCTGGCCGGACGCGGACGTGCCGGTCGTGCAGCTGTCACTGAACCGCGCGCTGGACGCGCGCGGTCACTATGAGCTGGCGAAACGCCTGCGGCCCCTGCGCGACGAGGGCATCGTCATCGCCGGCAGCGGCGACGTCGTGCACAATCTGCGGACCTTGAAGCGGGACGGCGAGGACGCTTATCCCTGGGCGACCCGCTTCAACCTGGCGGTGAAGTCGGCGCTGGAGCGGGGCGATCACGACGCCCTGATCGACTGGGTCGGCCTGGCCGAGGATGCGCAGCTGAGCGTCCCGACCGACGAACACTATCTGCCGTTGCTCTACGTCGCCGCCCAGGCCGAACCCGACGACGCGGTGACCTTCTTCAACGACGTGATCGACGGCGGGTCGATCTCGATGACGGGCGTGCGGATCGGTCAGGCCGCCTCGGCCAGGTCGACCAGCGACTGGATGGAAACATAGTCCGTCTTGCCTGTGCCCAGCACCGGCAGCTCGCCCACCTTCACGATCTTCTTGGGCACCGCCAGCTCCGGTGCGCCATGTTCCCGCGCCCAGTCGGCGATCTGTTTGACGTCCGCGTCCTTGCGTTCGGTGACCAGGACCAGCTTCTCGCCCTTCCGGCTGTCGGCGACGGAGATGACGGCATGGCGCGCCTCTGGCCAGACGGCGCTGACCAGGCCTTCAACCGCGCTCAGCGAGACCATCTCGCCGCCGATCTTGGCGAACCGCTTCACGCGACCGAGGATGGCGATATAGCCCTCCGGATCGATATCGACGATGTCACCGGTGTCGTGCCAGCCGCCCTCCAGAGGCTCGATCCGCGTTGGATCCTCAGGCGACATATAGCCGGCCATGACATTGGGCCCCCGCAGGAACAGGCGGCCACCCTCGGTGATGCCCTCGACGGGCTCGACGCGGGCCTCCATGCCCGGCAGCAGCTGTCCGACGGTGCCGGGGCGGTTGCGGCCTGGGTGGTTCACGGCGACCACGGGCGCGGCCTCGGTCGCGCCATAGCCTTCCAGCAGCTTCACGCCGCCGAACCTTGTGTTGAACAGGTGGTGGGTCTCGTCACGCACCCGCTCGGCCCCGGCGACGACGAATTGCAGGGTGCGGAAATCGTCGGGCGAGGCGACGCGGGCCCACTGGTTCAGGAAGGTGTCGGTGGCGAACAGAAGGGACGCATTCACCTCGGCCAGCAAGGCCACGATCTGCTTGCCGTGCAGGGGGGAGGGGTACTGGAAGGTCTTCAGCCCCTGCAGCAGCGGCAGGATCACCCCGCCGGTCAGTCCGAAACAGTGGAAGGTCGGCAGGGGGTTGAACATCACCCAGTCCGGATCGAGCGGAATGTGGGTGTGGACCTGACGCGCATTGGCGACGAGGTTCTTCTGGCTCAGCAACACACCCTTGGGCGCGCCGAAGCTGCCGGAGGTGAACAGCACCACGCCGGGATCGTCCGGCCGGGTGGCGACACGGAACCGGCTGGGCATCAGACCCGCCATCAGGCCGAACAGCTTGTCCTGAAGGCCGATGGTGGCCCGCACATCGTCCAGCCAGACGATCTCGGCGACCGTCTCAAGCTGGGCGATCAGGTCCTCGAGTTTGGCCTGTTCGACGAAACGACGGGCGCACAGGATCTTCCTGACCCCGCCCGCCTGGATCGCCGCCTTCAGATTCCGCTCGCCGGAGGTGAAGTTCAACATCACCGGCACGCGCCCGAACGCATGCAGTCCGAAGAAGGTCACGACCACGCCCATCGACGATGGCAGCAGGATGCCGACCCGTTCGGACGGTCTGGTCATCGCCGCGATCTTGCGCCCGAGGACGAAGGCGGCGCGGATCAGGCCCGTATAGGTCAGGGGCTTCCGGTCCTGGTCCTCCAGGATTTCCTTGTCGCCGTACCGGGCGCGCGCGGCGATCAGGGCGTCGAAGAGGGATTCTTCGCCCGCGGATGGATCAAGGCCTGGCCGTAGCACGCATATCCTCCGGAGGGCTTTGCACCGCCCCCTCGCTGACTGGACGGCCAAACTAGGCAAGCTGGGCGGCAATGAAAAGATGCGTTACGTCGCGTGAGCGTCCGGGCTGCGTCACAGGGCGTGACTTGCCTTCCGGTGACGGAAAGACGACATACCGGCCTGTCCTCCCTGGAGCCCGGCCTGCCTCGATGGTCACCCTCATCGACACCCTGACGCGAAGCCCTGCGGACCTGCGTCATCCGGAAAAGCAGAACCGGCCCGAGACGGCGGTGCTGAAGAAGCCCGACTGGCTGAGGGTCAAGGCCCCGGGGTCGGGTCAATACAATGCGACGAAGGAGATCGTCCGCTCCAAGGGGCTGGTCACCGTCTGCGAGGAGGCGGCCTGTCCGAACATTGGCGAGTGCTGGAGCCAGAAGCACGCCACCCTGATGATCATGGGCGACACCTGCACGCGGGCCTGCGCCTTCTGCAACGTCAGGACGGGCCTGCCCCAGCCGCTGGACCCCGAGGAACCGGCCAAGGTCGGGCTGGCGGTCGCCCAGCTGGGTCTGAACCATGTCGTCATCACCTCGGTGGACCGGGACGACGTCGCGGACGGCGGGGCCGCCCATTTCGCCGAGGTGGTTCGCCAGATCCGGCTGCAGGCCCCGCTGACGACGATCGAGATCCTGACGCCCGACTTCCTGCGCAAGGACGGCGCGGCCGAGGTGATGATCGATGCCCGTCCCGACGTCTTCAACCACAACCTCGAAACCGTGCCGCGCCTGTATCTGAAGATCCGGCCCGGGGCCCGCTATTTCCATTCCCTGCGCCTGCTGCAGCAGGTCAAGGAGCGCGACCCCAACCAGTTCACCAAGTCCGGCATCATGGTCGGTCTGGGCGAGACCCGGGAGGAGGTCATGCAGGTGATGGACGACATGCGCTCCGCCGGCGTCGACTTCATCACCATCGGCCAGTACCTGCAGCCGACCCGCAAGCACGCCGCCATCGACCGGTTCGTCACGCCGGAAGAGTTCAGGGCCTATGAGGCCATCGCCCGGGCCAAGGGCTTCCTGATGGTCTCGGCCTCGCCGCTGACGCGCTCATCGCACCACGCCGGCGACGACTTCGCCCGGTTGAAAGCCGCGCGTGAAGGGCAGACGCGGCGTTGAGGCAAACGAATGGTGACCTTGTCATCCCGGAAGACGCGCAGCGGCTATCCGGGACGGTGCAGCCCGTCGGGATGACAAGGGCTTTTGCCTGATGGCCATCCATCGCGTCACCCGTCATCTGCCCTACACCCCCGCCCAGCTCGCCGAGCTGGTCGCGGACGTGGAGGCCTATCCACGCTTCGTGAAATGGGTAACCTCGATGCGGGTCTGGAACCGCCGGCAGGAGGCCCCCGGCGTCGATCTTCTGGATGCGGAGGCCTCGGTCGGGTTCTCGTTCCTGAAGGAGCGGTTCTCGACCTGGGTGCGGCATGATCGGAATGCGCCGCTGGTCGAGGTCGGGCTGCTGCGCGGCCCGTTCCGGCACCTGAAGAACCGCTGGGAGTTCCATGAGGACCCCGGGGGCACGCGGCTGGAGTTCATGATCGACTTCGCCTTCAAATCACCGCTGCTGAACGCGGCGTTGCAGGCCAATTTCGATCGGGCGGTGTCCATGCTGATCGGATCGTTCGAGGCGGAGGCCGCGCGGCGGTTCGGTCCCAGGCCGTGACCGGGTTCGACTTCGACGCCGTCGTGGTGGGGGCCGGGGCCGTGGGCCTCGCTTGCGGCCGGGCGCTGTCGAAGCGGGGGGAGAGCGTGCTCGTCCTCGAGAAAGAACCGCACATCGGCCAGGGCGTGTCGTCGCGGAACTCCGAGGTCATCCACGGCGGGCTCTACTATCCGACCGGGTCGCTGAAGGCGCGGTTCTGCGTCGAGGGGCGGCGGGCGCTGTATGCCTGGCTGGACAGCCACAAGATCGACCATCACAAATGCGGCAAGCTGGTCGTCGCCACCGAAGAAGGCGAGGTCGACCTGATCGAGCGTATCTTCGAACAGGCGACCCTCAACGGCGTCGAGGGGCTGGAGCATCTGAGCGGCGAGCAGGCCCGCGCGCTGGAACCGGCCCTCAACGCCCGCGCCGCCATCCTGTCGCCCGAGAGCGGCATCTTCGCCAGCCACGACTATATGCTGTCGCTGCAGGGCGAGATCGAGGACGCCGGGGGGTCTGTCGTCGTCTCCACGCCGTTCGAGCGGGCCGAACCCCTGCCGGGCGGCGGTTTCCGGATCACGGCAGGCAGCCTGGATCCGGAGGGGGAGGGCGGCACCAGCCTGACCACCCGGCTGCTGGTTACCGCGCCCGGCCTTTCGGCGCAGGCCGTCGCGGCCCGGATCGAGGGCTTTCCGGCGGATCGCATTCCGGCGGGTCATTTCGGCAAGGGGGTCTATTTCCGTCTGACGGGCAAGGCCCCGTTCGACCGGCTGATCTATCCGCCGCCGATCGCGGGGGCGCTGGGCACCCACTATCGCAAGGATCTGGGCGGGCAGGCCGTGTTCGGGCCGGACCTCGAATACGTCGCGACCGAGGACTATGCCGTCGATCCCGCCAGGGCCGAGGCGTTCGCGACCTATATCCGCCGCTTCTGGCCCGGCCTTCCCGACGACGCCCTGACGCCCGACTATGCCGGTATCCGGCCCAAGCTGCACGGACCGGGCGAGCCCCAGCCCGACTTTCAGCTGGATGGCGTCGAGGTGCATGGCCTGCCGGGCCTGATGGCCCTGTTCGGCATCGAGAGCCCGGGCCTGACCAGTTCGCTGGCGATCGGTGAGGCCGTGGCCGCGCGTCTGCTGGCCTAGATCAGGGCGGCGGTCGGCAGGTCGGCCGACCATTCCCTGAAGCTGATCCGGGTCGGGGGCGTCAGGTCCGGTCGCGCCAGTTCGACGATCAGGGGGCCGAGTTCGGACGGATGGGGCAGGGTCTGGGGGTCTTCGCCCGGGAAGGCCTGGGCGCGCATCTGGGTGCGCATGCGCCCCGGGTCCAGAACGCTGACCCGGATCGGCGTGCTCTCGATCTCGTCGCCCCAGGCCAGCATCATGGCCTCGGCCCCCGCCTTGGTGGCGGCATACAGACCCCAGAAAGCCTTGGGATCGCGGGCGAGGCTGGTCGTCAGATGGATGACGCGGGCGGCGTCGGAGCCGCGCAGCAGGGGCTCCAGCGACCGGATCAGGCGATATGTGGCGGTGAAGTTGGTCTTCTCGATCTTGGCGAAGCCGCGCGGGTCGATGTGGCTGACGGGGGTCAGGCCCTGGGCCCCCAGGGTGGCGGCCGCATTGACCCAGATGTCCAGCTTGCCGAACCGACCGAAGATCGCCCCGCCCAGCCGGTCGATGCCGCCGCCGTCCACCAGATCGAACGGCACCAGCGTCGCGTGACGCCCGGTCGCGGCATAGATGGCGTCGTCCAGCTCCTCCAGCCCGCCCTGGGTCCGGGCGGTGGCGACGACGTGCGCGCCGGCGACGGCCAGGGCCAGGGCGGCCTGATAGCCGATGCCGCGCGACGCCCCCACAACAAGGGCGATACGGTCATCCAGGGGAAGGGCGTCGGAGGTCATGCGGCCTGATAGCGCGACGGTTCGCCGTGCGCCAAGCGGCTAATCGACCAGACCGGGCGCCGGCTGCCACAGGCTGAGGCTGACGCCCTGATCGTCGCAGATGACGGCCGACAGGCCGGTCTCGCTCTCGGCCGGCATGGAGGCGCGGCCGCCCAGCGCATTCACCCTGGCGCAAAGGGCGTGGACGTCGGCGACCTGGATGTAGAGGTTCGGGAAGTCCTTGCGCTCGCCCTTGCGCAGACCGAACGGCACCTCGCCGACAGCGCCCGTCGCCAGGACATGGGCATAGGTCGGGTTGGAGTTCGCGTCATCGAACGTCCAGCCCAGCAGGGCCGAATAGAAGGCTTTGGCCTTGTCCAGATCGGGTGTGTCGATGGTGAAATAGCCGAGGCGGTTGGTCATGCGGTCACCAGCAGCGACAGCTGGCGGCCGATGGCGTCGCGGCCGCCGTCCGCGATCTCGCGGTCCACCAGACGGGTCGGATAGTCGCCGGTGAAATAGTGGTCGGTGAACTGGGGGGCGGCGTCGTTGCGGCCCGTCTCACCCATGGCCTTGTACAGGCCGTCGACGGACAGGAAGCCGAGGGAATCGACCTCCAGCAACTCGCGCATCTCCTCCATCGTCTTGTTGGCGGCGATCAACTGGTCCCGTTCGGGCATGTCGATGCCGTAGAAGTCGGGCCACAGGATCGGCGGGCTGGCCGAACGCAGGTGGACCTCTTTCGCCCCCGCGTCACGGACGGCGCGGACCAGTTTGACCGAGGTGGTGCCGCGCACGATGGAATCGTCGATCAGGACGACGCGCTTGCCCTCGATCACGGCGCGGTTCGGGCTGTGCTTCATGGCCACGCCCTTCTGGCGCGCGCCCTGGCTGGGCTGGATGAAGGTGCGGCCCAGATAGTGGCTGCGGATGATGCCCATCTCGTAGGGGATGCCGCTGGCCTGGGCATAGCCGAGGGCGGCGGGCACGCCGGAGTCGGGCACGGGCACCACCACATCGGCGTCGATCGGAAACTCGCGCGCCAGTCCTTCGCCCATGCGCTTGCGCACGCCATAGACGGAGCGCCCGTTCACGACGCTATCGGGGCGCGAGAAATAGACATATTCGAACAGACAGGGCCGGGCCGCCCGGGCCGGGAAGGGCTTCAGCGAGCGCAGGCCCTCGTGGTCGATGACGATAACCTCGCCATGCTCGACGTCGCGGACGAAGGTCGCGCCCATGGTGTCCAGGGCGCAGGTCTCGGACGCCAGCACCCAGGCGTCGCCGAGCTGACCCAGCACCAGCGGCCGGATGCCCAGCGGATCGCGGGCACCGATCATCTTGGTGCGCGTCTGGGCGACCAGGGCATAGCCGCCCTCGATCCGGGCCAGGGCGTCGATGAAGCGATCGACGATCTTGGCCTTACGGCTACGGGCGATCAGGTGAAGGATGACTTCCGAATCCGAGGTCGACTGGAAGATCGAGCCTTCGCCGACCAGCTGGTTCCGCAGGAAATGGAAATTGGTCAGGTTGCCGTTGTGGCCGATGGCGATGCCGCCCTGGTCCAGATCGGCGAACATCGGCTGGATGTTGCGCAGGAAACTGCCACCGGCCGTCGAATAGCGGGTGTGGCCGACCGCCGCTGTCCCCGGCATTCGCTCGGGCAGATCGGTGCCGCCGAAGGCCTCGCCCACATGGCCCATATGGCGTTCGGTGTGAAAGCGGGTCTGGTTGACCGAGGCGATGCCGCAGGCCTCCTGACCCCGATGCTGCAGGGCATGAAGGCCCAGGGCAACGATGGCGGAGGCCTCGTCGGCGGGCGCGCCCCAGACGCCGCAGACACCGCATTCCAGGCGCGGATGATCGTCATCGGCGTCTCGGAAATGCTCCCGGTGGACGACCGGAGGCTGGATCACATGGCTCAGGCTGCGCATCGACGGGGCTCCGATGACAGGCGAATACTCATTCGGGGGCGGCAGGGCGCGAGGTAGGCTGCGATTGGGTCGGGGGCAAGGCGTTATTGTTCGAAAACCCTCGGCGAACGGATGAATCGACGACCGGGCTGATGGCGTCGGCCCCCCGGCCGATGCCGGGCAGGATGATCTGGATGGCGCGGGCGGCACCGGCGCTGAGGGGGCGCAGCGTTGCCTCACTGAGCCATTTCGGGGTCCGCTCGCCCGGCATGGCGGCGACGATCACCAGGTGGATGGTCCCCAGTAGCACCAGGGCGCGGCCCGCGCCCACGACGATCCCGACCAGCCGGTCGATGCCGCCGAGCGTCGGGTGCGCCTGTGCCTGTTTCGACAGGATGGAGCCGAAGATGCGGATGCCGAAATAGACGAGCAGGAAGGAGCCGATGGCCGCCGTGATGGAACCCGCCCAGTCGGGGTTCACCAGGGCGCGGCCGATCGGGGCGGTCAGGGGCAGGGCCACGAGGGCCAGGAAGGCCGCGAGCACGAAGCTCAGCAGGGTGATGATCTCGCGCGTGCCCCCGCGCACCCACCCGGCCGCGGCCGAGGCGAGGATGACCAGCAGGGCGAAGGCGTCGAAGCCGGTCATTCGGTGTCCGTCAGCCGCATCCCTGACCTAATAGCGGTTCTGCGAGATTCGTTCGACCGCTTCGGTCAATCGGCTGACGCCGGTGATCTGGACGCCCCCGCCCTTGACCGTCAGGGGCGGGGACAGGGCCTGGTCGAAGCCCAGCTTCTGCGCCTCGCGCAGACGCGCCTCGGCCCGGCCCACGGCCCGGACCTCGCCCGACAGGCTGATCTCGCCGAAGACGATGCAGCCCTGGGGCAGGGGCATGTCGGTGACCGAGGAGATCAGGGCGGCGGCGGCGGCCAGGTCGGCGGCGGGCTCATTGATGCGCAGGCCGCCCGCGACGTTCAGATAGACGTCCTGATCGCCGAAGCCGACGCCGCAGCGGGCCTCCAGCACCGCCAGGATCATGGCGAGGCGACCCGTCTCCCAGCCGATCACGGAACGGCGCGGCGTGCCATAGGCGGATTTCGACACCAGGGCCTGGATCTCGACCAGCACGGGACGGCTGCCTTCGATCCCGGCGAAGACGGCGGCCCCGGGGGCGCGGTCCTTGCCCTCGCCGAGGAACAGGGCCGACGGATTGGCGACCTCGCGCAGACCGGCATCGCCCATCTCGAACACCCCGATTTCGTCGGTCGCGCCAAAGCGGTTCTTTCCGGCGCGCAGGATGCGGAACGGATAGCCTCGCTCGCCCTCGAAGCTCAGGACCGCATCGACCATATGCTCCACGACACGCGGACCTGCCACCTGGCCGTCCTTGGTGACGTGGCCGACCAGAACCACCGCCGGGCCGCCCGCCTTGGCCAGGCGAACCAGTTCGCCGGCGCAGGCGCGAACCTGGGTGACCGATCCGGGTCCGGCCTCGTGCGCGTCGGACCACAGGGTCTGGATCGAATCGACGATGACGATGTCGAACGTCTCGCGCTTCAGCGTGCCCAGAATGTCGCGCAGCGCCGTGGCGGACGCCAGGGCGACGGGGGCCTCGGCCAGGCCCATGCGACGGGCGCGGGCGCGAATCTGCTCGATCGCCTCCTCGCCCGAGATATAGGCCACGCGCGCCCCGGCCAGGGCGGCGCGACCGGCCACGTCCAGCAGCAGGGTCGATTTGCCGACGCCGGGATCGCCCGAGAGCAGGATGGCAGAGCCGGGCACGACGCCACCGCCGCAGACCCGGTCGAACTCGGTCACCCCGGTGATGATGCGGGGCGGCTCTGCGGTTTCGGACAGCAGCGATTCGAACTGCAGGCCACGGGCCCTGGCGGTGGCGGCCGGCTTCAGCGCGCCGGGCGGGGCCGAGCGGCTCTCCTCGACGATGGTGTTCCAGTTGCCACAGGCATTGCACTGCCCCGCCCACTTGCCGTGGACCGCCCCGCAGGACTGACAGACATAGATCGCACCGTCTCTGGCCATGTCACCGGCTTACAGGAGTCGCGCGGATCGGGGCAGGGGGCAGGTCCGGGCCTACGTCCGATTCTGACGGGCCTGGGATGGCGGTCTGCGGTCAGCGACGGAACAGCAGCGACCCGTCGCCGTAGGAGTAGAACCGGTATCCGTCCGAGACCGCGTGGGCATAGGCAGCCTTCATCGTATCGAGCCCTGCGAAAGCGCTGACCAGCATGAACAGGGTCGATTTCGGCAGGTGGAAATTGGTCATCAGCACGTCGACGGCGCGGAAGGCGTAGCCCGGTGTGATGAAGATGGCCGTGTCGCCGTGGAAAGGCTGGATCACACCGTCGGGTGTCGTTGCGGATTCCAGCAGGCGCAGCGACGTGGTGCCGACGCAGACGATGCGTCCGCCGTTTGCATGGACGGCATTCAGGGCGGCGGCGGTTTCGGTCGAGACCGTGCCCCACTCGGAATGCATCCTGTGATCGGCGGTGTCGTCGGCCTTCACCGGCAGGAAGGTCCCGGCCCCGACGTGCAGGGTCACGGCATGGGTGCTGACGCCCTTCGCCCGGATCGCCTCCAGCAGGGCCGGTGTGAAATGCAGGCCGGCGGTGGGGGCGGCGACGGAGCCGTCGTGGGTGGCGAAGACGGTCTGGTAATCCGACCGGTCGCGATCGTCCTCGGGTCGTTTGGCGGCGATATAGGGCGGCAGGGGCATGACGCCGACCGTACGGATGGCCTCGTCCAGCGCCGGGCCGGTCACGTCGAAGCGCAGGGTGATCAGGCCGTCTTCGGACTTGGCCACGACGGTGGCCGACAGGCTGTCGAACACGATGCGGTCGTCCGGCCGGATGCGTTTGCCGGGCTTCATGAAGGCGGACCAGGTATCGGGCGCATCGCGGTGGTGCAGGGTGGCCTCGACCGCGACCGTCAGGGTCTCGCCCTCCGGTCCTCCGACGACGGTATTGGGGCGTTCGCGAACCCCGGACAGCCGGGCGGGGATGACGCGGGTGTCGTTGAAGACCAGGGCATCCCCGGGGCGCAGAAAATCCGGCAGGTCGCGAATGATGTGGTCGGCCAGGGTGCCGTCCCGGACCACCAGCAAGCGAGCGGCATCGCGCGGCTCGGCCGGGCGCAGGGCGATCCGGTCCTCGGGCAGGTCGAAGTCGAAATCGGCGGTCTTCATGGCGTCGGCGAATGGCCACGCGCGCGGTCAGGGGTCAAGCTGCTAAGGTGTATGGGGTCCAGGCGGGCCGGCGGGGATCTTGAGCGTTGGCGATCACTCTGGACTGGAAGACGGGCTTCGAGATCGAACTGATGGCCCCCGCCGGTGCATCCCGACGGGACCTCGCCGAGCGTGTGGCAGACCGGGTCCCCGGGACAGTGCGGCGCTTTTTTCACCCGCAGTCGGAGCCCAGCGCGGTTGAGGGCCGACCCGTGTTCGAGAACCTCACGCCCGGATTTCAGGTCGTGGACGGTCAAGGACGGTGGATCGCCTCCTTCGTCGACGATCTGACGTTACAGCGCGATCTCGACCGGGAACGGCCGCCATTGGACGGGTGGCGGCGGATTGTTGCCGATGATGGGCGACTGCTGAGGTTGGTCGAGCGCCACTGTGACCCGGATGCGGTGGGGGACGTGACGCTGGAGCCGCTGGCCGCGCTGTTCGGGACCCGGATTGTGCGGCACCCGTCGGGGATGGTGCGGGTCGCCGACGACCGGGGCCGGTCGGTGGCGATTGATGCGCCCTTGCCGGGCGAGCGGGAACGCCCGTGCGAGATCGTGACCGCCCCGATGGAGGCGGACCATACCGAGGGGCTCGGACGCTTGCTGGCGGATGCGCGGGCGTTGGGCTTCTTTGTTCCCGTCGAGGCTGCGACCCACGTTCATTTCGATGCCGGTCCCCTGTGTTCTGCGCCAGCGGTGGCGGCACTGGTGGCGCTCTGGACGCGCCACGGGACAGCGCTGAAGCGGCTGGTCGGGGCGAATGCCCAGTGCGTGCGACTGGGAGACTGGCCCGGGGAACTCGCGACCCTGACCGCTAGCGAGGCCTTCCCGGCCATGGAATGGGCGGCGGCCAGGGCCGGGCTCGCAGGCGTGGAGGGGCTGGCGAAGTACTGCGATTTGAACCTGGTCAACCTGATCAACGGGCGTGCGGACAAGCACACCGTCGAGGTGCGGGTGTTGCCGGGCCTGCTTGATGCGGACGCGATCGTTGCGGCTGCGGCCCTGTTCGAAGGCCTTTTGGGCTGGTGCCGTGATGCGGTGCGGGGCGAAGCCGTGCCTTTGACCCTCGTCGAACTGTTGATTCAGTCGCCGATGGACGAGGCCGCGAGGAGCCTCTGGCTGGACAGAATTCGTCAGGAGAACACGGCTATCGCAGGCGCTGGAAGGCCGTATAGTCGGGAGACCGATCAGTCGAGGAACAAGCCATGACGACCAGAATCCAGGCCCGCTCGCGCCGCTTGTCGTGCGCCTTGCTGATGTCCAGCGCGATTGCCCTTGTGATGTTCGGTCAGCCCGGCCGGGCGGCGGCGCAGGACGAATACGACACCTTCTTTGCCTCGGGCTACACCTACTGCGACGCCAAGCTGATGGGGGCGCTTTTTGGCGAGGATCCAGACGGCGGAAAAATCATTATCGGCCAGAAGATCCAGAACGGCATCGGATCGAACATTCGTGTGACGCTCGCCGAGAGCCGTGATCTGGGAAACACCTGCGAGTGGGAAGACACGGGGCTGTCGTACAGCGACGCCCAGGTGATGGCCGAGGTCTGGGGCCTGGACGATCCCTATGAGGCCAAGCTGAAAGCCGCCCGTCTGTACACCCAGGGACGGTCGCAACAGGTCGCCAATGCGCTGAGCTAGGGTCCTGAGCGCGGGGATCGCGGGAGCTGCGCCGGCGGTCGGCACGGCGGTGCCTATGGCCTGTCGTTGACCCATACGGTCTAAAGCTGCAAACCCCCGCCCATGCTGCAGAACCTCGAAACCTTGGCCCGCGAAGCCAAGTCCTGGCCGTTCGAACAGGCCCGCGCCCTGCTGGACCATGTGCTGAAGAAGCGGCTGTCGGACGCGGAGCGCGATGCGGCCAGGCTGCTGATCGACGCCGGCAAGGCGGACGAGGCGCTGGCGACCTTCGAGGCGCTGCAGCGACCCGTGGTGCTGGAAACCGGATACGGCCCGTCCGGCCTGCCGCACATGGGCACGTTCGGCGAGGTGGCGCGCACGACCATGGTGCGCAACGCCTTTCGCGCCCTGACCGGGGATCACTGGCCCACGCGGCTGATCGCGTTTTCGGACGACATGGACGGCCTTCGGAAAGTGCCCGAGGGCGTGCCCAACCCGGAGATGCTGGCCGAAGACCTGCATCTGTCGCTGACGCGGGTGCGCGATCCGTTCGGGACGCACGACAGCTTCGGCGCGCACAACAATGCGCGTCTGAGGGCGTTCCTCGACGGGTTTGGCTTCGACTACGAATTCATGTCCTCGACCGAAACCTATCGGTCCGGCCGGTTCGATGAAGTCCTGCTGCGGCTGCTGGAGCGGTTCGACGCGGTCCAGGCGATCATGCTGCCGACCTTGGGGCCGGAGCGGCGCGAGACCTATTCGCCCTTCCTGCCGGTCAGCCCGATCACCGGCCATGTGCTCCAGGTGCCGACGCTGGAGCGGAACGTGGAGAAGGGCACGATCGTGTTCGACGACCCGGCCGGGGGGCGCACCGAACTGCCGGTCACGGGCGGGCATGTGAAGCTGCAGTGGAAGCCGGACTGGGCGATGCGCTGGACCGCGCTGGACGTCGACTATGAGATGAGCGGCAAGGACCTGATCGAGAGCGTGCGCGAGTCGTCGAAGCTGTGCCGCGCCCTGGGCGGGGTGCCGCCGGAGGGGTTCAACTACGAGCTCTTTCTCGACGTCGAGGGCAAGAAGATCTCCAAGTCCAAGGGCAACGGCCTGACGATGGAGCAGTGGCTGCGCTACGGCACGCCCGAATCCCTGAGCTGGTATATGTTCCAGTCGCCGAAGTCGGCCAAGTCGCTGCACTTCAACGTCATTCCGCGCGCGATCGACGACTGGCTGGGGGCCATCGAGGCCTATCGGACGCAGGAACCCGCCAGGCGGATCGACAACGCCGTCTGGTCGATCCACGCCGGCCATCCGCCCGAGGTCGCCTCGCCGGTGTCCTTCGCCCTGCTGCTGAACCTGGTCGGCGTGGCCAATGCGTCGAACAAGGCGCAGCTTTGGGCCTATTTCGCCCGGTATCTGCCGGACGCGACGCCAGAGACCGAGCCGGTGCTGGACGGGCTGATGGACCGGGCGCTGAACTATTACGAGGACTTCGTGAAGCCGACGAAGTCCTATCGTCTGCCGGACGACCGGGAAAAGGCGGCCCTGCTGGATCTGGCGGCACGGCTGGGGGCGCTCCCGGCCGGGACGACGGATGGCGAACTGATCCAGGGCGAGGTCTATGCTGTGGGCAAGGCGCACGGGTTCGAGCCTTTGAGGGGCTGGTTCGCGGCGCTGTACGAGGTGTTGCTGGGGGCGTCGCAGGGTCCGCGCTTCGGGTCGTTCGCGGCCATCTATGGCCTGCCCCAGACCCTCCAGCTGATCGAAGCGGGCGCAGAGGGAAAGCTCGCGGCATAGAGGCCGACAGAGTGCCGGTGGCGGCCGCGCAACGGTGCGCGGCCCGGGCGGAGGTCAGGGCTGATGGAAGAAGCCGCTCCGGACGGGGCAGCTTTTTTCCGGCCTACTGACTGACCCACAGGATCCGGGCCATCCAGTCGATGTCCGCGCGGGGGATCAGGCGCGGAGGATAGGCGGGGTTGATCGAGCCCAGGGTGACGGACGTGGCATTGATCGCATCTACCTGTTTGGCCAGGGTTTCGCCGGACCGGGTGCGCGCCACCACCCGATCGCCCTTGCGCACGTCGGTGTGGTCGCGGTCCACCAGGACGCGGTCTCCCTCGCGATACAGGGGCACCATGGAGTCGCCGGAAATCCGCAGGCTGAACAGGCTATCGCCCGGCGCAGGCAGATCGGTCTGGTCCCAGCCATCGCCGGTCGGCAGGCCTGCGTCGTCGAAGAAGCCGTCCGGGCCGGCCTGGGCCATGCCCAGCATCGGTGCCGTCGCGATCCGCATGGGCGCATCGTCGGCCAGGGCGGCGAATTCGGCCAGCGATGTGCCGGTGACTTCCAGTATGCGGTTCAGGCTTTCGGTCGAGGGCCAGCGCGGTCGCGGCGGGACGCCCGGTCCGAACCGCTTGGAGGGATTCAGGGCGGTGGCGTCCAGCCCGGCCCTGCGCGCCAGGGCCGAGGCCGAGAGGCCCTGGCGGCGCGCCAGAACGTCCAGGGCCGACCAGAGGCGATGATGGGAGAGGGGCAAGCGCGCCGACCGTGCAGACGGGAAGGTCGACACCGTAGCCAGGAATAAAGACCTATTCCAGCCCTGCCGCCCGCCGCTCCTGCCAGGCCCAGAAGGTGCCGATGCCGATGGTCAGAAGGATGCCGTAACTCGCGAGGTTCAGCACGGTGTAAAATGCCGCAACAGGTGGTCGGACATCGAACAGATAGACGATGTGGCTCATCACGACGAGCAACTGGATGGCCAGGGCCCAGGTCACCCACGCGCGCCGGGACTGCCAGACGATGAACGCGAAAGTACCCGCCATAGCTACGTCCAGAAGGAACAGGATCCACTGGAAGTCCTGATAGAGCTGGCCGTCGTCCTGCAATATCAAGCCCGCAAGCCAGCCCAGGAGGTAAGTGCCCATGACATGCCGCTCAGGTCCGTCGCCTTTGACGAACGCAAAGATGGCCACTCCGATCATGGGGAGCATGGCTATCTTGAGATAGAGGGTGTCCAACATGCAATCGCCCCCGCACGAAATCGTGCGAGGGCGACTATGCTGCGAGTCTGACTTGCTTGGAACCCGTCCCGCACAGGACTACGCCAGATTCAGGCGGCGCGGTCCACCCTGTGAGGCGGACGTGTTTCCGACCCGATCGGGGTCTCCCAGTCGTCGGGCTTTTCCATCGGGCCGACGGCATAGATGCCATAGCCCTGACGGCGGTGGGCGCGCTGCAGTTCGGCGTGGCAGGCCACGATGGCTTCACGGGCCGAAGACAGGGCCGCGATGGCTTCGATGGCCTTGGCCTGGGCTTCCGAACCCGCGACCGGCGAAACCTTCAGAAGGGTGCGGGCACCGATCATGGACTGCACGAGGGTCGTGGACGCCGTGATGGCCGCGTCGACCGCCTTTTCGGTGGCATAGAGATCACCAGCAATGCTGGCAACGACTTCAGTTCTATCCATGGTCAAGCCCCTCGATGAAAAAACAACGAACAACTTGTTAACACATCCGGGACGCAACAGGTAGCGTTTTGTTAACGATTCGTGGAGGGCCGCCGACCCTCCCACCGCCTGCGCCTTCCCCCCCGACGGGAGGACGGTCTTCCGGCTTGTCCATCGGGCCGACAGCGAGTGTGTCAAGCCCCAGACGGCGGGCCAGAGCGGCAAGCGTGTTGTGGGTATCGACCAGGTGGGACCGCGCCGAGGCCAGCGCCCCGATCGTGGCGGCGGTGGCGTCGAACGCCTTCTGACCCGTCACGGCAGACAGACAGGCGTGGGCCCGGGCGGCGGGCAGCATGGCGGCCAGGTTTGCGGCTTCGATCAGGGCCAGGTCGATGGCCGACTCGGCGGCATACAGGCGGATCGCCAGGGACTCGCCGACGGTTTCTCTGCTCATGGTGGATTTCCCCGGTGGCCGGATGCCACCTGAGGATGCAATCATGGGTCGTTCAGGATTGCAAGTCCCGGTTGTCGTCCAGCGAGAAGTGGGCCGTCAGGCTGGCGATGGGCTCGGCCGGGTCATCCTGCCAGGCCTCGGCCAGGACGTGCGCCACGCGGCGACCCGCGCGCGAAATACGGGCGCGGGCATGGACGTCGCGCGGCTTGCCCGACCGCAGATAGGCCGTGGTCACCGTGATGGGCCGGGGCAGGCGAAGGCGCGGCCAGACCAGGGCGACCTGGGCGATGGCGGTCAGCTCCAGCATGGCGGCGGTGGAGCCCCCGTGCAGGGCCGGCAGCATGGGATTGCCGATCAGGTGGTCGGCGAAGGGCATGACGACCGTCAGGATGTCGCCGTCGCGTTCGGTCCGAAGATCCAGAAAGCGGGCGTAGGGAATCGTGTCCAGCAGGCCGGTCATGCGGCGTCGCCTTCCGCCTTCTGGCCGGAACCGGTCGCGCCCGCGTCCCTGGCGTTGATGACATAGGTCGCCTGGGCGGCGGCGACCGGGTCGGCGGGGTCGTCCTCGAAGGCCCAGGCGCGGACGAAGCCGATGGTGCGCGTCAGTTTGTAGCAGCGGGCCTCGCTGAGCAGGTCCACGCGCGGACGGGCGGCGCGCATATAGTCGATGCGCAGGTCCAGGGTGGCGATGGGGGCATATTTGCCAAGGGCCACCCAGACGGCCAGACCCCCGACATGGTCCAGCATGGCGGTGACCAGACCGCCGGCGAAGACCTCCGTCTCCGGATCCCCGACCAGATCGGCCCGCCAGGGAGTGCGCAGGCGAACACGGTCGCCCTCGACACCCTCGTACCGGAATCCCAGCGAATGGGTGTGGGCCGCGCCCGAGGCGAGCTGCGGCAGGATGTCGGTCAGGAACGGATCGCTCATCTGTCCGTCCTTATCGGGCGCGGACTGGCGCGCAAGCCCCGCAGCATGCCCATATCGCGCCCATGATCCGACCCGAAGACCTGCTCCGACCCACGCCGGCCGGCCTGTACTGCCCGCCCGGCGACTTCTACGTCGATCCCAACCGGCCGGTGGACCGGGCGGTGGTGACCCATGGCCATGCCGACCATGCCCGATCGGGCCACGGCGCGGTGCTGGCGACGGCCCAGACCCTGGCCATCATGGCCGAGCGGTATGGCGAGGACTTCACCCGGCTGCGCCAGCCGGTGGCCTATGGAGAGACCGCCTCCCACAACGGGGTCGAGATCCGGCTGGTCCCGGCGGGCCATGTGCTGGGTTCGGCCCAGGCGGTGGTGACGTATCAGGGCCTGACCATGGTGGTGTCGGGCGACTACAAGCGTCGACGCGATCCGACCTGCACCCCGTTCGAGCCCGTCCCATGTCACGTCTTCATCTCGGAGGCGACTTTCGGCCTGCCGGTCTTCACCCATCCGCCGGATGCCGGGGAGGTGGGGCGGCTGGTCCAGTCGCTGGGCCAGTTCCCGGACCGCGCCCATCTGGTCGGGGCCTATGCGCTCGGCAAGGCCCAGCGGGTGATCCGGCTGCTGCGCGAGGCGGGCTGGGAGCGGCCGATCTACGTCCACGGCGCGCTGGAGCGGCTGAACGCCCTCTACGGGCGCGAGGGCGTCGATCTGGGCCCGATCCTGCCGGCCACGGGGCTGCAGAAGGACGCCCACTCTTCAAAAGGAGGATTGGGCGGCGAGGTCGCCATCGCCCCGCCGTCCGCAATCCAGGATCGCTGGGCGCGGCGTTTCGCCGATCCGGTGACGGCCTTCGCGTCCGGCTGGATGCTGGTCAAGGCGCGGGCGAAGCAGCGGGGCGTGGAACTGCCGCTGGTGATCAGCGACCACGCCGACTGGCCCGAGCTGATCCAGACCTTCGAGGAGGTGAGGCCCGAAGAACTGTGGATCACCCACGGCCGCGAGGAGGGGTTGCTGCGCTGGGCCGGGATCAACGGCGTCAAGGCGCGGGCGCTGCGACTGGTGGGGTATGAGGACGAGGACGAGGAGACGGGCGGGGAGGGCGGTCCGGATCAGGGCTGAGGGCCTGAGCCCGGCTGGTCGATCGTGTCCGCTGACGCCGCCGTGACGGACATTGCCACGTCACGTGTGATTGTAGAAGAAACAGGGAATGGCAAAGTCAGGACGGTTCTTGCTGTTCGCCCTCGCTGTCACATGCGGACTCGCAGTGGCGTGCAGCGAAGAGGGAGCGCCCCGGCGGGGTCACATGAGGCAGGACACATCGGCTATGACCAACCCGGTCTTCCACTTCGAGATACCTGTCACGGACATGGACCGGGCGGTCTCCTTCTACGAGGCTGTTTTTGGCTATCGCATGACCAGGCGAGACGTTGACGGCTACCCGATGGCCTTTTTTCCGCGAAGCGACGGTGCACCGGGTTCCAGCGGAGCCCTCGCCAAAGGCGACGTCTACAGGCCCTCAAAGGAGGGTGTGATCGTCTATTTCGATGTCCCGGACATTGATGCCGTCTTGCTGCGCGCCCGGGCGCACGGGGCGAATGTGCTCTATCCCAAGAAGGATATCGGCGCGGCAGGTTATGTCGCTGAAATCGAGGACAGCGAGGGCAACCGGATCGCTTTGTCGCAGGTCAGGGACTGACAGGACGGCTTCTGCTCGTGTGAAGCGCTGGGGCGCAATCACGCGTTCCACCCTCGAACGCACCCTGGACGGGTCCGTTTGTGGCTCTCTCGAACGAAGATTGCGAAAGCCACGACCGCTTCTGACGTGGGCGCGTGTCAGGCTGTCCGCACGATCATGATCCCGCGGAATGCCCCGGCCGGCCGCGTCCGGACCAGGGCCATCTCTTATCTCTCGAATACGCTCTGAACGGGGTCGAGTCCGTTTGCGAGCCGTGCCGACGGGTTGGAGCCAGGAGCAGGAATGTCAGTTTTTTGAATGCGATGGCCAGATTTTCCAAGGCCAGGCCGCAGGAGTTGGACTCCTTGCACCCGGTTTTCTGGAGTCCAGTTCGTGACCCGTGACCGTTGGTGTCCCGCCCGGCAAACCTAGAGCCTGATCGGCTGAGGAGGAATCGCTTCGCGATTCCGCCGATGCCGTGAATCAGGCTCCGGATATGAGCGAGGGCATGATTCACGCTTTCGGTTGGACCCACGACGTGGGTCCACCTCAAACGATCATGCCCTAGGCGGCGCGAACCTTGGCCTTGGGCACGTCTGCCGTGTCCGCTGTCAGGGCGGCACTCATGGCCATACGCAGGCGCTCGGGCTTGATCGGCTTCTCGACCACGGCGGCCATGCCGATCGACAGATAGTGTTTCGCATCGTCGGGATCCGCGTTGGCGGTCAGGGCGACGATCGGGACGTTGCGCGCCGGGCCGGTCAGGGCGCGGATGGCCTGGGTCGCCTGGACGCCGTCCATGCGGGGCATCTTGATGTCCATCAGGATCAGGTCGAACGGGCGGGCCTGGACGGCTTCCAGAGCCGCCAGCCCGTCCTCGGCGGTCTCGGACGAACAGCCGAACATCTCGCACAGGGCCTGGGCGACGATCCGGTTGGTGGCATTGTCGTCGACGATCAGGATGTGCGGATTGGAGGTCAGCTCAAGGTCGGCCAGGGCCGAGACGTTCGACGGATGATCGATCGCGACGTCCGACAGGGGCGCCGTGATATTGAAGGCGAAGGTGGTGCCGCGACCCTGGTTGTTCTCGGCCCAGATCCGGCCGTTCATATTGTCGATGATCTGGCGGCAGATCGACAGGCCCAGTCCCGCGCCGTCCGGACCGGAGCCGTGGACGAAGGGCTCGAAGATGGCATCCACGTGGCCGGCATCGACGCCGGGGCCGTCGTCCCGGATGCGCGCTTCCATATGGACCTGGCCATCCTGGGACCAGGCCTTGAGGCGGGCCTCCACCACGCCGTTGCGGGCGAACTTCAGGGCATTGCCGATCAGATTGTTGAACACCTGCTTCAGGCGAACGGAATCGATGTCTGCCTTCAGTTCCGTGTCGCCCTCATAGCCGACCAGCAGGCGTACGCCGTCCTGGGACGCGCGCGGGGCCCACAGGTGCTCGACATCGTCGACGAGGGCGCGCAGCGGGGTAGGCGCGGGGGCCAGCTCCAGCTCGCCGGCCTCGGCGCGCGAAAGGTCCAGCGCATCCTGCAGGATACGCAGGAGGGTCTCGGAGGAATCGACGATGGTCTGGACGTGCAGGTGGGCCGCATCGCTCAGGGGCTGGCGGCGCAGCAGCTCGGCGACGGCGAGGACGCCGTTCATGGGCGTGCGCAGCTCGTGGCTCATGATGGCCAGGAACTGGTTCTTGGCGCGGGCGGAGGCCAGCGCCTGGGTCCGGCTGTCGGCCAGAGCGCTGGCCTGCTCCTCCAGTTCGCGATTGTGGGCGCGCTGGTGGTCGTTGACGGCCTGCAGCAGGGAGATGGTGGTGCCGACACCGCGATAACGCCCCTGCCGCGTCACGATGAAGCCGCGCATCAGGGCCCCGGGGCCGGACTTCAGCAGGATGTCGCTGAAGGCATCGATGCGGACCCCGGCCTCGACCACAGCGGGCTCGGGATCCATGATCATGGAGACGGGGCGATTGGCGTAGAGCGCGTGCCCAAGTGGACCGGCGATCCTGAGCAGGAAGGCGGTGCGTTCGACCAGCCCGACGGGCCGGCCGTTCTCGACCACGGGGATCACGAGCGTATCCGGCTCATTGCTGAAACGAGCGAAAATCTCGCTGGTCGGGACCGTCGGCGAGACAGGCTCGGCGCGCTCGGTAAGAACCTCGATCGTCGGCATACAGGCCGTTACTCCATCATCACGATGAACAGTTATGGGATAACCTTCTTCGGAATCGTTAACTGTGACCCGCTGCCGCATTCCGGCCCCCATTGGCGAGGTTTTGCTGGTGTCCGTGCGGTGGTGTAAGGGCCAGGGCAAACGTCCAGAGTTCCATCCCTTTTTTCTATGCGCGCGGCCAGCCGGCCGACCGCAGGGCTGTCATGACCGAAACCCGATCCAAAGCATCGTCGGCTCTCGTCCTGTTCTCCGGTGGTCAGGACAGCGCGACCTGCCTGGCCTGGGCGATGGAGCGGTTCGGGCGGGTCGAGACCGTGGGTTTCGACTATGGCCAGCGCCATGCGGTCGAGATGGCGGCGCGGCTGAAGGTGCGCGAGAGGATGCCCGGCGTCCTGCCGGACCTGGCCGCGCGGCTGGGGCCGGACCACGTCGTGGACCTGACCGGGTTCGGGGCCATCGGCGAGACGGCCATGACGACCGACCGGGCGATCGAGGTGGGCGCGCGCGGCCTGCCGACGACCTTCGTACCGGGGCGAAACCTGATCTTCCTGACAGCGGCGGCTGCGCTGGCGGACCGGCGCGGGCTGGATGTGCTGGTCGGCGGCATGTGCGAGACGGACTTCTCCGGCTATCCCGACTGCCGACGCGAGACCATGGACGCGATGGAGCGGGCGCTGTCGCTGGGGTTTGACCGGCGCGTGCCGGTCCAGACGCCCCTGATGCGGCTGACCAAGGCACAGACCTGGGCGCTGGCGGACGAGATCGGTGGCACCGCCCTGGTCGAACTGATCGTGGAGGACAGTCACACCTGTTACCTGGGCGACCGGACGCAACGCCATGCCTGGGGCTATGGCTGCGGGACGTGTCCGGCCTGCGCGCTCCGGGCCGCGGGCTGGGACGGATGGGTCGCAGGACAATGACCTATGCGGTCAAGGAAACCTTCCTGACGGTGCAGGGCGAGGGCGGTCAGGCGGGGCGCCCGGCGGTCTTCCTGCGGTTCGCCGGGTGCAATCTGTGGAGCGGGCGCGAACAGGACCGGGCCACGGCCGTTTGCTCGTTCTGCGACACCGAGTTCGTCGGGACCGACGGTGACGGGGGCGGGCGATTTCCGGACGCGGAGGTGCTGGCGGACCATGTCGCTTCCCTGTGGATCGGTCGGGGCGGGCATCCGAAACTGGTCGTCTGCACGGGTGGCGAGCCGCTGCTGCAACTGGACGGGGCCTTGATCGCCGCCCTTCACGCCCGCGGCCTTGACATCGCGGTCGAGACCAACGGCACCCTGCCGGTGCCTGAGGGGATCGACTGGGTCTGCGTCAGCCCGAAGGCCGCGGCCCCGGTGGTGCAGATTTCAGGGGCCGAGTTGAAACTGGTCTATCCTCAGCCGCTGGCAATGCCGGACCGGTTCGAGGACCTGGATTTCGAGCGCTTCTGGCTGCAGCCGATGGACGGACCCGATCAGACGGCCAATACGGCGGCGGCCCTGGACTACTGCCTGCGCCATCCGAAATGGCGCCTCAGCATCCAGACCCACAAGTACATCGGAGTCCGTTGACCGGACGCGACCTCACGGCTGCTTCAGACGGGCAAGACCGGCGTCCGGGCCGGGGCCGATCAGATGCATCCCGAACGGCTCACCCGGGTCCTGGGCACCGCCGTCGTGATCCTCGTGGGCGCGGATCACCAGATATCCGATGTCGGCGGGATCCAGCCCCCGGGTAACCGTATGAAAACGATGTCTGCCAGCGATCTTGCAAGCAATCATGATTTACAAGGCTCCCGAAAAGGGAATGCCCATGCTTCAAGACCACCAGAACTTTGACGTCGACGAGGCGTTCGAAGTCGGCCTGTCAGAAACCGGTAACTTGTGGCAGCGCCTGGGCGTGAAGCCCGACTTCACGGGACTCGATGTGATGGAGGTCGGCTCCGGTCTCGGCTTCCTGACCGCCGATATTGCCCTGGCGGGTGCCAAAAGCGTTCTGGGTATCGATACCTGGGAACCGCGCGTGGAGTGGGGCACAAAGAAGCTGGCCCAGCGCTTCCCGCAGCTGACCAACGCCCGGTTCGACTCCACACCAACCAACGACATGGCCGGTGAGGCGCGTTTCGATGTCATCGTCTCGCAGAACACCTTCGAGCATATTGCCGATATCGACAGTGTGCTGAACTCTTTCCGTCGCCTGCTGCGCCCGGGCGGCAGAGCCTATATCGGCTTTTCCCCGATGTATCACAGCCCGTTCGGCGACCACGGCGAACTGCGTGCGAGAGTGCGCCTGCCCTGGCTGCATCTGATTGCAGGCCGCAAGCGCGTGATCGCGGCCTATAACAAGGCCAATGGCGAGAACGTCACGACACTTATCGAATGCGGCTTCAACGCCTTGAAGCCAGCAGACTTTCGCCGCGCCTTCCTCAGGTCGGGCCTCGTCGTTGAAAGCCTGCGCGTCAATCCGACAGAGGGCGGGCTCAAACAGCGCATCATGGACGCCTTTGCCCTGATCTCGAAGATCCCGGGGCTGGAGCCCTACTTCGCAACCGGCATGTACGTGGTCCTGCGCAAGCCATAGGCTGATCGCCCTGGATTGGCGTGCGCGTGGCCTTGTAACCTCGGGCAGTTGCGAGGCGATCCGTCATGGCCGTTGTTTGAGCGTCGGTTCATGTCGATCCCGACGGCCCACGCGCCGGATATCTGCGAGGGCAGGATTCACGCTTTCGCTGGACCCACGACGTGGGTCCAGCTCAAACGATCATGCCCTAACAGCGCTGGCCGTTGGCGCGGCGTTGCTCGCATCGGCGTTGCTCGCGTTCGTGGTCGCGCTGCTCGCGCGCCTGGCGCGCGCGGGTTTCCTCGTCGGAGGTGGTGACGGAATCCACTCCGGCACCGACGACCGCACCCGTGACCTTTGCCGCGCCACCGACCACCGCACCCGCCGTGCCGACCACGGCCCCGACCAGACAGCCCTGGAGCATCAGTGCGCCCGCGAGGACGATCGACAGGGCGGCGGTGCGTCTGGCAGTGCGGAACATGGTTCGCACCTAATCCGAACCGGGTGAATGGATTGTGACCGGACCGATTTGCGCCCGGTGCCTCAGCATGGCGTCGGCCAGCACGCAGGCGGCCATGGCCTCGACCACCGGAACGCCGCGCAGGGCGACGCAGGGGTCGTGGCGACCTATTGTCCGCAGGTCGGTCTCGGTGCCGTCGCGGGTGACGGTCTGTCGCGGGGTCAGGATCGAGGATGTCGGCTTGAAGGCGATGCGGGCGGTCAGGGGCTGGCCGGTCGAGATGCCGCCGAGCACGCCACCCGCCTGGTTCGACTGGAAGACGATCCCGCCGTCCGGACCGATCCGCATCTCGTCGGCATTGTCCTCTCCCGACAGTTCGGCGGAGGCGAAGCCGGCCCCGATCTCGACGCCCTTGACGGCGTTGATCGACATCATGGCAGCGGCCAGTTCGGCGTCCAGCTTGCCGTAAAGAGGGGCACCCCAGCCGGCGGGGATACCGGTGACCTCCAGGGCGACCACGGCACCGGTGGACGAGCCCGCCTTGCGCACGCCGTCCAGCCAGCCTTCCCACGCGGGCACGACCCCGGCGGAGGCGGCGAACAGCGGGTTGTCCTGGACGACGGAAAAATCAACGCTGTCCGGCGCGATCCTGTGCGGACCCAACTGGACGATGCCGGCGCGGATGACGATGCCGTCGCCCAGAATGCGGCGGGCGACGGCCCCGGCGGCGACCCGGCTGGCGGTCTCGCGCGCCGAGGACCGTCCGCCGCCGCGATGGTCCCGCACGCCATATTTGGCCTGGTAGGTCATGTCGGCATGGCCGGGCCGGAAGGCGCGGGCGATCTCGCCATAGTCTTTCGACCGCGCATCCTCATTGTCGATATGGATGGCGATCGGTGTGCCGGTGGTCACGGGCCCGTCGCCGTCGTCGAAAACCCCGGACAGGATGCGGGCGGTGTCGCTTTCCTTCCTCTGCGTGACGAAGCGGCTGCCCCCGGGTTTTCTTCTGTCCAGCCAGGGCTGCAGATCGGCCTCTGACAGAGGAATCCGGGGCGGACAGCCGTCAACGACGCAGCCGATCGCCGGCCCGTGGCTTTCGCCCCAGGTCGTCACGCGAAACAGATGGCCGAAGGTGTTGTGGGACATGATCCCGCGATTAGGCCGCCAAACGGTCCGGCGTCCAGACCCGGGTGAAGCGGGCCAGCATGTCTTCGGCGGCCGAGGGCGCGACCTCGCTGGCGAACAGGGTGACGAACAGGTGTCCGGTCCTGTGCGAGCCGCGCGCGGGCAGGCCGAGATCGCGCAGGCGCAGGCGGACGGGCGATTGCAGGCCGGGGGTCAGCCAGGCGGAGCGCGTCCCGGCGTGGGTCTCGATCTCGAGGCGGCCTCCGTCGGCCAGCACGCGCGGTGTGGCCCCCCAGCGCATGTGCAGATCGTCGCCCAGGACGGCGAGGCCATCGCTCGGCCGGATCAGGACGGGAAGGTACAGGTCTGACCCGTCGTCGGCGGCATTCTTCAGTCGAAGATGTTCCCCGGTGCGCATCCCGGCCGGCGCGTGCACCCGCAACGATCGCATGCCGAGGCGGACGGTGGCATCGCCGCCCTGGATGGCCTGAAGCGGCGTCAGGCCAACGACCGGCAGGGCGACAGGACGCGTCGTCGGCGCGGCGAGGGCGGGGTGCCCGCCCCCCCGATCCTGGATCAGGCGATAGGCGGCGATGACGCGGCGAAAACGGTCCGCATCGCCGCCGGGCAGGTCGGGCCGAGCCCCCTTGACGGCCAGGCGGAAGGCCCGCGCCACCTCGGTCTGGTCGGTCGGGCCGTGCAGCCCGAGGACGGCGAAGGCTTCGTTCAGGGTCTGGTCGGATGGGTTCATGCGGCGAATAGGCCCTCGGCATGGTCAAGGACGGGTTAACCGTGCGGAGGTGGGCGGCGCTTGCTATATCGGCCGCATGACCAGCGCCGTGATCCCGCCCAGCCCGTCCCGCGAGGAGTATGCCCGCGACTATGCCGCCGCTCTTGCGGCCAACGGAGACGAGACGATCTTCGATCGGGCGGAGCCGATCGGGCTGATGATCGACTGGCTGGCCCAGGCCCGGGCACATGAGCCGAATGACCCCAATGCCATGGGCCTGTCCACGGTGGATGCCGATGGCGCGCCGGACAGTCGGATGGTCTTGCTCAAGGACGTCGATGCACGGGGATTGACCTTCTATTCCAATCGCGAGAGCGCCAAGGGGCTTCAGCTCCAGGACCGGCCGCGTGCGGCGCTGCTGTTTCACTGGAAGTCGCTGCGACGCCAGGTGCGGATACGCGGCGCGGTCGAGCCGGTCAGTACCGAGGAGGCCGATGCCTATTTCGCCAGCCGGGCGCGTGAAAGCCGGATCGGTGCCTGGGCTTCGGACCAGTCACGGCCACTGGCCGGGCGCTCCGAACTGGAAGCTGCGGTCGCGCGCGAGACGGCGCGGTTCGAGGGCACGGACGTGCCCCGGCCCGGGCACTGGACGGGATGGCGCGTGGTGCCGGATGTCGTCGAGTTCTGGAGGGACCGGCCATTCCGTCTTCACGATCGCCTGCGCTTCATCCGGGCTGGCGATGACTGGACGCGCGCCCGGCTTCAGCCCTGAACCCGGGTGCCATAGCGGGCCAGGAAGGTCTGCACGGCATCTTCCGCGATCTGCGCATTGGATCGGGTCGCCCGAACCTCGTCCCCCGTGACGAGGGGCATGAAGAACACCGGATGCTCGATCATTCCCATCAACTGGCCGGCGGCCCAGGACGGCTTGTCGATCCCCAGCTGGCCGCGCTCTGACAGGCGCGACAGGGCGGCTATGAGGGGGCGGCCGAAATCGGTGCGTCCCTTGTCGAAGAACTGCTGGGCGACGTCGCGGAAGCGGGGCCGCTCCGCCATCACAAGTCGGAAAACGGCTCGCACAAACGGATCACCCATGAAGTCGGCATAGGCGGTGGCGAAAAGGATGAGCTGATCGCGCGCCGCGCCATCCGCGACGCGGACGCGTTCCATCTGGGCCGAGAAGTCGGCCGAGGCGTCCGCTATGACCGCCGTGAACAGGTGCTCCTTCGAGGGGAAATAGGCGTACAGGGTCGCCGTCGAGACGGTCGCCGCCCGCGCTACAGGTTCGATCTTCGTGGCCGCATAGCCGTTGGCCATGAAGTGGCGGCGCGCTTCGCGAACGATTGCCTGGCGACGCTGGTCGTCCACTTCGAGGACGCTGGCCTGGGCGTTGTGTGAGTGCATCCGGTTACCCTTAGCCCACATAGTTACGCTTCGGAAAGTCAGACGACGTCGTCAGGTCTGATGCGCCAGGAGGGGTGCCAGCAGGGGATGCGCCAGCAGGGGGGCGGCCAGGCGCACGATAACCTGCGGATCGTCCAGTCGGACCGCGGCCGTGGCATCGGCGATGACGAAATCGGCCCGTGTGCGGGATGGCTCTGTCAGGCGCTCGTGACCCGGCCGTACCGTCCTGAGGTACTGGTCGATGACCGAGGCCGATGTACGGCCTCGCTGGGCCTGATCGCGCAGCAGCCGACGGATGAACCGGATGTCGGACGGCGTGTCGACGAACACGCGGATGTCGAACAGGTCCGCCACCGCGGGCGTGCACAGTATATGGGTCCCCTCCACAATCACGACGGGCGCGACCGGGATGACCTCGCCGTCCGGCTCCCGTCCGTGGTGGATGAAGGAATAGACCGGTGCGGTGACGGGTTTGCCCGCCTTCAGTCGGCACAGGTCCTCGTACAGCAGATCGTGGTCACGGGCGGCGACGTCGTCGAAATCGAAGGTCGCGGCATCGAAGCCGGGCAGGGATGCGGCGTCGCGGTAGTAGGAATCCTCGCGCATCAGCACGGCGGTACCGGGCGGCAGGACCGAAGCGACGGTTTCGGCCAGCGTCGACTTGCCCGAGCCCGAGCCGCCGGTTATCGCGATGAGAAGGGTCATGGCGGGCCCTTACCGCCCGCCACGGCTCAGCGGAAGACGCAGGTCAGACCGGCGTACAGGCTTTCGACCACACCATCGGGCGCATCCGTGCCCAGAAAGCCCATGTCGAACGCCTCGGGGTCCCGAAGGGACAGGTCCGCAAAAAACGCCAGAACCGTGGATCCACAATGGCCGGACGTGCGCAGGGATCTGCCTGCCCTTGAGTCACGTTGCTTAACGACGGTCACCTCGGCTAGCTTGGCCCAAGCCCCGCATGCAGCCGGGGTATGTAAGGGAATGCGATGCTGGGATTGATGCAGGACTGGCCGCTGACGGTCGACCGGATCCTTGACCACTCGAAGAACTGGCACAGCCATCGCCAGGTCGTGACCCGATCGGTGGAGGGGCCGGTCGTGCGGACGACCTATGGCGATATCCATGGTCGGGCCAAGCAGGTTTCCAACGTGCTCAAGGAATGGGGCATCAAGGTCGGTGACCGGGTCGCGACCCTGGCCTGGAACACCGGCAACCACATCGAGGCCTGGTACGGCATCATGGGGATCGGGGCGGTGTGCCATACACTGAACCCGCGCCTGTTTCCCGAGCAATTGATCTACATCATCAACCACGCCGGCGACCGGATCATTTTCGTCGATCTGACGTTCGTGCCGCTGCTGGAAGCGATCCTGCCGCATTGTCCCAGCGTCGAGCGGGTCGTGGTGCTGACCGACGCATTTCACATGCCGGCGACGAAACTGCCCAGGGCGGAATGCTATGAGGCGATCCTGGCGGGCGTGTCGCAGGACTGCGTCTGGGGCGATTTCGACGAGCAGACCGCCTGCGGACTTTGCTACACCTCGGGGACGACGGGAAACCCGAAAGGGGTGCTGTATTCGCACCGGTCGAACTTCATCCACACCCTGCTGGGCATGCAGTCCACGGTGCTGGGGCCGTCGCCGAAGGAAGTCATCCTGCCGGTCGTGCCGATGTTCCACGCCAATGCCTGGGGCATTGCCTTCGCGGGACCGGCGTCGGGGGCCAAGCTGGTCATGCCGGGGGCCAGGATGGACGGCGCCTCCATCTATGAGCTGATCGTGTCGGAAGGCGTGACCTTCTCGGCCGCCGTGCCCACCGTCTGGCAGGGGCTGCTGGCCCACCTGCGCGAGCACAAGCTGACGATCCCGACGGTCAAGCGGGTGCTGATCGGCGGCTCGGCCGTGCCGGAGAGCCTGATCCGTGCCTTCCACGACGAGTTCGGCATCGAGGTCTCGCAGGGCTGGGGCATGACCGAGACCTCGCCCATCGGCACCATGTCGATCCTGACGCCCGAGCTCGACGCCCTGCCTTATGACGAGGGCATGAAGTGGCGGATCAAGCAGGGGATGCCGCCGCTGGGCGTCGAGCTGAAGCTGAAGAACTATGCCGGCCAGGAGATGCCGCACGACGGCACGACCTACGGCCGTCTGATGATCAAGGGCCCGACCATCGCCCGCGCCTATTTCCGCGACGAGGGCGGCGACATCCTGGACCACGAGGGCTTCTTCGACACCGGCGACGTCTCGACGATCGACGAGCACGGCTTCATGCAGATCACCGACCGGGCCAAGGACGTGATCAAGTCCGGTGGCGAATGGATCAGCTCGATCGAGATCGAGAACATCGCCGTGGGCCATCCCAGGGTCGAACTGGCGGCCGTCATCGGCGCGGCCCATCCGAAATGGGACGAGCGGCCGGTGCTGATCATCAAATTGAAGCCCGGCGAGACCCAGGACAAGCAGGAGCACCTGGACTTCCTGGTCGGCAAGATCGCCAAATGGTGGATGCCCGACGATGTCGTCTTCGTCGACGACATCCCGCTGGGGGCCACGGGCAAGATCGACAAGAAGAACCTGCGCGAGCAGCTGAAGGATTATCGGCTGCCGACCTCGGTCGAGCCGGCGCGGGTCTGAGGCGTGGCCGGACGGAGTCCGGTGCGCGGCCTGATGGCCGTCCGTGCCGCCGTCGCGGCCGCTCTGGCCGGCCCCCTCGTGGTGCTGGTCGCGGTGCTGCTGGTGGCCAGCGGTGTGATCCCGGTGAGCATCGGGCTCGACCTCCTTGCCTTGAAGGTCGGTCCGGGTCTGAGCGTGCTGGCGGTGGTCATCGCTCTGGTCGCGCTTCCGGGCGCGTTCCGGAGCTTCGCGCGCCTGGGCCTGATCGCCCTCGCGACGCTGGTCGTCGCCGTCGGCGGGGCGGGCGCGTTTCTCTGGCGGGTACAGGCCATGGCGGCCGTCGGTCCTCTGGACGTCACGACCGATCCGGGCGATCCACCGGGCGTCCCGGACGCCGTCGGCCCCGGCGTCGCCTGCCCGGGCGTGTCCGCGCCCATGACCCAGTCTGCGGAGGGCGCGGCGGGCTGGGCCATGCAACAGGCCGGTTTCCGCATCACCGACGCCAGCCTGTTCCAGATCAGGGGCGAGCGCACCGGGACCTTCTTCGGCCTGCGGCATGAGGCGGTCATCCGCATCCGTCCGGGCCGGACCGATGTCCGGGTCGTGGCCCGCTATGACCGCGCCGACGGCGGCGAGACCTGTCGGCTGGCGGGCGCGCTGGTCGCTGCGCTTCAGGCCGGTCGATAGGTCGCCGCAAGCGTCGGTTCGCCGTCGGCGATGACGCGCCGGTCCCTCACCAGCTTGATCAGGTGCGCCCAGACCGACAGGCCGGCTGCGGCCCACAGGCGCTGGTCCACGGCGGCATACAGAACCGGAACCATCGCCGCGATGGTATGATCCCCGGCCAGGAGGCGGCTCATGATCTGGGCCTCGCGATCCAGGCGATGCTGGCGATAGGCAGCGAGGAAGGGCGCGGGCTCGGTCACCGGCGCGCCGTGCGTGGGCCACAGGGTCGAGAAATCGGCCGCGATCACCCGCTCCAGGCTGCGCATGTAGTCGCCCATGTCGCCGTCGGGCGGGGCGACCACAGTGGTGGACCAGCCCATGACGTGGTCGCCGCAGAACAGGGCGTTCTCGTCTTCCAGGGCGAAGGCCATGTGGTTGGACGCATGACCCGGTGTGAAAAGGGCGCGAAGGGTCCAGCCTTCGCCGGCGATCGCCTCGCCCCCCGTCAGGACCGTATCGGGTGAAAACGCGGCGTCCTCCTCCTCGTCGAGGGGACCCGACGCATGCGTGTCCTGCGCGGGCGGGCGCGCGGCCAGGATCGGTGCTCCGAGGCGTCCGGCGAACGGGCGGGCGAGGGGAGAATGGTCGCGGTGGGTGTGGGTCACCAGGATATGGCTGACCGTCCGGCCCGCGACGGCCTGTGTCAGGGCGTCCAGATGTGCAGCATCGAGCGGGCCGGGGTCGATGACCGCGACGGACGATCCAGGCCGGGAATGGCCGACGATATAGGTGCCGGTGCCGGTGAAGGTGAACGGGCCGGGGTTGTTGCAGATGACCCTCTGGATCAGGGGCGAGACCTGATCGGCGCGGCCATACCGGAAATCGAAGGCGCGGACGAAGGGAATGGCCTGAAGCACGGACATGACGCTGGTCTCGAAATGGCACGAAGGACGACGGCCCGTTCCTTGCCTTAACAGAACGTAAACCTGTTCTGGAGCACCTGTCTTGGCCCGATCAATCGCACTGACTGTCTCAAGCCGGCTCCAGCCCGTCGCGGCGGCCATGCTGTGCCTGATGGCCGCACAACTGGTCCTGGCATCCTGTGGCGATCCGGAACCGATCCCCTACGCCGCGCGGACTGCGATCAGCCGCTAGAGCGGCAGCCGGCTGAGGTCATAGCCCGCTGCGGCGGCGGCTTCGCGCAAGGTCTGCGCATCGGACCGATCCAGCGCCCGCATGGCCAACGCCCAGGCCATGGCGGACCGGGTGCCCGAGCGACAGAACATCAGGACACGTTCCTGAGGCTCGAGAGCCGCAATGGCCGTCGCAGTCGCGGTCACCGCCGCCTCGTCCGGAAGACCCCGAACGGGAGCATGGACGAACCGCATGCCTGCGGCCGCCACAGCGCTGGCCATTTCGTCGGCCGAAGGTTGACCGGGGTCTTCATTATCCGGACGATGGCTGATCACGACGACGACACCCGCGTCGGCGAACGCCGCGAGACTGTCGAGGGCGATCTGCGGGGCGACAAGGGTCCCCGCGTCCAGGGTCTGGTAGAAGGCGGTCATGCGGGGACTCCTGCGGGGGCTTTCAGCCTTGATAGGCCTTGAAGAACGGCTCCAGGTGGCTCTCGTAGCGCCGCCATGCGTCCCGCGAACTGGTGTAGAGCGGTTTCCGGACCTGGGCGAAACTGGCGGTCGTTACGGCGCGCCTGGTCTTGTGGAAGTCGCTGAGCCCGGCCTGGGGCGGCAGACCGACGTGCTGAATGATCCGGTCGATCCACGGCTCGATGTCACCGACCAACTCATCGTAGGGCAGCGTCAGGACGGCGTCGCCCAACTGCTCCGTCCAATGCTCGCGTAAGCGGTCCTCGCCCCGGAAATAGCGACCCATATCCTCCTGCGACCAGCTCCAGTCGACTCCCTGCGAAAAGCGTGTGCGGAAGCAGGACCAGGCCACAGCGCCGGCAGACCGTTTCAGCCAGATAAAGCGCGCATCGGGCAGAATGTGGCGGATCAGGCCCAGATAGCGGCTGTGGTTCAGTGTCTTGTCCACGATCCGGCCATCGGGCCCAAATCGCTCGTCGAGCATCGTCAGATAGGCCCGACCGATCGCTTCGAATCCCCTGGCACCATTTGAGGCCGCGAATGCCGACACCGCCGCGGGGGTGAAGCCCTGGATGGGCATGGCCGCCGTACTGAAATAATTGATCTCGGCACCGTCGGTCACGTCAGCGTGGCTGACCAGAATCTGCTCGATCAAGGTGGTGCCGGATCGCGGCAGGCCGAACACAAAGATCGGCCTGTTCGAGCGAGTCTCCACGACGGGCAGCCGGGCTGCGAAATCAGCGGTCCAGCCCTGGATCACCTGATCAACAAAGGCGTCCGTGTCTGCCGCCTGGTAGCCCCGAAGTCTCTGCATGACCGCAGCGCCTTCCGAATAGGCAGCAAAGGCTCTGTCGATTTCGCCGAGATTATCCCAGGCCTTGCCCAGTGCATATTTCAGCACGCTGCGCGCTTCCTCGCCCGCCGGTCCATTCGGGAGCCGCTGCAGCAGGTCGAGCATCGACTGCAGGTCGGGGTCGCCGGCCGCGAACGTCTTGGACTCGGCCAGCGCCTGCCAGGACCAGGCCATCGCCGAGGCATCGGTGTGCAGCGACATGGCCTGTCGAAGCGCAGCATTCGACGCCTCGATATCGCCGACCTGCGCCAGGCAGGTCCCCAGGAAATGCCATCCGGCAGAGTTGTTCGGTTGCTCGATCGTCAGGGCGCGACCAACGTTGCAGGCAGCCTGGACGCGCCCGTGGAGCGCCAGCATCTGGCCGTAGGCCAGCCGAGGGCCTGGATCAGCCGGATTGACCCGTGCGTAGCGCTCGGCCGCAATCAGGGCGACGGAAATGGCCCCGATGGTCGACGCGAGCCGTGACACAGCCCCCCACTTTGTCCCGAAATCGCTCGCACTGTTCACGGCATGAGCGAGGTGGGCTGCAGCCGCGTCCCGGTCTCTCCTCTGGAAGGCGGCAAGCGCGGCGTTCACGCGCTCAGCAGCATTTGGTGTCGTGATGGGTCGCTGGTTTTGCAACAAGGCGCGTTTCCTGTCCCGCGCGCGGGAATGGGGTAAGGGCTGACACCCTTCTTACCTTTGAGGCCACGTTTCAAGGATGTGGCGCAACGGTGACAGTTTGAGGCGGAATGTGGCGGGACTGAAGCATTTACGTGGACGTAATCATTACGAAGATTACACTCGTGACAGGGAGTCGTGATGTTTGATTGCGACGGAGCGTTGGGTGGACCCTGCCGGGAGCCCAATTTGCGCAGCTGGAGAGTAGACAGTGAAAGTTGAAACCGTCCGTGGACGCCTTCTGGCGTCGACCATGATCGGTGGTGTCGCGATTTTCGCCGCGGCCATGGTTCCTTCGATCGCCCTGATGGCTGTACCTGGCGTGGCCATGGCTCAGGCCTCGGCGACCCAGGGTGCCCTGTCGGGCACCGTCAGCGACCAGAGCGGGTCTCCGGTCAGCGGCGCGTCCGTCACCGTAACGTCCGACGCCCAGGGCTTCAGCCGCACGCTGACTTCGGACGCTTCGGGCAGTTTCCGCGCTGTCGCCCTGCCTCCCGGCAGCTATACCGTCTCCATCAACGCCAGCGGCTTTGACGCCTTCTCGGAAGCCGTCACGGTCGGCGTGGGCGGCACCACCTCCGCCATCTTCACCGTCGGCCGCGCCGGCGCGGCTGCGGATAACGTTGGCGAAATCGTCGTCGTCGGCGTCCGCACCGCTGTTTCCGACTTCGACACCACCACAACCGGCCTGAGCGTCGACGTGGAAGAACTGGCGTCCAACGTGCCTCTGGGGCGCAGCGGCACAGCCCTGGCCCTGCTGGCTCCCGGCGTGACCTCGGGCGACGCGGCGTTCGGCGGCATTCCGTCGATCTCCGGTTCGTCTGCGGGTGAGAACACCTTCTTCGTCAACGGGCTGAACATCACCGACTTCGTCAGCTTCCTGGGCGGCGCATCCGTGCCGTTCGAGTTCTTCGAGACCTTTGAAACCAAGACCGGCGGCTATTCGGCTGAGTTCGGTCGCGGCACCGGCGGCGTGATCAACGCCACCACCAAGTCGGGCGGAAACGAATGGGAATTCGGTATCACCTCCTTGTGGGAGCCTGAAGCGCTTCGCAGCTACTCGCCGAACACCTATCTGGCACTGAACGATCTCGACACCCTCGAAAGCTGGGATGTGATCCTTGAGGCCGGTGGCCCGATCATCCAGGACCGCCTGTTCGTGTACGGCCTGTACAACCAGCGTTATCGCGAGTCCTACAATCAGAATACCTCCAACCAGGGCTTCAAGGTCGAGGACGACAGCCCGGTCTACGGCGGCAAGATCGACTACATCATCGCCGATGGTCATCGCCTCGAAGGCACCTACTTCTCCGACGAGACCACTCAGGACGTCACTCAGACGACCTTCTTCGCCGGCACGCCCACGCCGAATTCGCGAAACGACGGCACCTATCAGAACACGTCCGGCGGGGATAACTGGGTCATCCGCTACACCGGACAATGGACCGACTGGCTGACGACGTCGCTGGCCTATGGCGAGACGAACAACAACTCCTCGTCGACGTCGGCGGAAGACGTCAATCCGGTGATCACCGACATCACGGGCTTCGACTACAACCGCGACGGCGTCGAGGATGTCGCCGCCCCTCTGACCGCCCAGCGCGGCAACTGGCTGGTCGGCTCGCCCGGCACCAATGACGACAAGCGCGAAATGCTGCGCTTCGATGTCGATGTCTATTTCAACCTGTGGGGTGCGCACCACGTCCGCGCCGGTATCGACAACGAAAACCTGTCCGGTTCCCAGACGCTGTCGCGTTCGGGGCGGGGCTTCAACATCTGCCGCTCCAGCCCGATCAACACGGCTGTCGGGGCTGACGCCCTGAACTGCTCGGGCACCCGCACTGGCGGCGTCGCCTACCGCTACCAGTCGCCGTTCACGGCTGCGACAGCTGGGGCGCGTCCTGCGCTGATCGGCTCGCCGCGTCGGGTCCGCGTGGAAGTCTACAACAACGACGGTAGCTGGGAATCGACCCAGAACGCCCTTTACCTCCAGGACAGCTGGCAGGTCACTGATCGCTTGACCCTGAACCTTGGCCTGCGTGCGGAAAGCTTCGAGAACGCCAATATCTCGGGCGACGTCTTCGTCGACATCAAGAACCAGATCGCTCCGCGTCTGGGTGCCACCTATGATGTGTTCGGCGATCGCACCGCCAAGCTGTTCGGCTCCTATGGCCGTTACTTCCTGCCGGTCGCGCTCAACACCAACCAGCGCCTCGCTGGTCGCGAGCTCTACTTCCGCGATACCTACAACCTGAATACGGCCAACGGTAACCTGGCGATCGACGCCAACCAGGACGGCATTCGTGACGACAACGATCAGCCGATCCTGGGCACGCTGTTCTCGTCCGTCACCCTGGCGGACGGCACCACCCGCCCGACCAACACCCAGGTCGATGCCGAGCTGGCCCCGATGTACGTGGACGAGTTCATCCTTGGCTACTCGCAGGAGTTCAGCAACGACTGGGGTGACTTCACCGCCAGCGTCACCGGCACCTATCGTGATCTGGGCCGTGCCATCGACGACATCGCCATCGACAGCGCCCTGCAGGCTTACTGCGCGGCTGCCGGCGGCGGTCTGACGGCCGCCAGCTGCTATTCGGTCTGGTCTGGCTTCCACCAGTATGTTCTGGCCAACCCCGGTCAGGACGTGACCGTGACCCTGGCCGGTTCCGATCTGGCGAAGGCTTCGGGCGGACGCATCACGACGGATCGCCAGGTCACCCTGTCGGCTTCGGACCTGCGCTTTCCGAAACCTGTCCGCGAGTACACGGCGGCGGAGTTTACCCTGGAACGCGCCTTCGACGGCGTCTGGGGTGGTCGCGTCAGCTACCTCTGGTCGAACAACGAAGGTAACTATGAGGGTGCCCTCAAGTCCGATAACGGCCAGGCCGATCCCGGCCTGACCCAGGACTACGACGTCCCCGGCCTTGCGGACGGTGCCTCTGGCAAGCTGCCGAACCATCGCGAACACTCGTTCAAGGCCTATGGCAACTGGCAGGTTACGCCCGCCTTCAATATCGGCACGAACATCATCGTTCAGTCGCCGCGCCTGTTCGGCTGTCAGGGCGTTCACCCCGAGACGGATCCGAAGACCGACGACGATCTGTTCGCCGCCTACTACGGTGCCGCCTCGTGGTACTGCGACAGGAACGGCGACGGTAAGTCGGAATCCACGCCGCGGGGTTCGCTGTTCGAAAGCGACTGGCTGACCCAGGTCGACCTGACGTTCGCCTATACGATCAGCGATCGCTGGGGTATTCCGGGTGAGGGCGTGACGCTGCGGGCCGATGTGTTCAACGTATTCGCCAGCAACAATGAGCTCGACTTCAACGAGTTCGGCGAGATCGATATCGGCGTCTATCCGGGCCCGGGCCAGGTCAACCCGAACTTCGGCAAGGTCACCTCTTACCAGACGCCCCGCTTCGTGCGTCTGAGCGCGTCGATCAAGTTCTAGAACAGACGCCTGTATGAGCAGACGGGGTGGCGGATCTTCGGGTCCGCCACCCTTTTTGTTGCCTGCTGTCGATCCGCGATCAGGGGTCGCAGAAAAACCATCGCTGTGTTCGACAGACTGTCACGTTGATCTCCTTTGTACCGAACACCGGACTACTCATGCGCACGCTCTTCGCCGCCTCGCTTCTCGCTCTGGCCCTCGCCGTTCAGTCACCCGCCCGTAGCCAGGACGCAGACGGGCCCATCACCACCGCTCGCGGTGGAGGCGAAAGTGTCGCCGCCCGCAACGCCCGTGAGGCCATCGCCTATGCCACGCCCCTGCCGCGCGGCGCGCCGGAACAGGATTATCCGCTGGTGGCCTGGTGTGCGGCCCTTGTCGAGGGACACATTGCGCTGGGACGGACCCTGACCACGGCAGACGATCTGGATCGCGAGATCATGCGGCTGGGCGGGCTGGAGGCGACGGACTTCCGTGAGGCGCTCCGGATCGGGGCCGCGCGCCAGACGCCCGCCACGCGTGCCGCCGCCGAAGCGGCCGCCGCCGGGGCCGCGGCCAAATGGACGCCGTTGATGGCGCAGACCGACGAACGCGTGCGCAGCGAAGCCTTCGGCCTGTTCTTCGGCCTGCCGGGCCGGTGCGAGCACGCCGCGCGCCGCGTCCGCGAGAACATCACCACCCCGCCGGAAACGCTGGATGACGCCGGTCTGGACGAGACCGGTCAGCCGAAGGGGTAATAGACGCCTTCTCCCCTTGCGGGAGAAGGTGGCAGCCGAAGGCTGACGGATGAGGGGTACGGCGACGCAAATGACATGAGGCGAGCAGACGCCGATCAGCAAGACCGGGAGTCACCCCTCAGCCGACCTCGCGGAGCCTGTCCTCCGGCCGATCGAAGATCGGACCGGGGGGCTCGGCCACCTTCTCCCGCAAGGGGAGAAGGGGACAGCTAAGCCGCCGCGACCCGTTCCACCGCGCCCGGCTCGTAGTTGAGGATCGGGGCCAGCCAGCGTTCGGCGGTCTCGACATCCCAGCCCTTGCGCGCGGCATAGGCCTCGACCTGATCGCGATCGATCTTGCCGACGCCGAAATAATGGCTGCCGGGATGGCCGAAATACAGGCCCGAGACCGAGGCGGGCGGGGTCATGGCGAAGGATTCCGTCAGGGCCATGCCCGCGTTCGCTTCCGCCTGTAACAGTCTGAACAGCGTGGCCTTTTCCGTGTGATCGGGCTGGGCGGGATAGCCGGGGGCAGGGCGGATGCCCTGGTATTGCTCGGCGACCAGGTCGTCGATGCCGGTCGCCTCATCCGGCGCATAGCCCCACAGCCGGGTCCGCACTTCCTTGTGCAGCCGCTCGGCGAAGGCCTCGGCCAGACGGTCGGCGAGGGCCGCAGCCATGATGGCGGAATAGTCGTCGCCCGCGTCCTTGAACCGCTTCGAGGCCTCCAGTTCGCCGTGGCCGGTCGTGACGGCGAAGGCTCCGATATAGTCCTGACCGGCCTCTGCCACGAAATCCGACAGGGCCAGGTTGGGCTTGCCGTTCGCCTTCCGGATCTGCTGGCGCAGGGTGTGGAACCGGGCGATCTCTTCGCTGCGGCTCTCATCGGCATAGACGGCCACGTCGTCGCCGATGGCATTGGCGGGCCAGAAGCCGACGACGCCCCTGGCCGTGAACCACTTCTCGTCGACGATCCGCTTCAGCATGACCCTGGCATCGGTGAACAGGTCGGTCGCGGCCTGTCCGACGATCTCGTCCTCGAGGATCTGCGGATAGCGGCCGATCAGTTCCCAACTGGCGAAGAAGGGCGTCCAGTCGATGTGATCGGCGAGGTCCTGCAGGTCCCAGCTGTCGAAGGCGCGGACGCCGATGAAGGAGGGCGCGCCGGGCATGGGATCGACCGGATCGGGCCGGAAGCGGTTCTCGCGGGCCTGGGGCAGGGTGGCGCGCGCCTTGACCTCCTGGCCCCGGGCGTATTGCTCGCGGATGCGGATGTATTCGTCGCGGGTGGCGGCCTCGTTCTTCGCCCGTTCGGTCTTCGACAGCAGACCCGAGACCACGCCGACGGCGCGACTGGCGTCCACGACATAGGTGGTCGATCCGGAGGAATAGCCCGGCTCAATCTTGACCGCCGTATGGGTCCGGCTGGTCGTGGCCCCGCCGATCAGCAGGGGGATGTCGAAGCCGCGCCGCTGCATTTCGCGGGCGACGAAGACCATCTCGTCCAGGCTCGGGGTGATCAGGCCCGACAGGCCGATGATGTCGACCTTGTGCTCGATCGCGGCGTCCAGGATCCGGTCGGCCGGGACCATGACGCCCAGGTCGATGACCTCGTAGTTGTTACATTGCAGGACCACGCCGACGATGTTCTTGCCGATGTCGTGGACATCGCCCTTGACCGTGGCCATCAGGATGCGGCCGGCCTGCTCGCGCGGTTTTCCGGCCTTTTCGGCCTCCATGAAGGGTTCCAGCCAGGCCACGGCCTGTTTCATCACGCGGGCGGACTTCACCACCTGCGGCAGGAACATCTTGCCCGATCCGAACAGGTCGCCGACGACGTTCATCCCGTCCATCAGCGGACCCTCGATGACGTGCAGCGGCCGGTCGAACGACAGGCGGGCCTCCTCGGTATCGGCGTCGATGAACTCGGTGATGCCGTTGACCAGGGCGTGCTCGATCCGCTTGCCCACCGGGGCCAGCCGCGCCATTCAGGTCGCCTTTCGTCCCGGCGCCGCCCTTGTCGCCCTTGAATTTCGGCGATGTCGACCAGCCGCTCGGTGTTGCTGACATTGGTCCGCTGCGGGCGGTTCAGGATCACATCCTCGACAGCCTCCCGCAGGACCGGGTCGAGGGTGTCATAGACGGGCAGGTCGCCCGCATTGACGATGCCCATGTCCATGCCCGCCTGGATGGCATGGTACAGGAAGACGCTGTGGATCGCCCGGCGCACCGGCTCATTGCCGCGAAAGCTGAAGCTGACGTTCGACACCCCGCCCGAGACCCGCGCATAAGGCAGGGTGGCCTTGATGACCCGCGTCGCCTCGATGAAGTCGACGGCGTAGTTGTCGTGCTCCTCGATCCCCGTCGCCACGGCGAAGATATTGGGGTCGAAGATGATGTCCTCGGGCGGAAAACCGACCTCGTCGACCAGGATGCGATAGGCGCGGGTGCAGATCTCGATCTTGCGCGCGGCGGTATCGGCCTGTCCGACCTCATCGAAGGCCATCACGACGACGGCGGCGCCGTAGCGCAGGCATTTGACCGCCTGTTCGCGGAACTCCGCCTCGCCCGCCTTCATCGAGATGGAATTGACGATCGGCTTGCCCTGGACGCATTTCAGGCCCGCCTCGATCACCTCCCATTTCGAGGAGTCGATCATCACCGGCACGCGGGCGATGTCGGGCTCGGCTGCGATCAGGTTGAGGAAGGTGACCATGGCCGCTTTCGAATCCAGCAGGCCCTCGTCCATATTGATATCGATGATCGATGCGCCGGCCTCGACCTGCTGGCGGGCGACGGTCAGGGCGGCGGGATAGTCGCCCTCCACCACCAGCTTCTTGAATTTGGCCGAGCCGGTGACATTGGTCCGCTCGCCGACGTTGATGAAGGTGGGGCGCACTAGATCTCCAGAACCTGTCTCGCTCGCGGACTCAGACCCTGCTCGCCGAACGGATTGATGATGAGGACGCCGTTGATCTCGGCCCCGTCGGACAGGTCTTCGGTCAGGAGCGTGTCCACGCCCGCCTGACGCGCTGACGCCAGCAGAAGGGCGTCCCAGTACTGAAGCGTTGCAGCGCCTGCCTGCTCAAGGGCCCAGACCGCGGCCTGACGGGTGGGGGGAAAGACCGAAAATGCCCCGATCAGACGCCGCCCGGCCTGCGCGGCCTCTGAAGGTGTCTTACCCATCTTGCGGCGCAGGACATTGTTCAGTTCACCGACGACCTGAAGGCCAACGATTCCCTGTTTCGCCGCCAAGGCCGCCACCGTAGCTCTCGCGACAGCCTGCTTTTGCGGACTGTCTTCGTCATACAGGTAGGCGAAGACGTTGGTGTCGGCGGAAATCATCGGTCGTACAATTCGTCGCGGGTCCAACGTTCGCCGCAGGAGTGCCCGCCGCCCGCCGTTAACAGGGCCTGCAAGGCCTCGGCCCGAACCTTCGGGTCGGGATCGGCGGGGTAGATCAGCGGCGCGTCCGCAACCTCATCGCCAGGAAGTTCGATCACAACAGTTTCCCCCCGACGTGACGCATACAACTCCTTCCAGAACGTCTGCATCCGCCCGACGGGACGCAGTCCGGACGTAGGGCGCCCGTCCACCCCATCGGCCATCTTGCGCCACAGGCCACGGACGCCATCGACGACGAGTTCCAGGTCTTCGCCGCCCTTCAGGGACTGGAGGCGCGCGGTGACCCTTCGATCGCCATGGACGTGTTTGGTCCAGACGACGACGTCTTTCACAGCGGTTTCGGCTTGAGCGCCCATGTCAAATCTCCCTGTCAGCAGCGGAAGAGAGTCTAGGGGGCCTATGGGGGGTGTCAATGGGTCTGAGGTGGGGGTATATGGGGTCACGCCACCAGCTCGAACGGTTCGAGCCCCGACAGCCGCATCGCCACCGGCCGCTCCGGGATCTCCCGCGTCGGCAGTTTCGACACCGCCTCGGCCGTGTGGCGGATATGCTCCGGCGTCGTGCCGCAGCAGCCGCCGACGATGTTGACCAGACGCGAAGCCGCCCATTCCTCGATGAAATGGGCCGTCTGGTGCGGTTCCTCGTCATACTGGCCCATGGCGTTGGGCAGGCCGGCGTTGGGATAGGCGGCGACCAGGGTGTCGGCGACCCGGCTCAGTTCGGCGATGAACGGCCGCATCAGATCGGCCCCCAAGGCGCAGTTGAAGCCGACAGCAAACGGCCTGGCGTGCCGCACGCTGTTCCAGAAGGCCTCGGCCGTCTGGCCCGACAGGGTGCGGCCCGACCGGTCGGTGATGGTGCCCGAAATCCAGATGGGCAGGGGCTCCATCCCCTCGTCTTCCAGATCCTTGATGGCCTTGATCGCGGCCTTGCAGTTCAGCGTGTCGGTGATGGTCTCGATCAGATAGAGGTCGACCCCGCCCTCGTTCAGCGCCTTCACCTGATGGCGATAGGCCTCATAGACCTGGTCGAAGGTGACCAGCCGCGCGCCGGGATCGTTCACGTCGGACGACATCGACAGCATCTTGTTCAGCGGTCCGATCGATCCGGCGGCAAAACGCGGCTTGTGTGGTTCCTTCTCCGTCCAGCGGTCAGCCGAGGCGCGGGCCAGTTTCGCGCCTTCCAGATTGATGTCCCACACCGCATCGGCGTCCAGGTGATAGTCGTCCTGGGCGATGACCGTGGCCGAGAAGGTGTTGGTCTCGGAGATGTCGGCCCCGGCGGCGAAATACTGGTCGTGCAGGTCAGCGATGACATCCGGGCGGGTGATGCACAGGATGTCGTTGTTGCCCTTCATCTGGCCGTTGTGGCCGGCGAAACGGTCGCCGCGGAAATCCTCTTCGGACAGTTCGGCGCGCTGGATCATCACGCCCCATGATCCGTCGAGGACCAGGATGCGCGCCTTCGCGGCGGCATGGAGGGCCGCGATGCGTTCTTCGCGGGCGGTCATGCGTAATCCTCCCCCGCCGGGGGAGGGGGACCACCCGAAGGGTGGTGGAGGGGGCTGCCCCCTTCGTCGGCTTCGCCGACACCTCCCCCGATGGGGGAGGACTGTCCTTCGCGCACACCCAGCACCCGGCAGATGGCATAGACCAGGTCGGCGCGGTTCAGGGTGTAGAAGTGGAAGTCGGAAAATCCCTCCTCCTGCAGCCGGGCGCAGGTCTCGGCGGCGACGGAGGCGGCCAGCAGCTTTCGCGTCTCGGGATCGTCGTCCAGACCCTCGAAATGGGCCGCGAGCCAGGCCGGGATCGTCGCGCCGCATGACGCGCTCATCCGCTGCAATCCTGCGAAGTTCGATACCGGCATGATCCCGGGGAGCAGGGGAATGGTCACGCCCGCCGCCCGGATCCGGTCCCGGAACCGCAGGAAGGCGTCGATATCGAAGAAGAACTGGCTCAGTGCGCGCGTAGCACCCGCGTCGACCTTGGCCTTCAGCACGTCGATGTCGTGCTCGATGGACGGGCTTTCGGGATGCTTTTCCGGATAGACGCCGATCGAGGTCTGGAACCCGCCGACGCGCTGGATCGCGCGGGCCAGCTCCGTCGCATTGGCATAGCCATCGGCGCGCGGCTGATAGGCCCCGCCAATGCCACTGGCACCGGGCGGATCGCCGCGCAGGGCCACGATGTGGTCGACGCCGATGGCCTTGTAGTCCTGGATGACCTGATCGACCTCCTCGCGGCTGGCCTCGACACAGGTCAGGTGGGCGGCCGGCTTCAGGTTCGTTTCGGCCAGCATCCGTTGAACCGTGCGGTGGGTGCGCTCGCGCGTCGAGCCGCCCGCGCCATAGGTCACGGACACGAACGCAGGATTCAGCGGCTCCAGACGGCGGACGGCCTTCCACAGGGTCGCTTCGGCTTCGTCGGTCTTGGGCGGGAAGAACTCGAACGAGACCCGGACCGGATTGGCGTTGTTTCCGGCGCGCGCGACCGGCCCCAGCGGCGACAGCAGCAGGGCGCGGGCGTCCGCGAGTGACGTGGCGGTGGCGGCCATCAGGCAACGCTCCTCTTGGCGACGGCCGGGCGTGTCGCGGTCCAGATGGTGACGGTCAGGCCTGCGGTATCGGGCGGCAGGGCGATGGAGGCGGAGGCGTCGAGACCGGCCTCTGCCAGCCAGCGGCCGATCTCCTCGTCGGCAAATCCGAGCCGGCGATGCTGATGTTCGTCGCGCAGTTGCTCGAGGTCGTGGGGGGCGAAATCAACGATCAGAAGTTTTCCACCGGGACTGACCAGTCGGGCGGCCTCTGCGACGGCAGCCGCCGGATCGACCAGATAGTGCAGCACCTGATGGACCAGAACGAGGTCGGCGGACTGGCCGGGCAGGCGGGTGGCGAAGATGTCGCCGTGGCGCAGTTCGACCCTGTCCAGGCCCGCCTTGACCACATTGGCGCGGGCGATGTTGAGCATGTTCTGGCTCAGATCCAGCCCGATCGACATCCGCGCCCTGGAGCCCAGCAGGGTCAGCATGCGGCCCGAGCCGGTGCCGAGGTCGACGACGCGGTCGAACGGGCCGGTTCCGGCCGCGCGGGCGATGGCGCTCTCGACCGCCGATTCGGACACATACAGGGACCGGATGCGGTCCCAGCTGGGGGCCACGGTCTCGAAATAGGCGGCGGCGGCCGTCGCGCGTTCATCGCGGACAGCGTTCAGGCGGGCGTGGTCCGCCTCGCCCTCGGCGTCGTCCAGCAGGTCCAGCACCGTGTCGATCAGGCGACGGGCGTCCACGTCGTGCGAGACGCGATAGAAGACCCTCGCGCCATCGGGAAACCGTTCGATCAGACCCGCGTCGGTCATCAGCTTCAGGTGGCGGGACACCCGGGGCTGGCTCTGGTCCAGAACCCGGCTGAGTTCCATCACCGACAGTTCCTCGCCCGCCAGCAGCGACAGGATGCGCAGCCGCGTCGGCTCGCCGGCGGCGCGCAGGGCTTCGATCGTCTGTTCTGCCGTCAGGGACATGGGAAAATCATATAAGGATATCCTTATATGATTGGAAGCCCGAAAAGGTGGTGTCGCGCCGGGGTTATCGGGGCTTCGGAACGGCGGACCAGGTTCTGAACCCGATGTGGGCCCTTGCCGGAGGGCCGGGCTCCGTCGGCGGGCTGTCTGGCAGGGGGGACAGGCGGCGCTTGTTCACGTGCGCGGCCGGTGCCCGGGCGATCTGGTCGGGGAACTCGCCGCGGAAATAGAACCGCTGCCAGGCCTGTTTGATCGTCTCCGGATCGCCGTTGGCCATGCGGGTGTTGAAGTCGGTCCGGACCTCCATCCATTTGCGATACTGCAGCGCCAGGTCGGAGTCCTCGTCCATCGAGGCGCGGACGGGCCGGAAGGCCTCGATCCTGCGGTGTTCGACCGGTTGAATGAAGCAGAAGGGTTCGTCCTTCTCGAACCGCACGATCCCCGGCGCGGTGAAGCGCCAGTTCATCGTGAAGGGGTAGGGCAGCCAGTCCGTCTCGGTCAGGCCCTCCAGCGCGCCGATCCCGTGCTTGAACCGGTTGGGCACGCCCGAGGCCCGCAACGCCCAGCCGGGCGGCGTGCGGAACAGCCAGCCGGTGTGGAAGGTCAACACGCCTTCGGTGAAGTGCGACGCGGCGAAATGGTCGAAGAACTCGGCACCGGCATCCGGCCGGAACCGGATCGAATCGGCCCCCATCCGCCCGTCCCACTCGGCCTCGAAACCGAACGGACACAGCAACTCCCACCCTGTGGTGTTGGCCATGGTGAGCGGCAGGCACCGATAGGGGTGGCGACCGGCGAAATCGTCCATCCAGTCACGTTCGGGACGGCCGGGCACCAGACGCGGCGGGTCGCGACGCATGGGAAAGCATTCCAGCGTCAGATCCGGGTCTGATCCGGCGTCCGGTGTGGTCTGGCGCGTGATTTCGTCGGTCTGGTCGGTCAAGAGCGGGCTCCGATGAGGCATCTATCCGGCGTGTCCGATCGACCTTCCGCAACTGGCGTCAGCGCGTCGGGGCGATCGGCGTGATCAGGGGGTCGTCCGCCACTGCTGCGGCCAGATTGCGCATCAACAGGCCCAGCATGCCCTGCACCGCCTCGGTCGTAGCCCCAGCCGTGTGCGGCGTCAGGACGGTATTGGGCACGTCGGCCCAGCGCGCGGCATCGACAGGTTCGGTCTCGAAGACGTCCAGCGCCGCCTGACCCAGGGTGCCGGACCGCAGCGCCGCGATCAGGGCCTCCTCGTCCACCAACTGTCCCCGCGCGACATTGACCAGAAGCCCGTTCGAGCCGAGCGCCCTGAGCACCTCGGCCGAGATCAGGCCACGGTTCGTCCGGTCCGCGCGACAGGCGACGACCAGGATGTCGCTGTTTCGCGCGAGCTCCGGCAGGCTGGCGTTGCGGGGCCAGGGCGAGGGCTTGTCGCGTGGCCCCCACCAGGCGACCTCGCAGCCCATCACCTGCACCCGGCGTGCGACGGCTTCGCCGATCAGGCCAAGGCCGACAATTCCGACCCGCTGACCCTTCATGGACGGGGTCATCAGCCGGCTTTCCATTCGCCAGTTGCCGTCCCTCAGTGTGCGGTCACCCGCGAGGATCTGGCGGCGGGCCGCCAGAATCAGTCCCAGCGCATGATCGGCCACGTCCTCGTGATTGACGGCGGGCGCGTGGGTGACCGGCAGGCCTCGGGCGGCGCACCAGTCCAGGTCGATGCCGTCATAGCCCGATGTGAAGCAGGCGATAAGCTTCAGGTTCGGCAGACGCTCCAGCACCGCCGTATCCAGCGGCGCTTCGCCGATCACAACGACGGCCTGAATGTCGGCCTGGGCCTCGACCGGGGGGTCTTCCCAGAACCGGAACACGCGATAGGCGGTTTCCAGAAACGGTGTCAGCAGACCCAGGGCGGGCTGCATGATCAGGACGGCGGGACGGGGCTGCATGGCAGTGCTTCTAGGCTTGACGCGGGTCAGGAGCCAGTCGGCGGTCAGGAAAAAGAGGGTCGCCGAACACCGTGCAGGGCGGCTAGGCTGGAGCAGGAAGGCGGTTCGCCCGCCGAAGGAGCCTCCATGAAAATCATCGCCGCCTCATTCCTCACCGTCGCGCTTCTGACCGGGTGCAGCGCCGTCGGCGGTGGACGGGACGGAGGGACCGGAGCGATGCCCGTGAACGGCGATGTCGAGGGCGTGAAGGGCGGGGAGACCCGTTTGAACGTCGGCCAGACGATGGCTGTGGCGCTCGACAGCAACAGCACCACCGGATACCAGTGGCAGGTGTTCGACATCGAAGGCGGCGTCCTGACGCCCGGCACTCCCTTCGGTGAGGAGATCGTCGAGCCGCACGCCCCCGGGATGGTCGGTGTGGGCGGCACGACGCATTGGCGCTTTGTCGCAGCGCGCCCCGGCACCGCGACCCTGACCTTCACCTATCGACGCGCCTGGGAACAGGGAACGCCGCCGGCCCGGACGGAGACCTATCGCGTCCTCGTCCGGTGACGCCGCCGCGCTGACCCCTGGCAAGGCGGCGTGGACAGGGCGGGGCCGGTCGATCATAGACGCAGGGTGAACCCCGCCGCCACACCTGTCCGTCGCCTCGATCTGGACTGGATCCGGGTATCCGCGTTCGGCCTGCTGATCCTGTATCACGTCGGCCTGGCCTATGCGCCCTATGACTGGCACATCCACAGCCGTCACACCTTCGAATGGATGCGCGAAGGCGTGCTGGTCACCAATCCGTGGCGGCTGACGCTGTTGTTTCTGGTTTCCGGTGCCGCGCTTCGGTTCATGACAGCGCGCCGGAGCGCCGGCCAGGTGGCTCGGGCCCGGGCCGAGCGTCTGATTCCGCCCCTGTTGCTCGGGACCCTGGTCCTCGTGCCGATCCAGTCGTGGATCGAGGCCATGGACAAGGGTGGCTGGTCCGGCGACTTCGCCGCCTGGTGGTGGCACGAATTCAGCCTTTCGGGCCTCAGCGACGGCGTCCCCGTCAACCATCTGTGGTTCATCGTCTATATCGCGGTCTACAGCGCGGTCGTGGTGCTGCTGATGATGCGCCCGACGCTGCTGGCGCGGGCCGAAGCGTTGCTGGTGCAGGCTCTGGCCGGCTGGCGGGTGGTCGTCGTGCCGATGGCCTATCTGATCTTCATCCGTCTGACGGTGTTTCCGCAGATCGGCGTGACCAACACCCTGACCCACGACTGGTACAATCATGCCCTGTCCCTGGGGGCCTTCCTGTTCGGCTTTCTGGTCGTACGACAGGAGGCCGTGTGGCGCGATCTGGAGCGATATCGCTGGCTCGGCCTGGGGATCGCCGGCCTGGCCCTGCCCGTCATGATGCTGCAGACCGCGCATCCGGGGGGAGGGGCCTTCTGGGGCGTCCCGCGAAACCTGGTTTTCGCGATCGACCAGTGGGCCGTGATCTGCACCATCCTGGGGTTCGGCAGTCTGTACCTGCGCCAGCGCGACAGTCGTGTGTTGCGGTATCTCGGCGACGCGGTCTTCACCTGCTATCTGGCGCACCAGACGATCCTGGTCGTCGCGCTGTGGCTGATCGGGCCATTGGGCTGGGCCGCTCCACTCGAGGCCGGGGTGCTCGTGATCGTCACGATCGGCGGCAGTCTTCTGGTCTATGAGGGTGTGCGCCGAATCCCGCTGATCCGCCCCATCTGGGGGCTCAAGCCTCTTGCCGCCGGGCATGTCGTCGCCGGTTCGGCTCCCGTCGCTCGGGCCGACAAGGTCGCATGAAGATCCCGGCGCAGGATATCGCAAAGGCGGCGCGAGCCCTGCTCGCGGTCGGCGTGGCGGCACCGGTTCTGGCGCTGGTGGCGGTGCTGATCGCGGCGGCGACCTACACGGACTTCGATCACGCCCGACAGTATCTGAGCGAACTGGGCGGCGCGACGGCGGCCCATCCGTGGATCTTCAACGCCGGGGTCCTGTTCGCCGGGGTCCTGACCGGATTTGCGGGCCTGGGATTCGCCCTCGCCGTCGTGATCCTGACCCGGTCCGTCGTGTCGCCCATCCTGATCGGTCTGCTGTTCGTGCTGGCGGGGATCGGGCTGGTCGTCTCAAGCCTCTATGCCTGGCCGGACCCGCGACACATGGCCATCAACCTGGGCCTGGGGATTCAGCTGGCGCCGGCGTTCCTGCTGTTTGCCTTGCGGGACGCCGCAGGGGTCCTTCGTCTCAAACAGTTCCTGCTCGCCGCCTTCCTCGCCATGGTCGCCCTGACGGTCATGACCAAGCACCTGATCTTTCCCGGAACGGTCAACGATTTGAACGTCGGCTACTGGGAACGGGCCTTTGCCATCGTGCTGGTCGGGTGGGTCGGCGTGGCGGCCTGGCTTCTCGGAAAAGCCCTGGATCCCGGCATCGCATCGATCGACGACGCCTGATCGCCCAAGAAAATTCACGTGATCACCATTCCGTGATTGAAAATCGCGCAAGAGTGATTGAAAGTGCCTGCGATGTTGCATCGCAACAACCGTGTCCGGTTGGCGCCTTGTGACCCGAAAGGGAGCTTTCATGAGCGGCTACGGCTCGACGGCACGTGTCTATCAATCCGATGACAAGGTCGAGATGTTTTCGGCCTTCACCGGTGTCAGCGGCTGGCTGCCTGAGCAGGCCCCGCTTGCCATGCCGCGCCAGACGTTCGACGACGCCGACCGTCAGGTGACCGCTCGTCCGGCGACGCGTCCGGACGGGCTGCTGACCCGTCGGTTCATCGTGTTCGGTTCCACGTTCGCCGTGGCTCTGCTGGCCCTGATCGCACCGGTGATCTTGTGCGCGCGCGAAGGGTTTCAGCCGCTCGAGATCCTGGCCCTGGTCATCTTCGCCGTCCTGATCCTGGCCATCGCCTGCTGGTTCTGCAGCACCTTCGCCGGTCTGGTCGTGATGCTGACGGGCCGCGAGCAGGACGACATGGACTTCGCGCCCTATCCGCCGCTGCCGACGCGCCGGACGGCCTTGCTGATGCCGCTCTACAACGAGGACGCCCGCGCGGCCCTGGCCCGCCTCGGCGCGCTCGACGCCTCCCTGGCCCGCCTGGGGGCTTCGGACGCCTTCGACCTGTTCGTGCTCAGCGATTCGACAAAAGACGAGGCCGCCATTGCCGAACTGTCGGCCTGCATGGCCCTGCGCGCCCACGCCGGCAGCCAGCTCTACTATCGCCGCCGGACCGAGAACATCGAACGCAAGGCCGGCAACATCGCCGACTGGACGCGCACCTTCGGCGGTGCCTACGACTTCATGATCGTGCTGGACGCCGACTCGACCATGGCCGGCGAGACCGTGCTGCGTCTGGTCGACGCCATGGAGCGCAACCCCGGCGTCGGCCTGATCCAGACCGCCCCGACCATCATCAAGGCCCAGACCCTGTTCGCGCGCGTGTCCCAGTTCGGCGTGCGCCTGTACGGCCGCGTCGCCGCTGCCGGCCTGGCCTGGTGGGCGGGTTCGGAGGCCAGCTACTGGGGCCACAACGCCATCCTTCGCACCCGCGCTTTCGCCGACTGCGCCGGCCTGCCAGAGCTTGAAGGCCGCAAGCCCTTCGGTGGCCACATCATGAGCCACGACGTCGTCGAGGCCGCCCTGCTGCGCCGCGCCGGCTGGGCCGTCCACGTCACGGCCGCCCTGGACGGCAGCTGCGAAGAGACCCCGCCGACCCTGACCGACTTCATCCGCCGCGATCACCGCTGGTGCCAGGGCAATCTGCAGCACCTGGCCCTGATCGGCGCCCCGGGTCTGAACCCCATCAGCCGCCTGCAACTGGCCATGGGCTGCATGGCCTATCTGTCGTCGCCGCTGTGGCTGGCCTCGCTGATCGTCGGCATGGCCATGCAGCTGCAGGGCCCGGTCGACTGGACGTCGTTCTTCTACATCCTGAACCCCCAGTTCTCGCCCTTCATGCTGGCTTCGCTGCTGGGTGGCGTGATGCTGATGGGCCCCAAGCTGATGGGCTTCGTTCTGGTCCTGACCCGTCCGGGCGAGCGCAAGGCCTTCGGCGGCACCCGTCAGATCCTCAAGGGCATGGCGCTGGAAATCGCCCTGTCCGCCGCCCTGGCCCCCATCCTGATGGTCGCCAACACCATCGCCGTCATCAAGATCGTCAGCGGCCATGACGCCGGCTGGTCGGCCCAGCAACGCAGCGCCGACGGCTTGGCCTGGAAGGATGCCTTCATCGCCATGCGCTGGCAGATGTTGACGGGCGCGATGTTCGCGGCCGGCCTCTTCATCCGTCCCGACCTGGCGACCTGGTTCGCCCCGATCGTCCTGCCGCTGCTGTTCGCCGCCCCGATCGGGGTCTTCACCTCGCGCCGCGCGGTGGGCGAGGCCTTCGGCCGCAAGGGCTGGATGGTCACTCCGGACGAGGATGCCGTTGCGGTGTCGCCTGCCGTGCTGTTCCCGGCGACGCGCCCGGTGGCCGAGATCGAACCGGTTCGCGCCTTCGGCTGATCCCGGCGTTCTGACGCGAAAAAGAAAAGGGGACCGGGCCGCAGCCCGGTCCCCATTTTTGTTTTCTGGTCTGGAGCCTTACCGCCCGAACTTCTGGAACTTGATCCTGTGCGGGATCAACGCGTCCGTCCCCAGGCGGCGCTTCTTGTCCTCTTCATAGGCCTCGAAGTTCCCTTCGAACCATTCGACGTGGCTGTCGCCCTCGAAGGCCAGGATGTGGGTCGCCAGACGGTCGAGGAACCAGCGGTCGTGGGAGATGACCACGGCGCAGCCGGCGAACTCTTCCAGCGCCTCCTCGAGGTTCTGCAGGGTCTCGATGTCCAGGTCGTTGGTCGGTTCGTCCAGCAGGATCAGGTTGCCGCCGGTCGCCAGGGTCTTGGCCAGGTGGACGCGGTTGCGCTCACCGCCCGACAGCTGTCCGACCTTCTTCTGCTGGTCGCCGCCCTTGAAGTTGAAGCTGCCGACATAGGCGCGGGTGTTGATCTCGCGTTTGCCGACCATCATCACATCGGTGCCGCCACTGATCTCTTCCCAGATGGTCTTGTTCGGGTCCAGGGCGTCGCGGGACTGGTCGACATAGGCCAGCTTGACCGTCTCCCCGACCTTGATGCTTCCGCCGTCGGGCGTTTCCTGGCCGGTGATCAGCTTGAACATGGTCGACTTGCCTGCGCCGTTCGGGCCGATCACGCCGACGATGCCGTTGGGCGGCAGTTTGAAGGTCAGGTTGTCGAACAGCAGCTTGTCGCCATACGACTTCTGCAGGCCCTCGACCTCCAGAACGACATTGCCCAGACGCGGTCCGGGCGGGATCTGGATGTGGGCGTGGGTCTGGGCCCCGCGCAGGTTCTCCTGCTCGGTCACCATCCGCTCATAGGCGGCCAGACGGGCCTTGGACTTGGCCTGACGTGCCTTGGCGCCCGACCGCACCCATTCCAGTTCGCGGGTCAGGGCGCGCTGGCGAGCCTCGGATTCCGAGTTCTCCTGAACCACCCGCTTCTGCTTCTGCTCCAGCCAGCCGGAGTAGTTGCCCTCGTAGGGGATGCCCTTTCCGCGATCGAGTTCCAGCGTCCATTTGGTCACCAGGTCCAGGAAGTAGCGGTCGTGGGTCACCAGGATGACGCAACCCGGGAAGGCCTCCAGGTGGTGCTGCAGCCAGGCGACGCTCTCGGCGTCGAGGTGGTTGGTCGGCTCGTCCAGCAGCAGCATGTCGGGCTTGGACAGCAGCAGCCGCGCCAGGGCGACGCGGCGCTTTTCCCCGCCGGACAGGTTGGTCACCGCCCAGTCGTCGGGCGGGCAGCGCAGGGCGTCCATCGCCATCTCGATGCGGCTGTCGATGTCCCAGACGTCGCCGGCGTCGATCTTCTCCTGGAGCGAGGTCATCTCCTCCATCAGCTCGTCGGAGTAGTTCTCGGCCATCTCCATGGCGATGGCGTTGAAGCGGTTGACCCACTGCTTCTCCTCGCACCAGGCCTCGACGTTCTCGCGGACGTTCAGGGCCTCGTCGAGGTGGGGTTCCTGTTCCAGATAGCCGCGCTTGACGCCGTCGGCGGCCTTGGCCTCGCCGCTGAACTCCGGGTCGATGCCGGCCATGATCTTCAGCAGGGTCGATTTGCCCGAGCCGTTGACCCCGACGACGCCGATCTTGGCGTCGTTGTAGAAGCTCAGCCAGATGTTCTCGAAAATTTTGCGGCCGCCGGGAAAGGTCTTGGTCAGACCCTGCATCTGGAAGATATATTGCTGCGCCATGAGGTGCGGTGCGCCCTGTCGTCAAAATCGGATGGGAGGTAGGGGCGCGATGTAGCGACCCGCGCGCCGGGTGGCAAATGAACTGGTCCCCGGCCGCCTGGCGCAACCTTGCGCCGACCCTGGCAAACCTTCAACGCCATCGGGTCCCGGTCATCGCGAGGTGCCAGATCTGTGGCCTGACGAAGGACGTTCGGTGGGCCGTCGTCCGGCGATCCAGGGGCGACGCCCAGGTCCCCTGGGGAAAATCGGTTCCTTGTCGTCGTGGCCATTGTGCACGACGACAGCGGGCCTGAGGAGTCATCCGGGGTTGACGAGGGATACTGACCGGCGCGGCCCCCTAAGGGGAGCTTGATTCAACGAGGTCGAGGATCGTTCTGACAAGTGGATCGTACTGTAACGCACCGTTTACGTAAGCGGTCGGTCCTTCGTTGTCGGGTCCTTCCTCGCGCGGAACAATGGCGATCACAAGTTCACCGACCTCAGCAACCCAGCCGGTGCCGCAGGACACCATGCTGTTCCAGGTCACCCGGAAAGGGCCAGAGACTGCACCATCATTTTGTATGAAACGAATGGGGTCCAGGGTCGCCCAGCCGAAAGCTTCACATTCCGCTTCGCCGGCATCGTAGCCGGGGTAAAGGATCGGCTGTCTTGAGCGAGCGGCTGCTATGCACGCACTTGGATCGGACTGCTCAACAGCAACAACACGGCCAACAAAGACTGCTTTGGCGTATTGGACTTCACGAGACGCATCGGCAGGCCTCGGGACGCATGCAAAGGTGCGGGCGGCAGGGATCAGCGCCACGCCTACGAGTAGCGCCAGAACGAAGTGCCTTGTCAGGCCATGCCTCATCGAAAACACGTTGAAAATCTCTCGGTTAGAGGGGACAGGCCCTGTCGTCGTGTATCTTCTGGCGACCGGAGCAAATCCGCGCATAAGATTCCAGATCAACAGAAAACAAGAACAGCTGTCTTCATATTGCTGAATAGGCTCCTTGGATCAATATAGTGACGATTGTAATAAGCATCCCAGCCAATCTCAAGGACTTCATGGGACTGAAACGGTGCTCTGACTACCTCAGGTGCGGCGGGTGCCGTCAGGGCCGCTGCGATCGCCAATAGAGTGAGGATTCTCATCACGACGGGCCTGTCCTGAGGCGTTGAGTCGCCAAATCGGAAAAAAGGCTGGCCGGGGCAAAGACTGGCGTTTTCACCCTGATCGGCCCTGACTGACAGCAGGTACAATCCGGTCTCGACCCCAAACCGACAACGGCATTATTCAACCGTTTGCGGTCTGTCTGTCTACACCCAGCCACCAACGAAACCTGACGAACGGCAGTGGCCTGCACCCGGTTTCGTAGACACAGGTGCGGCGGGAGAATGGGCGCCAATCGCGAGCTGGCCGGGGAAATCCGCCTGATCCATGCCTAGAGCAGCGGCCGTTATGGCTCGCCCCGCGTCCACGCCACCCTGCGCCGGCATGAACGTCGGATCGGTCGATACCGCGTGATTCGGTTGCAGCTCTTTACGCTGGACAATCGCCTGATCGCCCGGCGGGTGGGAGCGCTTTCGACATCTGATCGAAAAGCCGCCGGAATGGCGGTCCGGAGGGTCATTGGCCTTTAGGCCGACGCCTACCAGCGAAAAACGAACCGTCCCGCGACGGCGCCGATGGCGGTCGCCAGCCCCATGCCGAGCGAATACCAGACGGCGACGAACGGGGCGGTGTGTTCGGGGCAATGCAATCCGTACAGGGTCGTGGCCAGTCCGGCGGTCAGAAGGCCTGCAGCGGCTCCCGCAAGGGCAGGGCGTGTCGGCGCAAACGCTCGCGCCGCCCAGAAGACGAACGGGGCGGCCAGGCCGCTGAGCAGCAGGATGTTGGGGGCACAGGCCCGGGCGCTGTCGCCCATCAGGGCGGGCATCCGCTCCGGCATCGGCATGGTGACCAGCTCATGGACCGCCAGCGCCCCCGCCGCGACCAGCAGGGCGGCGAGCACCGTCAGCGGTGCCTTCGCGCTGGCACCCGGCCGACCCAGCCGCGCCAGCAGCCAGAAGGCGGCGACCGCCAGCCCTCCGGTGTAGGCCGCCTTGGCCCAGAAGGTCGGACCGATCATGGCGGTGGCGAGGTCGCTGCGGAACCCCAGCCAAAGCCCGACGCCGGCCAGCACCAGCAGGCCGCCGGGGACCATCCACAGCAGCAGGCGGCGTTCGATCTCGCGGCGGCCGGACGGCGGCAGGTCGACAGCCAGGGCGTCGATCAGGTCTTCAGTCTTCATGGTCGCCTCCGTCGGGGGACGCGGGCGCAAAGCGGGCGTTCAGGGATTTCAGGCTGCGGTGGATGCTGACCTTGGCCGCGGTCAGGGTGTAGCCGTGGTTGGCGGCGGCCTCTGCGACGGTCAGGCCTTTCAGGCGGACGTCCTCGATCAGACGGCGCTGGCGGGCGGGCAGCAGCGACAGACAGCGCGACAGGTCGGCCCGGGTCGCGCCATCCTCGACCGTATGGTCGGCGAACAGCTCCGACGCCTCGTCCAGCGGATGGGTCGGGCGGCGGCCGCGTCGGCGCAGGTGGTCGATCAGCTTGTGCCGTGCGATCGCATAGGCCCATCCGCTGAAGGACTGGTTGCGGTCCCAGGTCGTCCGCTTGGCATGGATGGCGATCAGGGTTTCCTGCACCAGGTCCTCGGCATCCGCCCCCCCGTCGAACAGCCGACGGGCGAAGAAGGGCCGCAGATGCGCGCCCAGATCGGTCAGCAGCACGCGCCAGGCCCCAGCGTCGCCATCAAGGCCACGCAGCATGAGGGACTGAAGATGCGCTTCGCGGTCGGTCACGGTCACCGGGTGGTTCGTGCGGGACGCGGAAAAGGTTACACAGTCAGGCGTAGTTGAAACTCACCGAAATCCGCTCTGCCTTCGCCGCGTTCATCGGCACTTCGTGCCGCAGCCAGCTTTCCCACATCAGCACGGTCCCGGCCGAGGGGGTCAGGTAGACGAATGGCTGCTCGGACTGCGGGGCATCGGGGTCGACGCCGGGGCGGGCCATCATCAGGGGCAGGCGGGGATCCTCCAGCTTCAGGGCCGACGCGCCGTCTGGCACTTCGACATAGACGGTGCCGGACAGGAAGGCGTGCGGGTGGATGTGGCCGGAGTGCGACCCGCCGGGCATCAGGATATTGACCCACATCGTGTCGAGCCGTGGCTTCCTGGCCAGGTCGAAATTCAGGGCCCGGGCATAGGCCAGGGCGTGGCGGTCCAGATGCTTCTTCAGCTCGGCGAACTCGGGCAGGCGCCGGGGCAGGTCGTTCAACGAGCCGTAGGAGGTATAGCCCCGGTATCCATGCGCCTTGCACCAGGCCCGGCCGGCCCCGTCCTCGGTGGCCAGCATGCGACACGCGTCGGAGAGGCCGGCGTTGAAGGTTTCGAACCCCGGTGTGGCGGCGAGGGTGGCCTCATAGACCTGGGTGACGAAGAGGGGGCGCAGGGACATGGACGTCTCTTAGCCTCTCCCTCCCCCTCGGGGGAGGGCAGATCGCGCAGCGATCGGGTGGGGCGGGCAGGGTGGGGTGCCGAGGCCTGCGTCCGATTCTGGCGCAGGTACCGTCCAGGGTGCTGGCTGCCTTCAGGTGAATGTCGAAGCCCTGGAGAAGTCAGAGTCACTTTTTTCCTCCTGGAGACTCCAGGTCCCGAACGGGTCAGAAACCGATATCTGCCTCGCCGCGCAGGATCGCCTCCGTCCCGGGCGTATGTTTGGCACCGTTGCGGTCGTGCAGGATCAGGGCGGGTAGCAGCCGCAAGGGGGCGCGGCCGCCGCGGATGGCCTGGATCAGGACCCGTTTCGCGGCATGGTCCGCGAACGGCTGGATCGGCCTGATGGCGAAGGATCCGCACCGCTCTCCCAGCAGGGCCAGCAGATCGGCCAGGCGGTCGGCGCGGTGGATGATCACGATCCGGCCTCCGTCCCGCACGCCGTCGCTCAGAAACCGCGTCCAGACCGCCAGTCCGTCATCGGCGATCCAGGCCCCGCGCCTGGCCGGGGAGGGCGCGCGAAGGGCGGACTCGTCGTCGAAAAAGGGGGGATTGCTGACCGCCCAGTCGAACCGGGCGAGCCCCGGCGCCGCGAAACCTGCGGCGACGTCGCCGTGCCTCACGACCATCCGGTCTTGCAGGCCGTTCAGGATGACGTTCCGCCCGCCCAGATCGACCGCCGCTGCGTCGCGCTCGATCCCGGTCAGCAGGACGCCGGACCGGCGCGCCGCGATCTGGGTCAGGACGGCACCGACCCCGCATCCGGCCTCCAGCACCCGCTCGCCCGGCCTGGCCGGCACGGACGCCGCCAGCAGGGCCGCGTCCATCCCGGCGCGATAGCCGTCGCGGGCCTGCAACAGACGAACCCTTCCGCCCAGCAGGGCATTCTCGATGGGTTCGTCGTGCGGCAGGGCCTCGGACGGTGGAGATGCGACGGTCACGCGGCTTGACCCCTCATGGTGGTGTCACCATTGTCCGGCGGATCGGTTTGCTGCAAGCGGGCGCGATAAGGAAGCGGCGTATCCTCCCCGATGCCGCGTTTGAGAGAGATTTCCTTTGGATGCCGTCACTTTGACCGCGCCCCGAGCCCATCCCATCAGGGACCGGGGCGATGCCGAGGCCCTGGCCCGGCTGGCCAAGGTCGACATGGCGGCCGTCGATGCCCTGATCCTGGACCGGATGCAGTCCAGCGTGCCTGTGATCCCGCTGCTGGCCGAGCATATCGTCTCGGCGGGCGGCAAACGCCTGCGGCCCTTGCTGACGATCGCGGCGGCGCGGTCCGCCACGGCGGGCCGGCCCGAAGCCGATCTGACGGCCGCGCTGAAGCTGGCGGCCTCCGTCGAGTTCATTCACACCGCCACCCTTCTGCACGATGACGTCGTGGACGGGTCCGAGCGCCGTCGCGGCAAGGTCGCGGCCCATCTGATCTGGGGCTCGGCCACCAGCGTGCTGGTCGGCGACTTCCTGTTCGCCCGCGCCTTCGAGCTGATGGTTGAAACCGACCAGATTCGGGCTCTGGGTATTCTGGCCCAGGCCTCCAGCGTGATCGCCCAGGGCGAGGTGCTGCAGCTGACGCGGGCGCACGACCTGAACCTGGATCAGGAAACCTATCTGCGGATCATTTCGGCCAAGACCGCCGAACTGTTCGCAGCCGCCGCCGAATCCGGTGCCGTCGGCGTCGGCGCGGACCAGACGACGACGTCGGCGCTGCGCGCCTATGGGCTCAACCTGGGTCTTGCCTTCCAGCTGGCCGACGACGCGCTCGACTACGGCGGTTCGTCGGAAACCCTGGGCAAGAACGCGGGCGACGACTTCCGCGAAGGCAAGGTGACCATGCCGCTCCTGCTGGCTGTGGCCCGAACGCGCGGACGCGAGGACGCCTTCTGGGACCGCACGATCAACGGCAACCAGCGGACCGACGAAGATTTCCGCCGGGCGCGAGAGTTGATCCTGGGTACGGGCGCGGTGTCGGCCACGCTGGATACGGCCGGCGAATACGCCGACGCCGCCAAGGCTGCGTTGAAGATGCTCCCGAACGGGGATTGGCGCGCGGCGCTGGAAAAGCTCGCCGACTTCGCCGTCAGCCGGGCCAGCTGACCTTCAGGCCTGACTATCTGAGACCCGCTGCGAACCTTTGAATGCGCGCGCAGGCCTCCTCCAGAACGGCTTCCGACGTCGCATAGCTGATCCGGAAATAGGGGCTGAGGCCAAACGCCGCCCCCTGAACCACGGCCACGCCCTCGGCTTCCAGCAGGGCCGAGGTGAAGACCTCGTCGTCGCTGATGACCGTGCCGTCAGGGGTCGTCTTGCCGATCAGCCCCTCGATCGACGGATAGACATAAAACGCCCCTTCCGGATTGGGGCAGCGGATGCCGGTCGCCTGGTTCAGCATGGACACGACGAGATCGCGCCGCTTCTCGAAGGCGGCCCCGCGCTCGGCCATGAAGTCCTGGGTCCCGTTGAGCGCCTCGACGGCCGCCCACTGGCTGATCGACGACGGGTTTGACGTCGTCTGGCTAGCGACCTTGCGCATCAGATCGATCAGGGGCTTGGGCCCGCCCGCATAGCCGATGCGCCAGCCGGTCATGGCATAGGCCTTGGACACGCCGTTGACGGTCAGGGTGCGGTCGTAGAGGTCCGGCGCGACCTGGGCGATCGTCGTGTATTCGAAGTCGCCATAGGTCAGGTGCTCGTACATGTCGTCTGTCAGCACCCAGACCTGCGGATGGCGACGCAGGACATCGGCCAGGGCCTCCAGCTCTGCCCGGGTATAGGCAGCCCCGGTCGGGTTGGACGGACTGTTCAGGATCAGCCATTTGGTGCGCGGCGTGATGGCGGCCTCCAGAACCTCGGGCCGCAGCTTGAAGCCGTCGGACTCCTCGCCAGTGACGAAGACGGGCTCGCCGCCCGCCAGCAGGACCATGTCGGGGTAGCTGACCCAGTAGGGGGCCGGCACGATGACCTCGTCGCCCGCGTTCAGGGTGGCGACGAAGGCGTTGTAGATCACCGGCTTGCCGCCCGAGGCGACATGGATCTGCGCTGCGGTGTAGGTCAGACCGTTCTCCCGTGCGAACTTGGCGACGACGGCCGCCTTCAGTTCGGGCGTACCGTCGACGTCGGTGTATTTCGTCTCGCCGCGCTGGATGGCGGCGATGGCGGCGTCCTTGATGTTCTGCGGCGTGTCGAAATCGGGCTCCCCCGCGCCCAGACCGATGACGTCGCGCCCGGCCCGTTTCAGTTCCCGGGCCTTGGCCGTGACGGCGAGGGTCGCCGAGGGCTGGACGCGGGCGAGGGCGGCGGATTGCAGGTCGGACATCGGCGATTCCCGGGGAGAGCGGTCCTTCGTCTTACGCAGTTGCGAAACCGGGATCAAACGGCAAGGCTCGCCCTGGGGGCTGGCACGGTGGTATGCGCAGGCGACCATGCGGCGCATCCTCGACTTCATCCTGAACATGGAAGGTGCCCGGTGGCGCGCGCTGCTGGCCAGTGTGCTGTTGCTGGGGGCCGTGGCCGCGCTGTTCGCCGTCGGCAAGGCCTCGCTGGGGCTGGAGGCCGAGGGGCGGCTGGAGGCCTGGCTGCAGGGCTTCAACGACGGACCGCTCGGATTCGCGGCTGTGGTCGTGGTGTTCGTGGTCTCGGCCTTCCTGGGCGTGCCGCAGTTCATCCTGATCGCCGCCAGCGTCGTGGCCTTCGGTCCATGGTCGGGGTTCGTCTACAGCTGGATCGCCACGGTCGTCTCGGCAGGCGTAACCTACTGGCTGGGGCGCGGCCCCACCGCACGGGCGGTCGAAAAGCTGGGCGGGCAAACGACCGAGCGTCTTGCCCGGTTCGTCGGCAAGAACGCCTTCTATGCCAGCTTCATGATCCGCAACGTGCCGTCGGCTCCGTTCATCGTCGTCAACATGGCCTTCGGGGCCGCGAGGGCCTCGTTTCCCGCCTTCCTGGCGGGATGCGCGCTCGGGGTACTGCCCAAGACGGCCCTGGTGGCCTTTTTCGGCGGGTCCTTCATGTCGGCGGTGCGCGGCGACGGCGTCTGGACTTCCGCCATTCTGGCGGGCGTGGCTGTGGTCTGGCTGGGCCTGATGCTGGCCGTGCGCGAGATCGTGAAGCGCCGCGAAAACCCGGCCGATTAACCAGAACTCGGGGCGGCGCAGGTCCGGTGGGTCGACCGTTCGAAACGTTGCGCAGAAACCGGGGCATAGCCGTCACCGGGTCGTGATCGGAAGCGGTCGTTCGGGTGCCATCGGGGCTTGTATTCGCCTGTCCATGCGGGCAAACGAGCGCACAGCCGGTCAGGCGAGGACGATCAGGAAATTCGACGCGTGTGGGGATACGCTTCGGATGGGGTGTCGCCGAAGCCGGATGATTTCAGCGCCTTGAAGGCCCCAACCGAACGGTAACCGACCTCCATGAGTTTCTCCCTCTTCGGCGCCATCTCCAACGACATTGCGATGGACCTCGGGACCGCCAACACCCTGATCTATATGAAGGGCAAGGGCATCGTCCTGAACGAGCCTTCGGTCGTGGCGCTCAGAAACGTCGGTGGACGCAAGATCGTGCATGCCGTCGGTATCGAAGCCAAGCAGATGCTGGGCCGCACGCCCGGCCACATGGAAGCCATCCGCCCCATGCGCGACGGGGTCATCGCCGACTTTGAAGTCGCCGAGGAGATGATCAAGCACTTCATCCGCAAGGTTCATAACCGCAAGGGCTTCGTGAACCCCAAGATCATCGTCTGCGTGCCCTCGGGTGCCACGGCGGTCGAGCGGCGGGCGATCAACGACAGCTGCCTGAACGCCTCGGCCCGCCGCGTGGGCCTGATCGACGAGCCGATGGCCGCCGCGATCGGCGCCGGCCTGCCGATCCACGAGCCGACGGGGTCGATGGTCGTCGACATCGGAGGTGGCACCACCGAGGTGGCCGTGCTGTCGCTGTCAGGCATCGTCTATTCGCGCTCCGTCCGGGTGGGCGGCGACAAGATGGACGACAGCATCATAAGCTACATGCGTCGCAACCATAACCTGCTGATCGGCGAGACGACCGCCGAGCGCATCAAGAAGGACATCGGCACAGCCCGCATCCCGGCCGACGGCGAAGGCCTGTCGATCGAGGTCAAGGGCCGCGACCTGATGCAGGGCGTGCCCCGCGAGGTTCGCATCTCGGAACGGCAGGCCGCCGAAGCCCTGGCCGAACCGGTCTCGCAGATCATCGATGCCGTCAAGGTGGCGCTTGAGGCGACGCCGCCGGAACTGGCCGCCGACATCGCCGACAAGGGCATCATGCTGACGGGCGGCGGAGCGCTGCTACGCGGTCTGGACGCCGAGATCCGCGATCACACCGGCCTGCCGGTCTCGGTCGCCGACGATCCGCTGTCCTGCGTGGCCATCGGCTGCGGTCGCGTTCTGGAGCATCCGCGCTGGATGAAGGGCGTGCTCGATTCGGCGCTTTAGGGCCAGCCGCAAGCGTCGCTGCAAATCCCCGTGATTGCAGCGAATTCGCCGGTTTCATTGTGGCCCGCTTTTTGCGATAGGCTGCGTACAGCGGCGGGGGGCGTCCCGCCGACCATGACTCTTTTTGGGAAGGCAGGCCGTGGCGTTTCGCGACGGACCGTTCGATCAGTTCAAGGTGCCGCTGGTGTGGACCGCCGCGGTCGTGGTCGTGGTCGCCCTCATTGCATCGGTTCTGCTGATCCTTGTTGACCGCCGCCATGACGCGGACGCCGATGGCTATGGGCCCGTCCGCGCGGGCATCGACGCAGGCGCCGGGCCGCTCAACGGCATCTTCGCCGCCCCGGTGCGCTGGGCCGGGGCGGCGTCGGACTATTTCGGCGGCTATTTCTTCGCCGTGTCCGAGAACCGCCGTCTGAAAAAGGAACTGGAAGAGCTTCAGCCCTGGCGCGACCAGGCCATCGCCCTGAAGAACGTCAACGCCCGCTACGAGGCCATGCTGGGTTTGAGGACCGAACCGGTCATTACCCTGGCCACTGCCCGCGCGGTGTCGGAATCCCGGGGGCCTTTTGCAAAATCGTTCCTCCTGGACGCAGGGTCGGACAAGGGCATCCGGATCGGCAATCCCGTCATTACCGAACAGGGTTTGGTGGGACGGATCGTCGGCGTGACCGGCGGGGTCAGCCGGATGCTCCTGCTGACCGACGTGGCCAGCCGCACGCCCGTTCTGATCGATCGCACCGATGCTCGCGCCCTGCTGACCGGCGATGGGTCGGGTAATCCCAAGCTTGAGTTCGTGCGCGGTGTCGGCGCGGTCCAGGCCGGCGATCGTGTCCTGACATCCGGTGATGGCGGAGGCTTTCCGCGCGGTGTGCCGATCGGGGTCGCAGCGCGCGGCATCGACGGGTCCTGGCGGGTCAAGCTGTTCAGCGATCGGGGGGCCATCGACTACGTCCGCATCATGCTGTTCCAGGACTTCAGCCAGCTGGTCGCACCGGACGCCCTGAACGCGGCTCCGCTGGCGGGCCTCGCGACCGCGCCGGCTCCGAGCGCGACCCAGGCGGCGGCCATCGGGGATGCGGCCGCACGGCGTGCGCGGACCCCGGCCGCTGCCGGGCCAGGCTCCGCAAGACCACAGGCGGCTCCCACGCGATCCAGGCCAACGGTCCCCTCGACGGCTAGGCAGGTGCCGGTTCCGCCGACCGCAGCCCCGCCTGTCCCGGTGCCGGCAGGAGGGGGCGCGGCGTGAGACGTTCGATGCAGGTTCGCGTCGTCGGCCCGCTGCAGTGGGTCATCTATCCCGCGCTGATCGCCATGGCCGCCACCCTGCTGCTGGCGACGCCGGTCGAGTTGTTCGGCCTGAAGCTGCCGGAGCCGGTTCTGCCGATGGTGCTCGCCTTTGCCTGGCCGCTGATCCGCCCGTCGATGATGGCTCCGGCCGTGCTCTTTGGCCTCGGCGCGTTCCTCGACATGTTCTGGGGAGGCACCCTGGGGCTGTGGCCCCTGTGCCTCCTCGCGATCTATGCCGTCGTGCTCGGGTCGCGAAACCTGCTGGCGGGTCAGGAGACGCAGGTGCTGTTCGTCTGGTACGCCACCTGCACGTTGGGTGCCTTCCTGCTGGCCTATCTGGTGGTGAGTCTGGTCGCAGGGCACGCCCCGAGCCTGCTGGCCCTGCTGGGGCAGGTGATCCCGACGCTGCTGCTCTTCCCCATCGCCGACTGGATGGTCCGGCGGTTCGACGACGGCGACGTGCTGTTCCGATGAGCGAGCCATCGATCTTCTTTTCGGACGTCAATGAGCGGCAGGGATCGTTCCTGCGGCGCACCTTTGTCGTGGGTGGGCTGACGGCTCTGGGTATCACGGCCCTGACGGTGCGGCTGGCCCAGCTCCAGGTCGTTCAGGCGCAGGAATATGCGACCCTCGCAACCAACAACCAGTTCAACTTCCGTCTTATGCCGCCGCCCAGGGGACGGATTCTCGATCGCAATGGCGTGGTGATCGCCGGCAACCGGCCCAGCTTCCGCGTCCTGATCGTGCGAGACGAGACCAAGGATCTGGACCAGACCCTGGACCTCCTGGGTCGTCTGCTGCCCGACACCGTTGATCGGCGGCGCGCGATCATCCGGGATGTGAACGCTGCGCCGCGCTTCAGCCCCGTGCCGGTCAAGAGCGACCTGACCTGGGAAGAGTTCGCCAAGGTCAACATCTATGCCCCCGAACTGCCGGGGGTGATGGCCGACATGAACGAGGCGCGCTTCTATCCGTTCGGCGGCTCGTTCGCGCACGTCATCGGATACGTGGCCAAGGTGTCGGATCGCGACATCAAGGCCATCCAGGACAGGGGCGAAGAGCCCCCTCCCATGCTCTACAATCCGGGTTTCCGGATCGGCCGCTCGGGGATTGAAAAGGCGCTGGACGCCGACCTCCGCGGCGAAGCCGGAGGCAAGCGGGTGGAAGTGGATGCCCGCGGTCGCGTCGTTGCCGAGGACGTCGGAGGCTCGCGTGCAGCCGTGCCCGGCGACGATGTAGTCCTGACCCTCGATGCGGATGTACAGAACCGGGCGCTGGAGGTGTTCGGCGATGAAAGCGGGGCCTGTGTGGTGATGGATGTCCGTAACGGCGACATCCTGTGCATGACGTCAGCCCCGTCGTTCGACCCGAACCTGTTCGTCGGCGGGGTACCGACGCGAACCTATCGTGCGCTGGCCGACTATGAGCGCAAGCCGCTGCTGGACAAGTCGATCAACGGGACCTTTCCCCCCGGATCGACCTTCAAGCCGGCCACCGCCCTCGCCCTGCTGGCGGCGGGGGTCGATCCAAATCAGCGCGTGACCTGCGGCGGGTCGTGGCGGACGGGCAACCGGACCCAGAGGTGCTGGGGCGTGCATGGATCGCAGGACATGCATGATGCGATCAAGAACTCGTGCGACGTCTATTTCTACGCCATGTGCAATCGCGCAGGCGTCGATGGCATCCGTAACGCTGCGATCAAGCTCGGCTTCGAGACCGCGTTCGACATCGGCGTGGACAACCAGCGCAAGGGCCTGCTGCCCTCGACCGAATGGAAGCGCCGGACCTTCCCGAACGATCCCGTCTGGCATCCGGGTGAGACGACTTCGGTGGCCATCGGCCAGGGCGCGATCACGGTCAATGCGCTGCAGCTGGCGGTCTATACCTCACGTCTGGCCAACGGAAAAAAGGCCATCCAGCCCCGACTGATCAAGTCGGTTGGGGGTGTCGAACGCCCCAGCGGCGCGGCCGTGCCCGACCTGGCCTTCAGCCAGGAACACCTGGAAATCGTCCGCCAGGGCATGATCGCGGTGGCCAATGACACCTCCGGCACAGCCTATCGTCAGAGCCAGCTGGGGCTCGGCGACATCCAGATGGCGGGCAAGACCGGGACCGCCCAGTCCCGCGACTATGGCACCGGGTCGCGCAAGTCAGACATCTGGGCGCTGAAGGATCACAACCTGTTCATCGCCTTCGCCCCGATCGATGCACCCCGCTATGCCGTGGCGGTCATCATCGAACACGGTGGTCGGGGCGGGAGCACGGCCGGCGCCCCCCGGGCGCGGGAGGTCATGCGGACCGTCCTGTTGAAGGATCCGGAAATGCGCGAGCGGATCACGCGGCCGGCCCCGCCCGAGGCCGAAGGGCCGATGACCGACGAAGAGGCGAACTTCGGCGCAGCGCCCGAGCCCGACCTGCCCACGCCGGATGCGCAGACCCCCCCCGTCAATCGCACCGGTCCGTCCACGACCGGCGGTCCACGCCCCTATCTGGCGGAGCCTCGATGACCTCTTCGGCCCTGACACGCCCCGGTGAACGCGATCGTCTGTCAGTCAAACTGGGCGAGATCGACTGGCGGTTCGCGGCCCTGCTGTGCATCGTCGGTGGGATCGGGGGCGCGATGCTTTATTCGGTCGCCGGGGGTTCGTGGGAACCGTGGGCGGCCAATCACATGATCCGCTTCGGCGTGTGTCTGGTGATCATGCTGGCGCTGTCGATGGTCAGCATGCGGATCTGGTTCGGATCGGCCTATGTCGTCTACGGTCTGGCCCTGGTCATGCTGGCCCTGATCGAGATCCCCGGTCTGGGCTACACGGCCATGGGCGCGACACGATGGCTGGACCTGGGCGTGACGCGGATCCAGCCGTCGGAGATCATGAAGATCGGCGTCGTTCTGGCGCTCGCGCGCTGGTACCACGGGGCCTCGGCCCAGGACGCCCGGTTCAGCTGGAAGCTGATCTTTCCCATTGCCATCATCGGCCTGCCTTTCGCCCTGGTGGCGCATCAGCCGGACCTGGGCACGGCCATGCTGATCGGCCTGACCGGCGCCGCGATGATGTTCATGGCGGGTCTGAGCTGGAAGATCATGGCGGCGGCGGCCGCGGGTCTGGCGGCCATCGTCCCGCCCTATGTGATGTTCGGCATGCACGACTATCAGCGCCATCGCGTGCTGACCTTCCTGTCGCCGGAGAGCGACCCGTCGGGCACCGGCTATCACATCACCCAGTCCAAGATCGCCCTGGGGTCCGGGGGTCTGCTGGGCAAGGGATATGGCCTCGGCAGCCAGAGCCAGCTGGAATTCCTGCCCGAGAAACAGACCGACTTCATCTTTGCGGCCGTGTCGGAAGAGTTCGGCTTCGTCGGATCGTTCTCGATCCTGCTGTGCTACATCGCCATCATCCTGATCGCGCTCAGGATCGCCTCGCTGTCGCACAGCCATTTCGGGCGGATGGCGGCTGCCGGCGTGACGGCGACTTTTGCCCTCTATGTGATGATCAATGGGGCCATGGTCATGGGTCTGGCCCCTGTTGTCGGCGTGCCAATGCCGCTGCTGAGCTATGGCGGTACCGTCATGCTGACCGTGATGATCGGCTTCGGACTGGTCATGGCGACGCGAGTTCACCGCTATGCCGAGTTGCCCAAGGGCCACGGCCTGATCTAGAGGCGACCCGAAGCCATCGCCGCCCAGTCGGTCCCGCGCACCAGGCTGTCGATAATGCCCGGCTCGCTCGAGGCGTGACCAGCGTCAGGGACGATATCCAGCCTTGCCTCCGGGAAGGCGCGGTGCAGCGCCCATGCGCTGGCGATCGGCGTGACCACGTCGAAACGGCCCTGGGCGATCCAGGTCGGAATGTGGCGTATCCGGCCGATGTTCTTCAGAAGCCAGCCTTCCTCCGGGAAGAAGCCGCCGTTCATGAAGTACCAGCACTCGATGCGGGCGAAGGCGATGGCGAATTCGGGTTCGGCGAACTTGTCCGGACGGGCGGCGGGGCCCTCGACGCTGACGGTCTCGCCCTCCCAGCTGGACCAGGCGATGGCGCAACGCTCCTGTTCGGCGCGGTCGTCGCCCGTCAGCCGCTTGTAGTAGGCACCCATCAGGTCGTTGCGTTCGTCCTCCGGGATCGGGGCGATGAAACGCTCCCAGGCGTCCGGGAAGATCATCGAGGCCCCGTCCTGATAGAACCAGTGCAGTTCCTTCCTGGTCAGCAGGAAGATGCCACGTAGGATCAGGGCCTTGACCCGCTCGGGGTGGGTGATCGCATAGGCCAGCGACAGCGTAGACCCCCAGGACCCGCCGAATACGGCCCAGGCGTCGATCCCGCAGCGCTCGCGCAAGGCTTCGATGTCCTCGATCAGGGTCCAGGTGGTATTGTCCTCGAGCGAGGCATTGGGTCGCGACTTGCCGCAGCCGCGTTGATCGAACAGCACGATGCGATAGATAGCCGGATCGAAATAGCGGCGCATGCCGGCATTGATCGCACCGCCAGGGCCGCCGTGCAGGACCAGGACCGGCCGGCCTTGCGGGTTGCCGCATTCCTCGAAATAGATCTCGTGGGCACTGCCGGTCTGCATCCAGCCGGACGCGAAGGGCTCGATTTCGGGGTACAACTCGCGTCGGGGCGTCTCGGTCACGGGAAAGGCCATACTGGGGTCGGTGCCTCGGGTGGGAGGGTCAGGCGGTGGGCAAGGCGCGCAGGCCGCAGAAGGCCAGGACGAGCCAGCCCGCGATCATCAGCACGCCCCCGATGGGCGCGACGGCCCCGAGAGCGGGGAGACTTAGCAAGCCCAGGAAGGCCAGCGCCAGACAGAAAATCAGGCCACCGGTCGTCGCCAGCCAGCCCGCCACGCCGGCAAGCCTAAGCCCCGGGGCCAGGACCGCGCAGACTACGCCCAGCACGGCATGGGCCAGCTGGTATGAGGCCCCTGTGGTCAGCAGGGTCTTGATCTGGGGGCCGGCCCCGTGGGCGGCGAAGGCCCCGACCGCCACCGCCATCGCGCCGTTCAGTGCAGCGAAGGCCGCGAGGTAGCGATTCCATATCATGACGAGACCGTAGACCATGGAGTCGTCTGCGTCTGCTATCGGACGAGGCATGACTCCCGCCCGCCGCATGGCATTGCAGTATGTGTTGCTCTTCGGTGCCAATGGCGTGAGCCTGCCGTTTGCCGGGCTGTGGTTCCGCGCCCAGGGATTTTCCGGAGCCGAGATCGGGGCGCTGCTGGCGGCACCGATGCTGGCGCGGCTGGTGACCGGACCGGTGCTGGCGGTTTGGGCCGACGGGTTCGCGCATCGCCGGACGCCGATCGCCATTCTCGGTGTTGCGGGCGCGCTGGCCTATGCGGGCGCGGGCGTGACACAAGGGGTATGGGTTCAAGGCCTGCTCTGGTTTCTGGGTGCCAGCACGATGGCCGCGATGATCCCCCTGACCGATGTGCTGAACCTGAGCGCCGCACGCAGGCACGGCTTCGCCTTTGCCTGGCCACGGGGATGCGGGTCTGCGGCGTTCGTGGCGGCAAACGTACTGATGGGGGCGATCCTCGCGCGGGCATCGGTCGACTGGGTCATTGTGTGGATCGTCATTGCGGGCGTTCTGGTTGGGGTGACCGCCGCCAGCCTGTTGCCACCCGAAGCAGTGTCCGACGCCGGACCGGGCCGCAAGCGGGATCGCTATGCCGGCATCGCCCGTCTGGTGACCGATCCCGGATTCATGACAGCCATCGTGGCGATCGGCGCGGTCCAGGCGACCCATGCCTTCTATTACGGATTCTCAGCCATTGCGTGGAAGGCACAGGGGATCAGCGAGGCGACGACAGGCCTGCTCTGGGCGACGTCCGTCCTGGTCGAGATCGCCTTCATGTGGATCGTCGAGCCGTGGCGGCGGGCGAGGGGGATCGGGCCCTGGCCGGTGCTGATGCTGGGGGGCATCGCGGCCGTGGTCCGGTGGACGGTGCTGGCCTTCGTGCCGCCGCTCTGGGCGCTGTGGCCGCTACAGGCCCTTCACGCGCTGACGTTCGCGGCGACCTATCTGGCAGGTGTCGAGATCATCGAACGGCTCGCACTGCCGGGGCAGCATACGGCGGCGCAGACGTTGAGTTCGGTCATGGCGGCAGGCGTCCTGATCGGACTGGCGACCCTGGCCGCCGGGCCGCTGTACGATCGATACGGGACCCTGGGCTATCTGGCCATGACCGGCCTGGCGGTCATGGGCCTGGCGGCGGGGTGGCGATTGAAGCGAACGTTGCGGATCAGCTGAGCCGGGCGCGGGGCAGGGGCGACAGATGCCGGGCAATGGCACCGGCCGCCGTGCGAATCCCGGTGCGAAGGTCTTGCGGATCGGTCGTCGCCGGAACCCGCAACAGTCCGACGGCCGGCGCGTCTACGGAGTCGGGCAAGGCGGTGAGAATACGATAGAGCAGATAGCTGCCGGCGTCCTCTTCGGACTCCGACGACGCGTCCGCCGCAAGGCCGGCATCGGTCAGGGCCCGGACCATCTCCGCAACCGGCGCAGTCGCGCGCGCGAGGGCAGGGCCGGTCTTCACAAGCCGGGCACCACCGGTCAACGTCCGGTTTTCAGCCCTCATCTGGATGCGAAAGCCGTCGGTCCGACGCGTTCGACCGACCAGAAGCACGCCGCGGCAATCAGGGTCTTCGAGTTCGCCCGTCAGAAGACCGGCGAGGACATCCGGATCCCCCGGGCCGATCGGCACGGCGCGCGCGCTATGCGGATGCCAGCCGTCGTCGGCCATATCCTCCAGCGCGGCCCATGAGGGGTCTTCGGACTCGTAAACACAGACGAGGATAGCGGGTCTACGGTCCGGTTGGGTCTCGGCGACGGTGTCGAGCATGGGGTCCGCTGTGTGCGTGACGGGGTCGTGACAGCGGCGCGACGGTGTCTGCAAGCGGACGTTATCGTCAAGCCCAATTCCTCCGGCCGCCCCCCGTATCAGTCGCTTTCGCGTCTCAGGCGAGATCGCCGATTGCGGCATCCAGCAGCAGGAAAGCGCGACCCGGATCGGTGGCCAGGGTCGCCAGAACATCGTGGGCGTCGCCCGCGCGCGCGCGATCGTTCAGCCGGGCGGCGAGGTCGCGCACATATCGCTCGGCATCGGCCCTGAGTTCCGGATCGCTCATCACCCGGCGCGAAACGCTGCGCACGGCGGCCGGCGCGACACGGCGCACGATCTGGCGCGCACGGTCGGGGTCGCGTTCAGCCAGAGCCGTTGCGGCCTCCTCCACACGTGACCGGGGCAGCAGGGCGTTGGGATCGACACCCATCCGCCGGATGGCCCCCGTTATCCTGTCTGCGAGGGCGTCGGCGTCGGCTGGCATGGCTGGCGCATCGAGATCCAGCGATGGTTCGCCCGGGCCGTCGTCGACCAGATCGCTCCAGTCCAGCCGGTCCTGAGGCGGCGGCGCAGCGCGGGGCGTGGGTTCGCTGCTGGCGGGGGCGAGACGCAGGCGACCCCTGAGGCCGAGTCCACGGTCCCGTTCGGCCTCCACAGCCGCCTCGGGCCGGGTGGGTCGAGTCTCTGGCGTGGTCTGCGGAGGCGGTGTGGACGGGGGCTCGCGGCGACGCATCGGTTGGGGATCGCCCGAGACCACGCCCATCAGGCGCACGGCTTCGGTCAGCATGTCGTAGTTTCGGCGTACCCGTTCCTGGAAGCCGGCGTCCAGGGCCTCGGTGTCCTCGGCGGCCTTGCGCGAGGCAGCGGCGAGGGCGGCCAGACCCTCTTCCACCGTGATGCGCACGGCCTCGGCGCGGGCGCGGGCTTCTTCCGGCAGGCGTGAGGCGCGGTCGTCGAGGTCTCCTATCGCAGCATCGACCTCGGCCAGGGCCTGGTTCATGCGAAACAGGGTGGCCTCCAGCTTGCCGATCGCGCGCTGACCAGCCTCGTCGACGAGGCCCACCGTCTCGTCGACGATGCGACGGGCACCTTCGACCCGGGCATCGGCGGCCTGGTCCGCCTTCTGTGCCGCATCGAACAGGGCCTCGCCGAGGCGGTCGGCGCGAACCTGGGCGTGATTTGCGGCTTCGTTGGCTGCGATGCGACTGTCCTCGGTGGTGGCCTTCAGGACGGCGAGGGCCCTGCGCGTTTCTTCGACCAGGGTGTCGCGCGCTTCGGCCGCCAGCGCCTCAAAGCGGTCGAGCGACAGCTTCGTCGCGGCGTCGAAGCCATCGGCCTCACGCTGCGAAAGGTCCACCAGGGCGCGAAACTGGTCGGTCGCAGCTTCGACGAGATCCTTCAGAATCTCCGACGTGCGGGTCGAGATGTCGCCGAGTTCGCCACTGGCCGAGCGGGCGGCGGACAGCTGTTCGGTCAGCTGGGCGCGCTGGCTCTCGACCTGGGCCGAGAAGTCCTCCTGGTCGGTACGCAGGGCATAGGCGGCCGTGACCAGGGCGGCCCGCTGCTGGCCCAGCCCCTGTTCGACCGACAGGATCTGCTCGGCGACGCCGGTGCCGGCATTCTCCAGGCGCAGGGTCTGGCGGGCCAGGTCGTCGGCGGCCAGTCGGGCGGCGTCCTGCGCTTCGTTTGCAGCGGCGGCGAGGTCTGCGGCACGGGCGGCCAGTGCCGTCTCGGCTTCGCGCAACTGGGTCTGGGCCAGATCCGAGGCATCGACGATCAGGCGGGACTGGCGCTCGACCGCGCCAAGAACATTCGAGGCCTGGGTGTCGAGGCGACCGCCCAGATTGACCATCTCATCGCGCTCTCGCGCCAGGCTCTCGGTCAGGCGACGGGCCGTCCGGGCGGCGGTATCAGCCGCTTCATTGAGCCGGTGGGTCTCGATCGAAAGGGCTTCGCGCAGAAGGGCCATGTCATGACGGGCGCGCTCGGCGGCCAGAGCGGTCTGATCGATGTCGTTGCGCAGGGCCGACAGGACATCGCCAGTCTGCTGGGCCGCCAGGGCGGTCGGAGCGACCATCGCTTCAGCCATCTGTCGGGCACGGCGAGTCTCGAAGGCCAGGCCATTTCCCTGACGTATGGCGTGAGCAAGCATCAGGGCCAGGCCGGCGGGTGCCAGGGCGATCAGGGTGTAGATCGCCAGGCGCAGGGGATCGGCCAGGATGTCACCGGCACCGATCTCATAGGCCGCCCAGGCTGCGATGCCGCCGAGCCAAAGCGCCGAAGCCGCGCCGGCAATCAGATAGGGCGTAGCGGGCTGACTGGCCCGCCCGACCGGCAGCGGGCGGGGTGCAGGCGGTTCTGGCCGGCGATAGGGGGCCGGCGGGGCATCAGCGCTGATCGAGAAGGGCGCGACGACAGGCGATTCCGGGATCGGATGCCGGGCAGGCATAGCCGGAGCAGGCTCGGCCGTGCGTTCAGATTCCGCTGCGGCGACCTCCGCCCGCTGCTGCTGCAGTTCGAGAAGACGCCGACGTCGACGTTCGGACATCGGGCGTTCGGGAGCAGGTGGCGGGCTTGCCGCAGGCACCTGGTCGGGAATTGAGATATCGTCCGAAGGTGGTGCCTCGGCGTCCGGGCTTACCTCGGGGTCGGTCAGAACAAGCGGCGGCCGTTGGCGGGACTTCATTAAAGGTCAATCTCGTTTGGCGGGCGCGCGGCGTTCCGTGCCAGGTGCACCCGTGACCCTAGAGCCTGATCCCGGAGGGCGAAAGCATTTCGGGTTCAGGAAACACGCGTCAGGCGAAATCAGTCGTGTCGCATCAGCACTTCTGATCGCGACGTGCGGCGATGAAATCGGCCCTGGCCGGCTGGTCGCAGTCTCGAACGCGGTGCACCTCGGGCGACGCGCGCTGTGGGCGCTCGATGTCAACGCCGAACTGGGACAGCGCTGCCGTGACGAGCAGCGCGATAAAGCCAGCCAGCAATTCGATCAGCGCCTGCACCTGAGTGCTCCCTTCGACCCTTTCGCCTTATGCCTGATTTCAGAGTGTCACACAATCCGGTGGTGGAACCGATGCGCAGCTGTGCCATTGACGATACCAGCCCTCAATGGGACGAAAAGGGCGATCCGGCAGGATCATTCAGGCGGGCGGGTCGATCAACATGGAGCAGGCGGTCGACCACGCGACCCTGGACGCCTCGGCGGTCCTGGTTCCCGGCGACACCTGCTGGCGTATCGAGACGGCCGATCGGCTGTCGATCCTGATGGAGAACGAGGCCTATTTCGACGCCTTGTCGTCGGCCCTGGACAAGGCCCGACGGTCGGTCGTGGTGCTGGGGTGGCAGTTCGATCCGAGAACCCGTCTGGATCCGGAAACAAGGACCGGAGACCGCCAGGCCGAGATCGGGCACCGGTTACGGTTGATGGTCAAGACGCGACCCGAGCTGGATGTGCGACTGTTGATCTGGAAGTCGCCCCTGCTGATCGCGGCGTCGCAGGGCTTCTATCCGCACAAGGCCCAGACCTGGTTCCGCAAGCGGATGGTGGAGTTCCGACTGGATTCGCCGGGTCCGATCGGAGCCTGTCATCACCAGAAGGCGGTCATCATCGACGATGCCGTGGCGTTCTGCGGGGGCGGGGACATTTCGGTCGATCGCTGGGATTCCACCGGGCATCTCGACGACGATCCGCGTCGACGCCAGCCGTCCGGCGTCATCTCTCCGCCCCGTCACGAAACCATGTGCGTCATGAGCGGTCCTGCGGCCATGGCGCTGGGCGATCTTGCGCGCGAACGCTGGTTCAAGGCGACGTGGGAGAGGACGGTGCCCGAACCGGCTGGAAGCGACCCGTGGCCCGACGACGTGCCGGTCGATTTCGAGAGCGTTCGCGTCGGCATCGCCCGGACCGAACCCGCATACGGCGGTCGGATTGAAGTCCGTGAGAACGAACGCCTGCATCTGGCGGCCATTCGGGGGGCCAGAAAGCTGATCTATATGGAGAACCAGTACTTCACCTCGCCGGTGATCGCCGGGGCCCTGGCCGAACGGCTGTCCGAACCGGACGGCCCCGAGATCGTGCTGGTCTCTACGGGACGCAGCCCCAGCTGGTTCGACAGCATGACGATGGACACGGCGCGTGCCGAGGTCCTGTTTCGGCTGGAAACGGCCGACGTCCACAACCGTTTCCTTGCCTTCAGCCCCAATACCCGGGGCGGCGAGCGGATCATCGTCCACGCCAAGGTGACCATCGTGGACGATCGCCTTTTGCGCATCGGTTCGACGAATATCAACAACCGCTCGCTGGGCTTCGACACCGAGTGCGATGTGGCCATCGCGCCGGACGACGCAGCTGGTCGGGAAAGAATTCGTGCCTATCGCCACCAGACCATCGGCCACTTCATCGGCGTCAGCGGGGACGCCTTCGCGGCGGCCGAGGCCGTCACGGGTTCGACGGGCAAGGCGATCCAGGATTTCGACACGGGACGCCTGTCGCCGCTGGGCGCGACGCCGCCCTCGATGGTCCAGCGCACGATCGCGGAATTCCAGCTGGGGGACCCCGTGTCGACCGCAGACGCCTTCCGTCCGTGGAAGCGGCGCAATCGGTCGCAGCGACCTCTGCCTCAGACGTCCTGAAACTCGAAATCGACGACCAGGGGCAGGTGATCCGAAGCCATCCGCGCCAGGGGTGAAAACGCAGCCCGGACCCCAACCACCCGGATGTGCGGACTGACGAAGGCGTGGTCGATGCGGATGGCCGGAAAGCCGGATGGGAAGGTCTTGATCGTCGGTCGTTGGCCGATCTGACGCTGGCAGTCCGCCAGCCTGCGGGTCAGGGTCTGGTAGGGTCGCGTGATCGAGGTCGCGTTGAAGTCGCCCGCCAGAATCGTTGGTCCCTGACAGTCGGCATGGCCCATCCAGTCCTTGCCGACCAGGGCGGCGGCCTGAAGCCGCTGTTCGCGCGGAACCAGCCCCAGGTGGGTGGTCAGGACATTCAAGGGCGGACAGTCCTGTTTTTCCACACGGGTCCAGAGGGCACCGCGCGGTTCCAGACCCGGGATGCCCCTGACGGTGGGCAAGGCCCCGACCCGGATCAGGCGCTCTGGCCAGCGGCTCAGGATCGCATCGCCGTACTCCTCCTGTTCGACCGTCATCGCGGCATGGAAGCGAACGGTCATGCCCAGGCTGTCGGCGATCGTCCGGGCCTGATCCACTCCACCTGTGCGGACCCTGCCGACGTCCAGTTCCTGGAGGCAGACGATGTCAGGATCGTGCTCGGCGATGACGGCGACGATCCGCTCGACATCCAGTCGACGATCCACGCCGACACAGCGGTGCACATTATAGGTCATGAGACGCATGACCGACCCGCTAGTCGATTATGCGGGCCAAGGCCATGCGGGTCTCAAATCTCGACGAGACGGTCTAGGACCTCGTTCGGGTTCGAGGGGCGCGGCGGAAAATGCTCCGCCAGAACGCCGCCTGCCAGTGCGATGGCCCTTTCAAAACCTTCTGCCGGGCGGCGGGCTTTCAGGCCAGCGGTCAGGACGGCGACGGAGTTGGCCCAGACGTCGGGATCGACACGGCTGTAGATCCCTTCATCGGCGATGATCTCGACCTGACGATCGGACAGGGCGGCGAAGATCAGAACGCCCGTCCTCTCACGCGTGACATGCAGGCCATGGGCCAGGAACTGATGCATGGCGGCCTGTCGGGCTCTGTCGCGCCGGATCGATCCGGGCGTGACGAGGCGCGTGACGGGCGGGATACGCAGGAACAGATAGGCCATGATGAAGATCGCTGCCTGGACGACGGCATAGACGCCGATGGTCCGACCGATCATCACGTCACGGGCGGCAAGGTGAGCGGCTTCCCAGGTCACGGCGAAACCGGGAAACCACCTGGCCTCGAACCCGAGGGGAATGAATGCCAGCGGCAGGATAAAGGCCACTGCTGCCGCCCAGACCAGGCTGACGTCCCGATAGGAAGACACCTGTCGCGCGAGGACACAGAAAATCTCGCCCGATGTCCGGGCCTCGGCCGCAGCGATGGCGGCGGCGATGGCGGCGTGTTCTTCAGGTTTGATCCGCATTACCATCCGCCGGAAGCCCCGCCACCGCCAAAACTGCCGCCGCCGCCGGAGAAGCCGCCGCCACCGCCGAAGCCGGAACCGCCGGAGCGACTGCTGGCTGCGCTGCTCAGGACATTGGCCGCTCCCCACAGGATCACGTCGCCCAGACCCTCCGGGCCGCGTCGACGCCGGCCCCTTCTTCCCGCACCGCGCATGAGGTTCAGCAACAGAAACAGAAAGATCAGCGCGATGATGAGGGCCGGAAAGAACGGTTCGTCGGCTTCGGTCGGAGCGGCGGCGACGGCCCGGGCCCGGGCTTCTGCGGGATCCAGTCTGAGCTGGCCGATCACGGCATCGACGCCGGCCGTGATGCCTCGTTCAAAGCCGCCTTCGCGGAAAGGCGGCAGAATGTCGTTCTGGATGATCTGGTTCGACAGGGCATCGGTCAGGACGGGTTCAAGCCCATAGCCGACCTCGATGCGCACCTTGCGTTCGTTGGGCGCGACAATCAGCAGGACGCCGCTGTCACTTTCGCTGCCGCCGATGCCCCAGGCCCGGCCGAGCCTGTAGCCGTAGTCCTCGATCTCGTAGTCCTGAAGGCTGGTCAGGGTGACCACGACGAACTGATCGCCCGTGTCGGTCTCCAATTGGGCCAGCCGGGCCGTAATCTCGGCTTCCCTTTCCGGGGACAGAAGCCGGGCCTGATCGACGACACGCCCGGAGAGCGCAGGAAAGTCCGGCTCGACCGCGAAAGCCGGCGTGCCCATGTACAGGACAACCACCATCGCTCCGACAAGGGCGACGGCACGGCGGGCAAGGCTGGCCAGGGAAACCAAAGTCACCGTGCCGGCGGCGTCGAGCCCGGCGCGTTTGTCGGCGCACCATTCAGGTTGAACTGCACCTGCGGCGCGGACTGTGCCTCTGCTGTGGCCGTGAACAGTTGCATCGGTTCCTCGCCCGAAAAGACGGTCCTGGCCCAGATCACGGTCGGGAAGGTGCGAAGGCTGATGTTATAGTCGCGCACCGCCTCGTTATAGTCGCGGCGCGCGATGGTGATGCGGTTTTCGGTGCCCTCAAGCTGCGACTGCAGCTGCAGGAAGCCCTGGTTGGCCTGAAGCTGGGGATAGGCCTCGACCGTGACCAAAAGACGCGAAAGGGCGCTGGTCAGCTGGCCCTGCGCCGCCTGGAACTGCTGGAAGGCCGCGGGGTCGCTGAGGGTCTCGGGCGTAACCTGAACGGCCGTGGCGCGGGCGCGGGCCTCGGTGACCTGCGTCAGGGTGGTGCGCTCCTGAATGGCGGCCCCCTGCACGGTAGCGACCAGGTTCGGGATCAGATCGGCGCGGCGCTGGTACTGGCTCTGCACATCGGCCCAGGCCGCCTGGGCGCGTTCCTGCTTGGTCGGGATGGTGTTGTAGCCGCAGGCCGAAAGCGCCGGAACCGCCAGTATGACGACGGCCGCCATACCGAAGCGCGAGTTGATGCGAACCATGGAAACCCTCCGTTCGACGGCCACCCGCCGCCTGTCTTCAAGTCGTGACTATCCGCGCATCGACGGTTTGCTTCAAGCATCCAGAGCCGATGGTACGATACCGTTCGCACGGCAGGCGGCGACATAGGTGTTGGCCAGCAGGCAGGCGATGGTCATGGGTCCGACTCCGCCGGGGACGGGTGTGATCGCACCCGCGACCTCGACGGCCTCGGCGAAGAGCACGTCGCCGACGACCCGCGTCTTGCCCTCGGCGGCCTTCACCGGATCGGCGGAGGGAACGCGGTTGATGCCCACGTCGATCACGGTCGCGCCGGGTTTGATCCAGTCGCCCCGGATCATCTCCGGTCGCCCGACCGCCGCGACCAGAATGTCTGCGGTCCGGCAAAGGGCGGGCAGATCCCGGCTGCGGGAGTGGGCGACGGTGACGGTGCAGTTCTCTGCCAGGAGCAGCTGCGCCATGGGTTTGCCGACGATGTTGGAGCGGCCGACGATCACCGCGTGCAGGCCCGAGAGATCCCTAAGCCGGGCCTTCAGCAACATGGTCGAGCCCAGCGGCGTGCAGGGGACCAGTCCTGGCAGTCCGACGGCCAGGCGGCCGGCATTGACGACGTGGAAGCCGTCGACGTCCTTGTCCGGGTCGATCGCGCCCAGCACTGCGGCCGAATCGATCTGCGAGGGCAGGGGCAGCTGCACGAGGATGCCGTGGATGCCCGGGTCCTCGTTCAGGGATTGAACCAGGTTCAGCAATTCGGCCTGGGTGGTCGTGTCGGGCAGTCTGTGGGTGTCGGACCGCATACCGGCGCGTGCGGTGGTTTCGCCCTTGTTGCGGACGTAGATCTGGCTGGCCGGATCCTCGCCGACAATCACGACAGCCAGACCCGGCTTGATTCCGTGTGACGTGATCAGAGCGCCTGTCGCGGCCGTGATGCGGCCCACGAGGCCTGCAGCGAAGACCTTCCCGTCGATGATCGTGGCGCGCATTGGGTCGTCCGCCATGATTGGCTCCTCATCCGTCAGGAATCGACCGGTGCGCGGCGATTTACAGTTGTCGCGGATCGTCGTCTATGTGCGCCACGGGCTTATCCCGGGGGAAACATCATGCGCCGTTCTTCTTTCGCCATCACCGTCAGCGCCATCGCTCTGCTCACCGCCGGTCAGGCTCTGGCCCAGGAGGTCACGCCTCTGCGTCTGGGTCAGTCCGTGACGGGCGAACTGACCGCAGAAGACACCAGGGTCGATAACGACGATGTCGGCCAGTTCGTCTACGACACCTATTCGGTCCGGCTTCGCGAAGGCCAGCGGGTCGAGGCGACGCTGCGCGCCGCATCGTTCGATGCCTATCTGGAGGCGTTCGTGGGCGATGCTACCGAGGCGTTCGCGTCTGACGACGATGGTCTCGAAGAAGGAACCGACTCGCGGATGCGTTTCGTGGCTCCTGCCTCCGGCACCTATCTGATCCGGGCGCGGACCCTGAGCGGTCTGGAAGGCGGAGACTATACGCTGCAGATCAGCGAACGCGCTGCCCCGCCCCGCGCCCCGCGCCCGACCGGACTGCGGATCGGGGAAGAGATCGATGGCCAGATCACGGACACCGATCCGGTGAACGACGATGACGCCCGTTACGACGCCTACAGCTTCCGCGCTCGCGAGGGTCAACGCTATGCGATCAGCCTGAACAGCGACGATTTCGATGCGGTCGTTCGGGTCGGTTCGGCCCGCGGCGTTTTCCAGGAAATCGCGTCCAATGACGATTCCGGCGCAGGAGGGCTGAACTCCTATCTGATCTTCACGGCACCGACCTCCGGCGACTTCATCGTGCGCGCCGCGCCGCTGGCTGGCACGACCAACGGTGCCTATACCCTCAAGGTTGAAGAGGCCGCACCGGCCGCGCCGCGCAATCCGATCGCCTTCGGCGAGACGGTGGAGGGCAACCTGGGCAGCCACAGGAACGATTTCGGTGTTCCGGCCGAGATCTATACTTTCCACGCCACAAGCGGTCAGCGGATCATCGCCACGATGAGTTCGGACTCGTTCGACACCTTCCTCGAATTGTTTGCCGAGCGAGCCCAGGACGCTGGTGGCCGCTATTCGGTCGACTCCGATGATGACAGCGCGGGCGAGGGCACCAACTCGCGCCTGACCTTCACCTTCTACGAGGACGGCGATTACGCCCTGGAGGCCCGGGCCTTCAACGGTGACGGGGAGGGGGCCTTCACCCTGACCTTCGAGGAGGCCCCGCCGCTGCCTGAACCTGCGCCGATCGCCGTGGGGGCGACCGTCCAGGGCGAGATCGTCGACGGCGACGCGACCGACGACGAAAACCGGGGCTATGACGCCTATCGTTTCACCGGCGTGGCCGGAAACCGTGTCCAGGCCATCATGCGCTCAGGTGATTTCGACACCTATCTGCAGATCGGAACGGCGGAGGGGGAGTTCTACGCCGCAGCCGAGGACGACGACGGTCTGGGTGAAGGCACGGACTCGCGCCTGAACTACATCCTGCCGGCCGACGGCGACTACATCGTCCGCGCCCTGCCGCTGTCGAGCGACGACAAGGGCCTGTATTCACTGGAGCTGATCGACCGGGGCCCGCAGCCCCTGCCGGGCAGCATCCTGGTGGGTGCGACGGCGCGGGGAACCCTGACCGATGACGACGGTCTGACCGAGGACGGCAGCTATTACGACGCCTACAAGGTCACGCTGAAGGCCGGCGAGAAGCTGCGGCTGACGATGGTTTCCAATGCGTTCGACGCCTATATCGATGTCGGTCAGGAAGATGAAAGCGGCGTGTTCACCTCGGTCATCTCGGACGATGACGGCCTGTCGGACACCCATGCCAAGATCGAGTGGAGTGTCGAGGAAGATGGTGACTATGTCATCCGCGCCCGCAGCTTCGCTTCGGGACAGGAAGGGGCCTATGCCCTGACGGTCGCACCCAGAGAGTAGTCTGACGTCAGACCAGGACAGGGGCTCCGATGGGAAATCATCGGAGCCTCTTTTCGTTTCAGCGCCCGGACGTCTGGCTGGCCGAGGCCAGATCGATCAAAAAGTGACAATCAAAATGGACACTCATGTGTCAACCCGGCTTGTCAGTCCGTGAAAAACGGTGCGACATGGTCGATGTGAAGGTGTGGACCCCGTCCCCCGGGCAATGAGGCGTTGGACAACGATGACGGCGATCCGGCTCGACCAGGAAGCAACAGCGCCCGCGCGTGGGAGTCACAGCTTCTATGCCGCCTTTGATCCTGTGTGGATAAGGCACGCGAGGGTCGCGAGGCGTTCGGCGGTTCTGCCGACCTTTGGCGGAGCGGGGCCCGACGGCGGACCCCGGTTCGACGCCGACGTCCCCCCGGGTGGATATCTCTGGTGGTATGTCGATGCCCAGAGCGACGATGGACTTTATGGTCTGACGCTGATCACCTTCATCGGCAGCGTCTTTTCTCCCTACTACGCCTGGTCAGGCTGGGCCGACCCGTTCAACCATTGCGCCGTCAACCTGGCGCTCTACCGGCTGGACGGCGGGGCAGGGCGCTGGGCCATGACCGAACGGCCGGAGCGCAAGCTGACGCGTGATGCCAGCCATATCTCGATCGGCCCGAGCAGCCTGTCCTGGGAGGGGGGCGTGCTGACGGCGACGATCGATGAGATCGCCAGCCCCTGGCCGGAGCGGCTGCGCGGCACGATCCGTCTGCGGCCAGAGGCGCTGACCGGTCGCGCCTTTGCCCTGGACGCCGCCCAGGACCATGTCTGGCAGCCGCTGGCCCCCCGGGCGCGGGTCGATGTCTCGTTCGATACGCCCGGTCTTTCCTGGAGTGGTGACGGCTATTTCGACACCAATCACGGCAGTGAACCTCTGGAGGCGCGGTTCCGGCGCTGGGATTGGTCACGAGCCCATACACCGGATGATGTCGTGCTGTTCTACGACGTTGACCGGCTCGATGGAGCCCGCCACGAACTGGCCTTGCGGGTCAACAGAAGCGGTGACATCGAGCGGGTCGAGGCCCCGCCGGCCAGGGCCTTGCCACGGACCCTGTGGGGAGTCCGGCGCAAGGCGCGCGGGGATGCCGAAGGCCGGATGAAGGTGACCCGGACGCTGGAGGACACCCCCTTCTATTCGCGCTCGGCCCTGTCGGGTGATGTGTTCGGGCGTCCGGCTTCGATCTGGCACGAGAGCCTGATGCTGGATCGGTTCAGCAATCCAGCCGTCCGATGCCTGCTGCCGTTCCGGATGCCGCGCGTGCCCTGGTAGCTCGACAGGCTCAGGTCGCCCCCTCGAACCAGCTGATGTCCGCCGTGGACACCTCGCCGAACGAGCGGCCCTGTCGGATCGAGGCGGCGATGATCTGAAAAGCTGTCACAGGCATGGAGATGAAGGGCCAGGGATCGCTGGCGTCCCAGGTCACGTCCCTGGCTTTCGTCAGGGCCTTGAGATTGGGGCCGAAGCGAACGGGGTCGAACACGGAGCTCTGGGTTTCTGTCAGGGTCGGATAGAATTGTTGCATCCAGCGCGCGGCCCGCAGTCGCGGCGGGGCGGCGGTCGGCTCCAGGGTGGCGGCGGCGAGATCCTGCGTCTCGATAAAATGAACCCCGCTGGTGACGCGGGGATTGCATTCGATAGCCTGAGGGCAGCCGTCTTCGTCGACGATGAAATCGAACGAAATGAAGCCTGTGTGGCGGGTTTTTGCGACGAAGTCCTCGACCCAGGCCTGGATCGCCGGATGCTCAACGCGTTCGAAGGCCACGGCGACGGTGCCGGACATGACGAGGCCGCGATAGACCACGGTCGTCGCGACCTGGCCCGCATGGGCGATCGAAAAGGTGCTGAAATGCTGGCCCCTGATGCGCTGTTGCACGATCTGGCGGGCGTCGGCGCTCGCGGGGCGGGGCGGGGTGCCCGCCGCTCCGAAGGCGATCCCGCGACCGGAACAGGACAGGGCCGGCTTGACCACATAGTCATTGGACAGGGCCAGGGCTTCGGCCGCCGCGCTGCCGAGCGCGGCCGTGCGCGGCACGGTCAGGCCACGACCGGCGGCCAGGGTGGCGAAGGTTTCCTTGTCGTGAAGCGCAAGCAACTGATCGACCGGGGGCGCATAGAGGTGCACGCCGGCGGGAAGCCGGTCGCGCAGATGGGCGACATGCATCGTCTCTTCGGACAGGGGCAGGACCAGGTCGACGCCTTCCCGTGTGACGATCTCCAGCAGAGCTTCGAGATAGGCCGCCTTGCCCGCCGACGGCGCGGGCGTGACCCGGCTCCTGGCCACGGTGTTGGACGCCCCCGTCAGATGGCTGCGGAACGGTTCTGCGACCACCACGCGCCAGCCCCGCGCGTGGAAGGCGCGCGCGAAGTCCAGCGCCTTCGGCAGCCGGCCGATGGTGATCAGAACGGTTCCCGCGGTCATGCCGCCTCGCTGGTCCGGCGCACGCGCACCATGACCTCCTCCGCCGGACGCGTCGTCAGCCGGGCGACCGGACGGACCCGTTCGGGATGGTCCACGCTGAAGCGATAGCGGCGCAAGAGGCGGCCAAGGATCAGGGTGGCCTCTGTCGTGGCGAAGGCCGCGCCGACGCAGACCCGGCGGCCGATCCCGAAAGGGATATAGGCCCCGGGCGTCATCTCGTGCTCGCGCTCGGGCAGGAAACGGTCCGGGTCAAAGGCGTGGGGGTTCTTCCAGAGCGCGCTGTGGCGGTGCAGCACCCAGGGCGCGATCATCACCATCGAGCCGCGCCGAAGCTGGTAGCGGCCGAACCTGACGGGTTTCAGGGCGACGCGGGGCAGGAAGGTGATCGGGGGATACAGGCGAAGGGTCTCGCGAAACACGTTGCGGGAAAAGGTCAGATGTCGGGTCTGCTCGAAGCTGATGGTCTCGTCCGGTGCCCGGTCACGCACTTCGGCCTCTATGCGATCAGCGATCTCGGGTCTCATCGCCGTGATGAAGAAGGACCAGGTGAGGGCGCTGGCGGTTGTTTCGTGGCCGGCGAGGAAGAAGACGCCCAGCTGGTCGATCACTTCCTCGCGCGTAAAGACCGTTTGGTCTTTCGGATCCCGGGCCCCGATGACGCTGGCGGCGATGTCGTCGAACGCGGCTCCGGCGGCGAGATGTCGGTCCAGCAATGCGCCGATGTGGTGGCGGATGCGGGCGCAGGCCTCCAGCACCGGACGGCTTTGGGGGATGGTGGTAAAGGCCTTGTCGAAGATCAGGCGGCGCAGTTCGACGTGGGCCACGCTGCGTTCGAAGACGGCGAAGGACTCAAACACATCGCGCGCGGCGTCATTGGCCAGCGAGGCGGAGAACACGGTGCGACAGATGATGTCGGCCGTCAGCTGACCCAGCATCATGTCGAGCGAGAACATCTCGCCCGTGCGACACCGCTCGTCGAGACGGGCCTCCATGTCGTCGACGGCTGCTGACATCGCCGGATAGGCCAGGCTCAACCGCATGTGGGAGAAGGATGGATCGATCATTCTCCGCTGGGCCCGCCAGCGATCCCCTGCCGAGACAAAGATACTGTCACCGACCAGGGGCTCCAGTGCCCCGACCATCAGGTCGCTCTTGGGAAAGACATCGTCCGGGTCGGCCAGGATCGCCCGGACGGTCTCCGGGTCATTGACGATCAGGATGAAGCGGCGGGAGTAACCCAGCGGACCGAACGGGACCTGATAGGCCGAGGCTGGCAAGAGGCTCAGCAGATTTCCCTCGCCGCGAAGGGCGGTGCGCACCAGGGCGGCGAGCGGCGGCAAAGGATCCGGCCCGGGCGGTTGGTACAGGTCAGGCAGGTCGGATCCGCGTGTCGGCCTCACCGCAGATTTTCCTTACGAACCATCCTGATCCCTTGAATCTTCGACCACTACGCTGAAGGATGAACAGAACGCCAGACGCCGCCGTCCGCAAGGCTCGACCATGTATCTTCTGTTCAAGAGTCTGATCGCGGTCCATATCCTTTTCGGTGCTGTGGGCCTGATAAGCTTCTGGATTCCCGTCTTCAGCCGGAAAGGGTCGCCCGCGCATCGGCTTTGGGGTCGCATCTTCGCGCGATGCATCCTGGTCGCCGGCGGGATCGCCATCCTGCTGTCCCTGTGCACACTCTACGCCCCTATGGAGACCCATCCTCACCTGGAGGACCCGGTCTTCGTGCGCGGGATCTTCGGCGTGCTCATGTTTCATCTGGGAGTGCTGACGGTGAACCTGGCCTGGTACGGCCGAGAGGTTTTGAAGAACAAGGCGAACCCGGCCGCAAACCGGCGCGGGGTGACCCTCTATCTGCAGGTCCTGCTGGGCCTGACCTCGGTCGGCTGTGTGATCGAGGGACTCGCGATCGGTCAGCCCCTGATCGTGGGGGCCTCGGTGATCGGCTTCGCGACCGTGGCGACAAACCTGATGCACATGCTCAACCCGGCTCCCCCGCCGAAGGCCTGGCTGAGAGAGCATGTCAAGGGCATCGTGGGGGCGGGGATTTCAGTCTACACGGCGTTCTTCGCCTTCGGAGCCGTTCGCATCATGCCTGAAATCGCGTTGCATCCGGGTCTTTGGGCCATCCCCCTGACGGTCGGATTGGGGCTGATCCTTTATCATTACTGGAAGATCAGTCAGTCCGGCTCGCAACTCGGGAAACTGGCCGCCGGCGAATGAAAGACCATCCGGTTCTGGTCATTGGCGCGGGCATGGGAGGTCTTGCCGCCGCCATCGATCTCGCGCGCGCCGGCTGTCAGGTCACGGTGGTCGACAAGGCCGCGACTCCCGGCGGCAAGATGCGTCAACTGCATCCGGATGGAGGCGCCGGCATCGACGCCGGCCCGACGGTGTTCACCATGCGTTGGGTGTTTGAAAGCCTGTTCGCCGACGCCGGGGCCAATCTTTCGGACTATGTGACCCTGGGCTCCGCCGGCGTCCTCGCCCGGCATGGCTGGACCAACGGTTCGCGGCTCGACCTGTTCGCCCGGATGGATCAGTCGATCGCGGCGATCGGCGACTTCGCCGGAAAGGCGGAGGCCGAGGGCTATCGCGCGTTCTGCGAGCGGAGCCAGGCCATGTACGCCGTGCTGCGTGACTCCTTCATTTCCGCACAGCGCCCGGGCTTGTTCGACATGGCCCCTCGCGTGGGACTGGCCGGGCTGCCCGCCCTGCTGGCCACCGCCCCCCACAGGACACTCTGGGCCGAGCTTGGCCGCTATTTCACCGATCCGCGCCTGCGGCAGCTGTTCGGTCGATACGCGACCTATACCGGGTCGTCGCCCTTTGCCGCTCCGGCGACGCTGATGCTCATCGCCCATGTCGAGAAGGATGGGGTCTGGTTTGTCGAGGGCGGCATGATCAATGTGGCGCTCGGAATGGAGGCCCTGGCCCGATCTCTGGGAGTGACTTTCCGATATGGTGAAGGGGTCACGGCAATCCTGCAGGCGGGCGGGCGCGCATCGGGTGTTCAACTGGCCTCGGGCGAGAGCCTCGCGGCCGACTCCATCGTCTTCAACGGCGATATCTCGGCCTTGAGGGGCGGCTTGATCAGCGGCACCCGAGCCGTCGGTCCGCAGCCTGTGGCATTGGCCCGGCGCTCGCTCTCGGCTGTGACATGGTGCGTGACCGGGCGAACCCGCGGCTTTCCGCTTTCGCACCACTCAGTCTTCTTTTCAGATACCTACGAAGACGAGTTCCGCCAGGTGTTTGGGCGTCAGTCCGTCTGCGAACAGCCCACCGTCTATGTGTGTGCCCAGGATCGCCATGATGACCGACAGCCGCCGGGGGAAACGGAACGGCTTTTGCTGCTGGTCAATGCGCCTGCGGTCGGAGATCGGGGGTCATTCGATCCCGTCCGTCTGGAAGAGGTACGCCGTCGGGCCTGGTCCGTTCTGGAGCGTTGCGGGCTCACGGTGGAGGCCGCGGACGAGGCCATGGTCGCGACGACGCCGGACGATTTCGAGCGGCTGTTCCCGGCCAGCGGCGGGGCACTGTATGGCCGGGCCAATCACGGACTGATGGGCAGTTTCCAGCGTCCCGGACCGGAGAGCGGGCTGGACGGGCTGTATCTTGCCGGCGGCGGGGTCCACCCCGGCCCGGGTATTCCGATGGCGACCCTGTCGGGGCGGCTGGCTGCCATGCGGCTTCTGTCCAGGACTCAAGGCGTCCACACCGGCTGGCGGCTCCCACAGAGTGCTCTCTAGAAACCGGACAGCGATCCCGAATGGTCATCGACCGTGAAAACGGCTCACATTTTCGTCGGTCTGGCCTTACAGAACCTTCGACGGATGGGGATCAGGTTCGAAATTCGACGAAGTCCGGGGCATGGATTCCCGGCGAGGAAGGGGACGGAGGCGGTGGCATGATCAGCAACGGGCAACGGCGCTCAGGCCCTCGGGGCCGGACGGGCGGATGTGCGGAAAGCGGGCCTGAAGCGCGGCTCCCCGGATCGCCGCAATCGGGCCTTTTGATCGGATGACCGCAGCGGCACCGGACTACGACCTGATTCTGGTCGGCGGGGGGCTCGCGTCCAGCCTGATCGCGTGGCGGCTGGCGCTCGATCGGCCTGATCTGCGGGTGGCTGTGATCGAGCGCGATGGCGCGCTTGGCGGAAACCACACGTGGTCGATCTTCGACAGCGACGTCGCCTCCGTCGATATGGAGTGGCTGACCCCGGCGATCGCGCATCGATGGTCCCGGGGCTATGAGGTCCATTTTCCCCGTCGCAGCCGGATCGTGACGACGGGTTACAGCAGCCTGACCTCCGAACGGCTTCACGCGACAGTCGCGCCCCTGCTGGGTGACCGGCTGATCCGCGGCGAGGCCGTCGTGGTGGATCGCGAGGGGGTCACCCTGGCCGACCAGCGCCGGCTCACCGCCGGCGGGGTGATTGACGCGCGCGGGCCGAAGCCGACGCGGGCACTGGATCTGGGCTGGCAGAGTTTTGTCGGACAGACGGTTCGACTGACCGAGCCTCATGGCCTGACCCGGCCAACGATCATGGACGCCACGGTCGAACAGTTCGGGGCCTACCGGTTCGTCTATCTGCTGCCGTTCGACGACCGTACGGTCATGGTGGAGGACACCTATTACGCCGATCGTCCGGAGCTCGACCGGCCGGCCCTGAAGCAGCGCATTGACGCCTACATCCGCTCGCGCGGCTGGGCGGTCGAGGCGGTTGTCGCCGAGGAGGAGGGCGTCCTGCCCATCGCGCTGGACGGCGATATCGACGCGTTCTGGGCGGACGGAGAACCCGTGGCCCGCGCCGGTCTTCTGGGCGGGTTGTTTCACCCGGTGACGGGCTATTCCCTGCCCGACGCCGTCCTTCTGGCCCGGCTGATCGCCGGGCAGCAGGACCTGTCGTCCGCGGGTCTCAGACGGCTGACGGAATCCTATTCCAAAGGGATCTGGCGGGATCGCGCCTTCTATCGTTTGCTGAACCGGATGTTGTTCAGGGCCGCTGAGCCGGGAGAACGCTGGCGCGTGTTCCAGAGATTCTATGGACTGTCGGACGGCGTGCTGCGGCGCTTCTACGCAGGCAGGAGTAACCTGCTCGACAAGGTGCGTATCCTCACAGGAAAACCGCCCGTGCCTTTTGTTCGGGCGCTGCGGCAGGTCCGCGAGACAGGACGAGGAAGTCGGGCATGAGAGACGTGGCAGCAAGACGCGCGGTTGTGATCGGGGCGGGCTTTGGCGGCATCGCCCTGGCCATCCGTCTGCAACGCGCGGGGGTTCAGACCACGCTTGTCGAGAAGCGCGACAAGGCCGGAGGCCGGGCCTATGTCTGGAAGGAACAGGGCTTCACCTTCGATGCCGGCCCGACGGTCATCACCGACCCCGACTGCCTGACCGAACTCTTCGAGGGCACGGGATCGGAGCTGAAGGACTATGTCGAGCTGATGCCGGTCGACCCCTTCTACCGGCTGTGCTGGGAAGACGGGGCCTTCTTCGACTACAACAACGACCAGGCGGCCATGGAGCGCCAGATGGCGGCCTTCAATCCGGCCGACGTCAAGGGTTACGAGCAGTTTCACGCCCATTCCGAAGCCCTGTATCAGGAGGGCTATATCAAGCTCGGCTCTGTCCCGTTCCAGTCGTTCTGGACCATGATGAAGGCTGCGCCGGTCCTGGCCCGTCTCGAGGCGTGGAACAGCGTCTATGATATGGTGGCGCGCTATATCCAGGATCCGCATCTACGCCAGGCGTTCAGCTTCCATACCCTCCTGGTGGGGGGAAATCCGTTCAAGTCGAGCTCGGTTTATTCGCTGATCCATGCACTGGAGCGCCGCGGCGGCGTGTGGTTCGCCCGTGGCGGGACCGGAGCCCTGATCGCGGGGCTTATCCGCTTCTTCGAGGATCTCGGTGGGGTCGTCCGGCTGAACAGCGCGGTCGAGCGGATCGAGACCGAGGGCGAGCGGGCCACGGGGGTTGTCCTCGAGGGGGGAGAGGTCATCCCGGCCGATATGGTCGCTTCCAACGCCGATGTGGTTCATACCTACGACCGCCTTCTGGGCCAAAGCCCGCGCGGAAAAGCCAAGGCAAAATCTCTGAAATCAAAACGATTCTCCATGTCGCTCTTCGTGCTGCATTTCGGGACGTCGAAGCCGCAGTCGCATCTGGCGCACCATACGATCTGTTTCGGGGCCCGATATCGCGAACTGATCTCGGAGATCTTCGCCGGCCCGTCCCTGCCGGAGGATTTCTCGCTGTATCTGCACGCGCCGTGCGCCACCGATCCGTCGATGGCCCCCGAGGGCATGAGCAGCCACTATGTCCTGTCGCCCGTGCCGCACCTCGGCACCGCCGACATCGACTGGTCGGTGAAAGGGCCGGAGTACCGCGAGAGGATCATCGATTACCTTGAGGAACGCTATATTCCGAACCTGCGCCGGGATCTGGTCACCACCCGCATCTGGACGCCCCTGGATTTCAAGGACGACCTGAACGCCCATCTGGGCTCGGCTTTCTCGCTTGAGCCGATCCTGACGCAGAGTGCGTGGTTCCGGCCGCACAACCGCGATGACGTCATCCCGAACCTTTACATTGTCGGGGCAGGCACCCATCCGGGTGCGGGCATCCCCGGAGTGGTCGGCTCTGCCAAGGCCACGGCAGGCTTGATGCTGGAACAGGGGCAGACTGTCCGGTGACCGCAGATGCTGTCCTCGCCGCCTCAAAGGCTTCGATCACCAAGGGGTCCAGGAGTTTTCGCTCTGCCTCGCGGCTGTTCGACCCGGCGGTGCGAGAGGATGCCTGGCTGCTCTATGCCTGGTGCCGGGCCTGTGACGACGAGATCGATGGCCAGGATCATGGCTTTGGCCATGAGGCGTTGAGCGTCGAGGAGCAGAAGCGTCGGCTGGCGCGACTTTACGACATGACGCGGCGGGCCATGACCGGCGAGCCGATGTCAGACCCGACGTTCGCCGCCTTCCAGCGCGTGGCCATCCGTCATCGCCTGCCGGAACGCTGGGCCATGGACATGATCGACGGGTTCGCCATGGACGTGGAGCACCGCGACTATGTCACCCTCGATGATGTCATGGCCTATTGCTGGCATGTGGCAGGGGTGGTCGGAGTCATGATGGCGCGGGTCATGGGCGTAACGGACCCCGAGGTTCTGAGGCGCGCGCAGGATCTGGGTCTGGCCTTCCAGCTGACCAACATCTCGCGCGACGTGATCGAGGATGCCGAAGGCGGTCGCGTCTATCTGCCGGCCGACTGGCTGGTCGAGGCGGGCCTTGAACCCACGGCCGAAGCCGTCGCTGACCCCGGCAATCGCGAGACCGTCCATAGGGTGACACGGCGGCTGCTGGCGGTGGCCGAGCCCTATTACGACAGTGCGCGCGATGGTCTGCGCGGCCTGCCGTTCCGATCGTCGATGGCGATCGCGGCGGCGCGGGGCGTCTATCGTGAGATCGGCCGCAAGGTCCGGCGGGGCGGGCCGGGCGTCTGGAAGAGGCGCGTTTCGGTCGGCCGGGCGATGAAGCTGTGGCTGTTCGGCCGGGGGGCCTTGATCGCCGTCTGGACCCAGACCCTGGATCGCGGCAAGGCCCCGCCGCCTAGACAGGCTCTGTGGACGCGGGTCTGACGGGCTGGGCCTTCAGCGACGGCAGCCGCCACCACGGCGTCGTCGGCGAGCTGTGGTGCTCGTGGTGCAGGCCGAAGTGGAAGCAGGTCAGCAGCGACAGGATCCACGGCATCGGCAGGGTTCGGGCGTTGTGGTGGTCGATGAAGCCAGCACCGGACTTCTCGTGTCGGTGGGGCAGCCAGGTGCCGAAGACGAACAGCTGCAGGGCGCTGACGATCGCGGGCAGGCCCCAGAATAGCATCATGTTCAGCGGGTTCGCCTTCAGGACGAACAGATAGACTACAACCACAGCCATGACGATCAGGAGTTCGCGCAGGCCGAAATAGCGGGTGAAGAAGGCGACGAACCAGGGACCGAAGGCCTCGGGCCGGTCGGCGTGGAAGTCCGGGTCGGCGGCGCTGCCGGGCGCGCGGTGATGCTGGTGGTGGCAGACATTGAGGGTGCGGAACGAGAAAGCTGCATAGGCTCCGACGCACAGCTGGCCGATCGCCGCATTCAGGCGCGGTCGACCGGGGGCCAGCGAGCCGTGCATCGAATCGTGCGCGACGATGAACATACCGGCGCCCAGCCAGCTCTGGGCCAGGATCAGTAGAGGGGCTAGGGCCACCGCGGGCCACGAAAGGCTCTGGAAAAAGACGCCCCAAACATGCAGCGTCAGCCACCCGCCGACGATCAACAGGGCCAGCGTCAGGCCGATGGCGGTCTGGCGGACCGGGCTCACGGCGTGGTCTCGCCGAGGCGTTCGGCCCGGCGCGCTTTCAGGATGGCGTTCAGCCGGTGGGGGTTCGGGGCGAGGACGAAGCCGAAGGACACGGCCCCCTCTCGCGTCTGGACCGCATGATGCAGCCTGTGTGCCTGGACCAGTCGACGGGCATATCCGTTCCTCGGCATCCAGTGGAAGGGCCAGCGCTGGTGCACCAGACCATCATGCACGAAGGCATAGACGACCCCGTAAAGGGTGACGCCCAGGGCGATCGCACGAATCCACCACAGGTCGGTCAGCCAGGCCAGGACGAACAGGCCGCATCCGACGATTGCGCCGACCACGCCGTAAAGATCGTTGACCTCGAACATCTTGTCGTGCGGCTCGTGGTGATCGCGGTGCCAGGCCCAGCCAAGGGGGCCGTGCATCACATAGCGATGCGTGGTCCAGGCGACGCCTTCCATCAGAAAGAAGACGGCCACGGTCAGGGCGGTGAACCAGAAGGCCAGCATGATCTGAACTCTACCCGCTGGACCCCGATGCTGCCAGCGTGACAGATCACCTCTGTTGCGCCTATCGACGGCCAACGAGATTGTGGAGCGCCTGTTGTCCGGACCGAGCATCACCGATCGCAAGGATCAGCACCTGGACGTGGTCCTGTCCGGCGGGGGGCGTCATGCCCGCGACGCCGGGTTCGATGCGGTTCGTTTCGTGCACGAAGCGCTGCCGGATCTGGACCACGCCAGGATCGACCTTGGTGTCGACTTCCTGGGGCACCGGCTGCGCGCCCCCTTGCTGATCAGCTCGATGACCGGGGGACCGTCCCGGGCAGAGGCGATCAATGCGCATCTGGCCGAGGCGGCGCAGGCCCTGGGCATCGCTCTGGCGGTCGGGTCGCAGCGCGCGGCCCTTGAGGATGGCGGCGGGTCGGGGCTGAACCAGTCGCTGCGGGATCGGGCCCCGGACACACCGATTCTGGCCAATATCGGTGCGGCACAGCTGACGCGCGGCTTTGGCCTCGACGAGGCCCGGCGCATCATCGACATGATCGGGGCCGATGCCCTGATCGTGCACCTGAATCCGCTTCAGGAGGCCTGCCAGCCCGAGGGCGATCGCGATTGGTCGGGTGTCGGCGCGGCCCTTGAGGCGCTGATCCTCCGACTGGACGCACCGGTCGTGGTCAAGGAGACGGGGGCCGGTCTCTCCGCTGCGACCGCACGGCGGCTGTTTGCGATGGGCGTTTCGGCGATCGATATCGCCGGCGCGGGGGGAGCGAATTGGGGCTTGATCGAGGGAGAGCGGGCCAACGATCCCTCTGACAAGACCCACGCCCTGGCCTTCGCCGACTGGGGCATTCCGACGGTCCAGGCGATTCAGGCGGCGCGCCAGGCGTGCCCCGCAGGGTTCATCATCGGCTCGGGCGGCATCCGCGATGGTGTCGATGCGGCCAAGGCGATCCGGCTCGGTGCCGACCTCGTCGGCCAGGCGGCGGGCGTCCTGCAGGCTGCGACGGTTTCGACCGAGGCCGTGATCGACCACTTTCAGATCATCATCCGGCAGATGCGGACCGCGTGCTTCTGCACCGGGTCGGCTGATCTCCAGGCGTTGCGCAAGGCCGAGCTGATCCAGAGCTGACCCGTTCTGCCGCGCGACGAACGCACGCGTGGCTGGAAGCCACCTGTGCCGGAATCGTCCATGATGTCCTTGATGCGGAGGCCGATATGAGCGAACGCGACGTCGATGTCGTCATCCTGGGCGGTGGGCACAACGGTCTGGTCTGCGCCTTCTATCTGGCCCGGGCCGGGTTGAAGGTCACGGTGCTGGAGCGCCGGAGCATGGTCGGCGGCGCTGCGGTGACCGAGGAATTCCATCCCGGATTTCGTAACTCGACGGCGAGCTACACCGTCAGTCTGCTGAATCCCCAGATCGCCGCCGACATGGATCTGGCGCGTCATGGTCTGCACATCGTCGACCGGCGGATGTCGAACTTCCTGCCCCTGGAAGACGGGCGGCATCTGGCGGCGGGGCCAGGCCGGACCCAGGCCGAGGTGGCAAAGTTCTCCAACCGGGATGCGGAGCGTTTGCCGGCCTATGAGGCGCGGCTGGAGCGGGTGGCCGAGGTGCTGCGCGCGCTGGTTCTGGAGACGCCACCGAACCTGCCGGACGGCGGCTGGCGGGAGGCTCTGCCCGAAATGATGAAGGCGGGCCGTGTGGCGCGTCGGCTGGGGGGGCTGGACGTTACGGCCAGACGAGACGTCCTCGACCTGTTCACCAAATCGGCGGGTGACTGGCTGGACGGCTGGTTCGAGAGCGATCCGGTCAAGGCCCTGTTCGGGTTCGACAGCGTGGTCGGACACTATGCCAGCCCCTATACGCCCGGCTCGGCCTATGTGCTGCTGCATCACGTTTTCGGTGAGGTGAACGGGGTAAAGGGCGCGTGGGGTCATGCGATCGGAGGCATGGGGGCCATCACCCAGGCCATGGCCGCGGCCTGTATCGAACAGGGGGTCGACATCCGGCTCGACGCCCCGGTGGCGAAGGTGCTGACGGTGCATGGCAGGGCAGTCGGCGCGGTGACCGAGGGCGGACAGATCGTAAGGGCGCGCGCGGTCGTGTCGAACCTGCATCCGCGTCTGCTGTTCGATCGCCTGGTCGATCCGGCGATCGTGCCGGCCGATTTTCGGGACCGGATGGCGGGCTACCGTTCCGGCTCGGGCACGTTCCGGATGAATGTCGCGCTGTCAGAGCTGCCACGATTTTCCGCTCGTCCCGAGCCCGGCGATCACCACACGGCCGGGATCATCCTGGCACCCGGCCTCGACTATATGGACCGGGCGCATGCCCAGGCCCGGCTGGACGGCTGGTCGGCCCGACCGATCATCGAGATGCTGATCCCCTCGACGCTGGACGCCACCCTGGCACCGCGAGGGTCGCACGTCGCCAGCCTGTTCTGCCAGCACGTGGCTCCGCAGCTTTCCGACGGTCGGTCGTGGGACGATCACCGCGAAACCGTCGCCGACCTGATGATCGATACGGTCGACGAATGGGCCCCGGGATTCAAGGCCTCGGTCCTGGGGCGGATGGCCCTGACGCCTCTGGACCTGGAACGGCGCTTCGGTCTGGTGGGCGGAGACATCTTCCACGGACGGCTGACGCTGGACCAGCTGTTCAGCGCCCGCCCGGTCCTCGGCCATGCCGATCACCGCATGCCGGTGCCGGGATTGTATCTGTGCGGCTCCGGAGCCCATCCGGGCGGCGGGGTGACGGGGGCACCGGGCCACAATGCGGCGCGCGAAATCCTGAAGGACTTCAAACGGCGGCGATACCCAGGGCCTGGAACAGGGCGTCGCGCACGGCATCTTCGGTGAAGGGTTTCTGGATGGTCGGATGTCCACGCCAGTCTTCCGGCAGGCCACCCTCGCCATAGCCGGTGGAGAAGACGAACGGGACGCCCATCGCTTTCAAGGCCTCGGCGACCGGGAAAACCTCACGACCGGCGACATTCACATCCAGAAGGGCACCGTCCAGACGGTTGTCGTTCCGCAGGACCTCGAGGGCGGTGTCGATGTCGTCGACGGGCCCGACCGGGGCGAATCCCATGTCTTCCAGCATCGTCTCCAGCAGCATGGCGACCAGCGCCTCGTCCTCGACCACCAGAATGCGGCGACCGCGCACGGCATCAGACATCAAGCTACCTCGATCAGCGGAAGACCAGTCCGCGACAGATCCGGCCCGTGTCTAGCGTGACAAGCCCGGGGTTGCCACATCGTCGTGGACCCCGGCATCGCGGCACCCGCAACCATCGCCGGATTGTCGGCGCGCCCAACCTTGCTAGGATCACCTCATGATCCTTGAAAGCCTGATGGCGGCCCTCATGACCACCGGTCCGGCAAATCTCTCCGACCCCGAGATCGTCGTCGCCCAGGGTCGCGCCCAGGGCCGTGCGGAAACGGGCGTTATCTCTTTCCAGAACCTGCCCTATGCGGCGCCGCCCGTGGGTCCGCTTCGCTGGCGTCCGCCGGAGAAGCCCGCGCCATGGTCCGACATCCGGGACGCGACCCGGCCAGGCCCCATCTGTATCCAGCCGCCTGCCAACGGCGATCCGGGCGTCGGGCCGCTGCCCATGAGCGAGGACTGCCTGACGCTGAACGTCTGGACGCCACAGGGCATGACGGCACCCCTGCCGGTCATGGTCTGGATCCACGGCGGTGGGTACAACAACGGGTCGGGCACGGCGGCGCTCTACAGCGGCACGAACCTGGCGCGCCGGGGCGTGGTGGTGGTGACGATCAACTATCGGCTGGGACGGCTCGGCTTTTTCGATCATCCCGCTCTGGCCGCCGAGCGTCGGCCCGACGAACCCGCGGGAAACTATGGCGTCATGGACCAGATCGCCGCCCTGGAGTGGGTGCGCGACAATATCGCCCGGTTCGGCGGTGACCCCGGCAATGTGACGATCTTTGGCGAGTCAGCGGGCGGGGTCGCGGTGACGCAGCTGATGGTCGCGCCCGCGGCCCGGGGTCTGTTCCACAAGGCGATCGTACAGTCCGGCCTTGGGCGCCAGAGATCGGCGCTGCTGGACGAGGATCGCCCCGGACACCCGTCGGCGCAGAGCCTCGGCGTCGCCTTTGCCCGATCCGTGCAACTGGCCGGGGCCACAGCCGATGAGCTGCGCGCCCTACCGGCCGAAAGCCTGCTGTCGCCGACCCCCGCCTTGTACACCGACAATCTGATCGTCGACGGGCGTGTCGTGTCCGAGGATGTCGTCGAGGCCTTCGCGGGCGGACGACAGGCCCCTGTGCCCATGATTCTCGGCACCAACAGTGCGGAGTTCTGGTGGATCCGCCCGTCCGACGCGGGTGCCTATGGACGTGCGGACGATCTCATGACCGACGAGGAATACAGCGCCCTGGTCGCGGCCTATGGCGGGCAGGGCGGCTATGACACCTCGGTCGTCAGCGACCTCATCTTCAACGAACCGGCCCGTCATCTGGCGCGCCTGCATGCCGGTGCGGGACATCCCGCGTGGCTGTACCGTTTCGACGTCGTGCCCGAGTCCAATCCCGAACCCAGCGGGGGGGCGACGCATGCGTCCGAGCGGCCCTATGTGTTCGATAACCTCGACACCGTCGGTCGGCCGCTGGGAGAGCGTGACGCGCGCGCGGCCACGGCCATGGCGGACTACTGGACCGGATTTGCCGCGCGATCGGATCCCAACGGACCGGGCAGGGTCGACTGGCCAGGCGTCGCCGGCGACCGGTTGCTGGAGTTCACCAACGACGGACCGGTCGCCAGAGCCGTGCCGCACGGCGAGAGGCTGGACCTGATCCAGCAGTTCTACGCCCGAATTCGGCCCTGACGGGCCCGACCCTGCGGCGCTGATCGCCGGGCCCTTGCTTGGCGCAAGGGTCGAGGCGGGCTAGATCCAGCGCATGACCCAGACCTCCCTTCGCCGCCTGATCGACCTGCCCGGTGTCGCCGACCTCGAGGCCATGGCCCTGATGAAGCCCGGCCACGCCGACCCGGCGCGCCGCGACGAGTTCCCCGAGGTGGATCAGGTCCTGACGGCGGTGTTCGGCCTGACCGCCGGGGCGGCCGAGGACGCCGTCCGCCCAGACGACTGGGACGGCATCGAACGTTTGTCGCCGCTGGATCAGGTCGAGGCCTTCGCGGCCGAGGGCTGGGACGTCACCGACGCGAAGAGGAAGCCGCTGCGGATGCTGGCGGTCTTCGCCGAACCCCTGGCCCTGGCCATGCGCGGCGCCGCCGGATCACTGCCCGACGCGCCGTTCGTGCCGGAACCGAAGGAGGAGCGGGATGCCTGGGGAGCCGGACTGGCCGCGGAGGCGGTGCGGTTCCGGAAGCGGTAGGGCCTAACCCACCTTCACCCGCGTCGCCGCCTCGGGGAGGTCCTCGCCGAACGCGCGCTGGTAGAACTCCGCGATGGTCGGCCGTTCCAGTTCGTCGCACTTGTTGAGGAAGGTCAGGCGGAAGGCGAGGCCGACGTCGCCGCCGAAGATGGTGGCGTTCTGGGCCCAGGTGATGACGGTGCGGGGGGACATGACGGTGGAGATGTCGCCGTTCATGAAGGCGTTCCGCGTCATGTCGGCGACGCGGACCATGGCGGCGATAGCCCGCCTGCCGTCGGCGGTGGCCCATTCGGGGGCCTTGGCGGCGACGATCTCGGCCTCCACGTCGTGGTCGAGGTAGTTCAGGGTGGTGACGATGTTCCAGCGGTCCATCTGGCCCTGATTGATCTGCTGGGTGCCGTGATACAGGCCACTGGTGTCACCCAGACCGATGGTGTTGGTGGTGGCGAACAGGCGGAACCACTTGTTGGGGCGGATGACGCGGTTCTGGTCCAGCAAGGTCAGGCGACCCTGCGCCTCCAGCACGCGCTGGATGACGAACATCACGTCGGGGCGGCCGGCGTCGTATTCGTCGAACACCAGGGCAATCGGGCGCTGGATGGCCCAGGGCAGCATGCCTTCGCGGAACTCGGTGATCTGCTTGCCGTCCTTCAGGACGATGGCGTCCTTGCCGACCAGATCGATGCGGCTGACGTGGCTGTCGAGGTTCACGCGGACCAGGGGCCAGTTCAGGCGGGCGGCGACCTGTTCGATGTGGGTCGACTTGCCGGTGCCGTGATAGCCCTGGACCATCACCCGGCGGTCGTGAGCGAAGCCGGCGCAGATGGCCAGGGTCGTCTGGGGATCGAAGCGATAGGCGGGGTCCGTCTCCGGGACATGGCCGTCGACGGTGTCGAACATCGGCACGGTCATGTCGGCATCGATGCCGAAGGCCTCGCGCACGCTCACCTGCCGGTGGGGCTCGAAGGTCAGCAGGGGATCGGGGGTCGCGTCGGGCGGAGAGTCGGAAAGGGCCATAGGCCCCGTGTAGAGGGGCCGCGCGCGCGGCTCAACACGCGCGCGGTCTCTCTGCTGTGGTTATTCCGCGCTGAGGGCGACGTCGACGTTGCCGCGGGTTGCGTTGGAATAGGGGCAGACCTGATGCGCCTTCTGGATCAGGTCGTCGATGACCGCCTTGTCGAGGCCGTGATCGGTGACCTTCAGATCAACCGAGATGTTATAGCCTTCGCCATGGTCGTTCTTGCCGAATCCGATGCCGGCATGGACCCTGGTGTCCGGGCCGACCGGCGTGCCCGCATGACCGCTGACCAGACGCAGGGCTCCCATGTAACAGGCGGCGTAGCCGGTCGCGAAAAGCTGCTCGGGGTTGGTGCCGGGGCCGTCGTCGCCGCCCATCGCCTTCGGGACAGACAGGGCGACGTCGATCTTGCCGTCGTCGGTATGCGAGCGACCATTGCGGCCGCCACCGGAAGCGGTGGCGTGGGCTTTGTAGAGGACGTCCATCAGAAGGCTCCGTTTCGACAGGGGGAGCTGTGCAGATAGGGGGCCACGCGACGAGCGCTAGAGCCTGATCGGCCGAGGTGGAATCGCTTCGCGATTCCGTCGATGCCGTGAATCAGGCTCCGGATATGAGCGAGAGCATGATTCACGCTTTCGGCTGGACCCACGACGTGGGTCCACCTCAAACGATCATGCTCTAGGCGATGCCGGCCTTCTTGAGGATCTTGTAGGCCTTGATGACCCGCACCAGCTTGGCCTCGGCCCCGCGGTCGCCCTGGTTGTGATCGGGGTGACAACGCTTCAGCAGGTTGTGATAGGCGGTCTTGATCTTGTCCTTCGACGACCCGGGTTCCAGGTCGAGGTCCGCGAAGGCTCCGCGTTCGATCTTGCCGACCCGGCGGTCCTCGGTCGGGTGCTGGGCCGCCTGATCGCCCTTCCTGCCAAACAGGCCATAGCTGTCGCGCCAGGAGCCGGCGCCCGTGGAGTTGGCCGTACCCATCCTCGCAGCGAAGGCGGCGGCCTCTCTGGAGTTCTTGCCGGCCTTCATCTCCCAGGTCGGGCGACCGCCCGTCATGGCCTCGTTTTCCTTGGCCGCGCGGATCTGGGCCTCGTTCATACCGGCGTAGAAATTCCAGCTCTTGTTGTACTCGCCCGCGTGCGGCTGGCAGAAATCGTAGAAGTCGTTCAGCCGCTCGCGCGATTTTGGCGCACGCGCCGTCGCGGCCCTGGTGCAGTCGGGCCAGTTGCAGGGCTTCTCGCCGGGCTTCAGACGCAGGACATCGGCTTCCGCCTCGGCCTCACCGGCCTTGGGCGGTTTGATCCGCATGTCCTTGAAGCGGGGCTTGTAGTCGAATGACGCTGGCATCGGTCACAGTGTAGGGTCGAATTGGTCACCAACAAGGAACCGAATATGTCTGAAGGCCCGATCGCGAGGATTATCCGCAGAAAACTGACGGACGCGCTCGCACCGACACGCCTTGAGATCGAGGACGACAGCGCGCGACACGCCGGCCATCATCATGAGGGGGGTATGGACGCGAGGCCCGGCGGCGAAAGCCATTTCAACCTGACCGTCGTCTCCACTGCCTTTGCCGGGCTGGGTCGGGTGCAACGCCAGCGCATGGTCAACGGCCTGCTGGCCCAGGAAATGGCCGGTCCCGTGCACGCGCTTTCGATCCGCGCCCTCACGCCTGATGAAGCCGGAGGTTGAACGATAAACCTGCGTTCACCTCGTCTTAGAACGTTCGCCCTAGTGTCAATCGCGAGACTGCTCACGGGATATCGGGAAGCGCATGGTTGGCTCCGAGGACATTGGCAAAAGCCTCGAGGGCGCACGCACCGGTGCCAGTGAAGCCGCCCAGGCGCTGACAGCGATCCTGCAAACCCAGTATCTGCGCTATCTCATCATCGCCAGTTGGGCGGTCGGCCTGTTTGGCACCGTCGGTGCGGTCCCTGCCATCATATGGTTTGCAGTGACGGTGGCGGCGGGTTCTGTCCGGGGGGCCTTCGAGCGCCGCATGGCGGGCCGGGTCGATGCCGGATGGGGTCTGATGTTTCCGGCCGTGGCGACCGTCACCACCGCAGCCTGGGCCTCGGCGCCCCTGCTGGCCTGGTTTTCGGACACGAGCTTTGGTCAAGCCCTGGCCGTGGCGCTGTTGATCAGCGGCTATGTGCTGGTGTTCTCGCAACTGCGGAGTTCGCCCAAGCAGGCCATCGTGATCTCGTCGCCCTATTCGGTGGTCGCGGTGATCATTCTTTGCAGTCTCTGGGGTGACCCGCAGTTTGTCCCGTTCCTCAGCATCATGCCGTTCACGGCCGCAGGCCTGTCTGTTCTGGTCACCATGACGATGCTGCGCGACGAGCGGATCAAGGCGTTCCAGGAACATCAGGCCCATCTGATCGAGGAGCTTCAGAGCGCGCGCGACAAGGCCGATGCCGCCAACCAGGCCAAGTCCAACTTCCTGGGCGTCATCTCGCATGAGTTGCGCACACCGATGAACGGCGTGCTCGGGGCGGCACAGGTGCTGTCTTCGACCCGGCTTGAGCCGACGCAGCGCGAGTATCTGTCGATCATCCGCAACTCCGGCGACAACCTGCTGCACCTGCTGAATGACATTCTCGACATGACCAAGATCGAGGCGGGAAAGATGACCTTCGAGGTTGTCGACGTGTCGATCGAGGACCTGCACCGGCGTGTGACCGGACCATTCGAAGCCCAGGCGGAAGCGAAGGGCCTGCAGTTCATTTCCACCTTTGATGGCGAGGTGCCGTCTGTCGTGAAGGGCGACCCGTTGCGGGTCTGTCAGGTGATCCAGAACCTCCTGTCGAACGCCGTGAAGTTCACCGAGGCGGGCACGATCCACTATCACGTCGTGGCCCGCAGGATCGCCGACAGGCGCGTCGCCTTCGACTTCTCCGTCACCGACAGCGGCACCGGAATTGCGCCCGAGGACCTGCAGCGCCTGTTCCAGCCCTTCACCCAGGTGGATGCGTCCTCCACCCGGCGTTTCGGGGGAACCGGGCTGGGCCTGACGATCGCCCGACGGATGGCCAACATCATGGGCGGGGACATTCGTGTCGAGTCGACCCTCGGCCAGGGATCCACCTTCGTCCTGTCGGTCGAGGCCGACGTCGTGGAATGGCAACCCATGCAGGAGGCCGAGGCCATCGACGCCGAGGTGGGCGAGGGCGACAGCCTGTCGGTCCTCGTGGTCGAGGATCACCCGGTCAACCGCATGATTCTGGAAGCCTGGCTCGGTTCGGCTGGACACACGACGGTGTCGGCGGAGGACGGCCAGATCGCCGTGGACGTCGCTGCAAGCCAGGTCTTTGATCTGATCATCATGGATGTGAACATGCCCGTCATGGATGGCCTCAGCGCGACCCGCCTGATCCGGTCCGCTGGCATGAACGCTGAAACACCGATCGCCGTTCTGTCCGCCTCGGCCCGGCATGAGGACCATGAGGCGGGTCTGGGCGCCGGCGCCGACGCCTATCTGAACAAGCCGATCGATTTCGCAGCCCTGGCCCAGCTGATGCAGAAGGTCAGGGGCGGTCGAGCCGCCATACAGGGCGGGGCGGAAAGCGTTCAGGCGGCGGTCGCCGCCTGAACCGGGCCAGACGCGTACCGTTCAGACACAGCACAAGGCCTGAACCCCGAAGGGAGACTTCCGGGGCGTTTTCGCGTTTGGAAGGGCCTGTGCGTAGATGAGGCTTCATGCGCGCCTTCGCCGAACTGCTGGATCGCCTGTCGCTGACGGGATCACGGAATGCCAAGCTGGTGCTCCTGCGGGATTATCTGCGCGTCACGCCCGATCCCGACCGGGGATGGGCGCTCGCAGCCCTGACCGGGGAGCTCAGTTTCGACGCGGCCAAGCCGGCGATGATCCGCCGCGCGGTCGAGGCAAGGGTCGATCCGGTGCTGTTCCGCTGGTCCTACGACTATGTCGGCGACCTGGCCGAAACGGTGGCCCTGATCTGGCCCGGCAATCCTGAACACCGCCCCAACCGCGAGCCCGGGTTGGGCGAGATCGTGGACGCCCTGTCCTATGCCAGGCGTGGCGAGGTTCAAGGCCTGATCGAGGGGTGGCTGGACGCCCTGGCCCCAAAGGGACGATGGGCGCTGCTGAAGCTGGTGACGGGGGCATTGCGGGTCGGGCTGTCGGCACGACTGGCGAAGACGGCAACGGCCATGGTGCGGCCGGCCATGGTGTCGGACGCTCCAGATCCTGCGGGCGATGAGGCGGTCGTCGCGCTGGAGCCCGTCGATGTGTCCGAGATCGAGGAGGTGTGGCACGGGCTGGTGCCGCCCTATGCCGACCTGTTCGCCTGGCTGGAGGGGAGGGCGGAGCGACCCAGTCCCGATGCGCCTGGCCGGTTTCGCCCGGTCATGCTGGCGGTCGCGATCGACGAGGTGGTCGATTTTGCGAGGCTTTCCCCTTCCGACTACGCCGCCGAATGGAAATGGGATGGCATCCGTGTCCAGGCCGTTCGGGAGCAGGGGGTGATGAAGCTGTACTCCCGGACCGGCGACGAGATTTCAGGAAGTTTCGGCGACGTCACGGCGGGCCTCAGCTTTGAGGGCGCGATCGACGGCGAACTGCTCGTCTGGCGCGACGGGCAGGTCGCGCCGTTCGGGGACCTGCAGCAGCGGCTGAACCGGAAGACGGTCGATGCCAGGACCATGGCGGCCTATCCTGCGGCCATCGTTGCCTATGACGCCCTGGCGCTGGATGGCGAGGACCTGCGGTCGCGTCCCTTGCGAGAGCGACGCGCGCGGCTGGAAGCCATGGTGGCGGCGCACACCGGCGACCGGCTGCATCTGTCGGCCGTCGTCGATTACGACAGCTGGGAGGCATTGGGCCTCTTGCGCGCCGATCCGCCGGTCGGGGCGGCGGCCGAGGGTCTGATGCTGAAGCACTGGGACAGCCCCTATGTCGCGGGGCGCCCCAAAGGGCCCTGGTTCAAGTGGAAGCGCGATCCGCACGCGATCGACTGCGTCCTGATGTACGCCCAGCGCGGGCACGGAAAACGCTCCAGCTTCTATTCCGACTTCACCTTCGGCGTCTGGACGCCTGAGGGCGCGCTGACCCCCGTGGGCAAGGCCTATTTCGGGTTTACCGACGAAGAACTGAAGCAGCTGGACAAGTTCGTGCGCGACCACACGATCGACCGCTTCGGGCCGGTGCGCTCGGTGCGGGCCGAGCACGATTTCGGGCTGGTGCTGGAGATCGCATTCGAAGGTCTGAACCGGTCGCCCCGCCACAAGTCGGGCGTCGCCATGCGCTTTCCCCGGATCGGGCGGATCCGTTGGGACAAGCCGGCGCGCGAGGCCGCGACAATCGCAGAGGTCATGGATCTGCTCGATGCCATCGAGGGCGGTGGCGGGCGTCTGGCGAAAGCGGGCTAGCCGGCCTTGCGCCGCGTGCGCCAGGCGCGGTCAACGTCGTCGGACACGCCGCAAAGCTGCAGGAAGGTGACGACGGCCACCGATGCGGGTGCGGTCATGCCCGGCATCAGGGCGTGTCCGGCGGGAGCTGGAGCGGTCGCCTCGATCATCAGGGGCAGGATGGTCCATCGGGCCGGGAAGGGCTGGACGTCGATGTTCGGTTCGGCGCGCAGATGCGGGCAGTGCTGAAGCGACAGGTCCGAGCAGCGGCGGTGCAGCGGCGCGATCGCCCCCGCATCGATCAGGACCTGCGCGTCGGCGATGCGCGGCGGCAGGTCGGCCCCTCGGCCCGAGGCCCGCAGGCGACCGGCCGGGATGCGGCGCGCGACCTGTGTCACGCGGTCGTCGGGACCGGTCGGCTCCCCGCACATGGGGCACAGCATCCGGGAGACCGTCAGACGCTGACGGAGCAGGTGGTTCCTGGAGTATTCCGGGCGTCCGTAGCCGGCATGCTCCACCTGCGTCAGGGCCAGACGCCCGCCGACAGAGGCACAGGGCCGGACGCCCTGGATCGGTTCCGCGGTCCAGCTGGTGACCCAGGGCACATCGACACCGACGGTCAGGGTGGACTTCTTCAAAGGCACGCACTCCGCTGCGGTCGACCAGCTTGAGGCCCCACGCGGTCCCCGTCGAGGGGCGGATTTCTCATCCGACGGGTTCCAATCCCCGCCCGGGACAAGGGTCTGTCCGATCCAGCGCCGGTCCCCGGAGCGGCCGAGGGTCAGCAGGGTTTGCGCGCGGGCTCGAATCCGCTCAGCGCCGGGTTCGACAGCGGTCGCGACTGCGACCGGAACGAGGCCTGACTGGCGATGCGCTACGATTTCGGTTCCGACAATACGGCAGGGATGGCACCGGCCGCGCTGCGCGGCCTGGTCGAGGCCAACGCGGACTACGCACGGGCCTACGGGGCCGACGACATCACGGCGCGCGCCGCCGACCAGATTCGAAGCCGTCTGGACGCGGATGCCGAGATTCGCTTTGTCTTTTCGGGTACGGCCGCCAATGCCATCGCCCTGTCGATGCTGGCCTATCCGCACGAGGCGGTTCTGGCCCATCACGCCGCCCACGTCTGCACCGACGAGACGGGTGCACCGGGCTTCTTCGGGCAGGGTGTCGGCCTGATCGGCCTGCCCGGCCTGTCGGGCAAGATCAGCGCGCGCGCTCTTGAAGCCGCCCTCGACGAGCCCGAGGTCGGCCACCGCCAACCGCCGGCGGTTCTCAGCCTGACCCAATCCACCGAATACGGCACCGTCTATACCGAGGAAGAACTGCGGCACCTGATCGAGCCGGTGAAGGAGCGCGGTTACGGGGTCCATCTGGACGGCGCGCGGTTGGCCAATGCGGCGGCGGCCGGGTTCGACCTGACCCGGATCGCGCGGCTGGGCGTCGACGTCCTGGTGTTCGGGGGCGCCAAGGCCGGGGGGCTGTGCACCGAGGCGATCGTGATGTTCGACAAGTCCCTGGCGCGCCGGATCGACAATCGGTTGAAGCAGGCCGGGCAGATGGCGTCCAAGGGCCGGTTCCTGGCCGCGCCCTTGCTTGGACTGCTGGAGAGCCATGCCTGGGAGGACGGTGCCGCCCACGCCAATCTGATGGCCCGGAGGCTGGCGGCCGGTATTGCGTCACGCACTGCCTTCACCCTGGCGCACCCGGTCGAGGCCAATGCCGTGTTCGTCCGCATGCCTGCGACGGCCCATGCGGCCCTCAACGCGGCGGGGTGGGCCTGTTACCGCTTCGACGACGGTTCGGTTCGTTTCGTATGCTCCTGGGCGACGACCGAAGGGGCGGTGGACGAGGTGCTGGAGGCGATCGCGTGTCTTTAGTCGGCACCCGGCCGTTCGCCCGCGACGCGAACTGTCACGCCTTCGCCGTAGTGGCTTGGCAAGGTCGCGTCATATCGGCTTTAACCCGTCACCGAACCAACGATTTCTGGCCTGGAGTTCGCCCATGATCCGTTTCCTGACCGCCGTTGCGGCGGCCGCCGTCGCCTTGAGCGCCAGTGCCGCATCTGCACAGGACTTCCGGGCCCTTGCCCGGACCGACCTGCAGGCGGCACACGACGCCCTTCGCGACAACCACCCGGCGGCCGTCATTCCCGGCGCGGCAGGCGACAGCTTCCGGGGCTGGATCGAGGCGGGCCTGGCGGATGCCAATGGCCGTCTGGGTCAGGTGAACTCCGGTGACAGCCACGCCTATCTGATGCGGTACTATGCGGCCGGCTTCCGGGATTCCAACATCGCCATCACGCCATCCTACGAAAGCCTGGGGCCGTACTTCGGCATCTCCTGGCCGGGGATCACGACCGGCTGGCGGAACGGCCGCTACGAGGTCACCTACGTCAAGGCCGGCGTCCGCAACGCGCCGCGGGTGGGCGATATCGTCGTCAGCTGCAACCTTGTGCCGATCGAGGAATATGCGCGTGGCAAGCTCGACAAGTGGGAAGGCAATCTGGACACGGAGGCCGGGCGCGTGACATCGGCGCCGTATCTGCTGTGGAACCGGAACAATCCGTTTGCCGCAGGCGTCCCGTCGACCTGTGAGTTCAAGCGTGGCGATCGCGGTCGTCCTCGCGCGACCGATCTCCGTCCCGTCCCGCTGGCGGCCGGGGACCTGGAGGCGGCCTACCGCGCGACCGTCTACATGCCGACGGCGACGCCGCTGGGCATCGAAACCGTCAATGGGCGGCCGTGGGTCAATGTGCACTCCTTCGCCGATAGCGCGGGGTGGGATGCCTTCAACGCCCAGGTCGAGGGACAGGCTGCGGCCCTGCGGGGACCGCAAGGCTTCGTGCTGGACCTGCGTGCCGCGTCCGGCGCTTCGGCCTATACCTCGACCGCGCGCGGCTATGGCCTGGCCAACCGCATCTGGACGCCCGAGTTCACCGTCAGCCGCCAGCCCGCGGCCGGGGCCATCACCTATCGCGCCACGCCGGGCAACCGGACCTGGTATGCCGAGACCCTGGGGCGCATGCAGGCGGATCCGCGCTTCGTGCAGGAAGCCACGCCGGTGATCGAACAGACCCAGGCGATCGTCGCGGCCTTCGATGCCGCAATCGCTGCGGGACAACAGACCTTCACCCTGCAGGGCCGGGCCGCCGTGGCCGATACAGGGGCCGCCAATCCGGTTCAGGGGCCTGTCGTCGTCCTCGTCGATGCCGGTTGCTCGGGTGGGTGCCTGGACACGCTGGACCTGCTGTCCAAGCTGCCGAACGTCCGCATCGCGGGCTCGACGACGGCGACCGACACCATCTTCATCGAGCCGACCGTCGCGCGCCTGCCGTCGAACTATTCCGATCTGAGCTATGGTCACAAGGCCTGGACCAGCCGCGCGCGCCCAAACAACACGCCGTTCACCCCGGCGCAGGGCCTGGCCTATGTCGGCAACCCGGCCGACGAGGCGGCCGTCCGGGCCTGGGTCGCGACCCTGTTCGGAAGCTGAGGCGATCACCACCCTCCCCGTCACGGGGAGGGTGGACGCGCGCTGAGCGGATAGAAAATTCAGGTAAATCAAGGCACTAAAGGATTTTTCTGACCTTTTCTAGCCGGCATAGGTCCGAGTCGGATGGACTCCGAAAAACCGGGTCCATCGCGTGCAAAGCTCTGATTTCAAAGACCTTTAATTGCACTTCGTTGCACACCTGGAGTCCAGCGAACCCGGGGGGCAGGGGGCGTCGATTCCGGCGAGGGGCATGGGGTTGGAAGCCCATGCCGGCGTGCCTATCTCGGACCCATGACAGACACCGCAGACACCCGTCCCCTTCGGTCCGCCGCCGGCTTTGACCTGACCCCGCCCAGCGAAAGCCAGCGCGTGGCGCTGGAAGCCGATCTGAACGCGGAGGAGAAGCGGGTCCTCCTCAGCCACGGCACCGAGGCCCCGTTCTGCGGCGTTCTGCTGGGTGAAAAACGGCCCGGCGTCTTCTGCTGTCGCGAATGCGGCCTGCCGCTGTTCAAGGCGACGACCAAGTTCGAGAGCGGCACCGGCTGGCCCAGCTTCACCCAACCGGTGGACGAGGCACACGTCACTGCCATCGTCGACCGGTCGTACGGCATGACGCGGACCGAGACGACCTGCGCCCGGTGCGGCAGCCATCAGGGACACGTCTTTCCCGACGGACCACCCCCCACCGGCCTGCGGTACTGTATCAACTCGGTCGCCCTTCAGTTCGTGGAAGAGGGCCGCCCCTTGCCCGATCCGCTGGGGCGCGGCGACGGGATCGCATGATCTTCACCGTTCCGCCGCATTCCGGGTTAGGATGACGCGTGTCGTGGAGTTGATGGCATGCTGATCCTGCTCGTTCTGACCAGCCTCGCGATCGCGTCGGATCCGGATGGCGTGGTGTCCACGGCACCGCCAGGGGCCGATTCGGTGGTGGTGGGTGCAGTCGCGCCGACGACGGACGCCCGCCCGGATGCGTCCCGGATCACCCCGACGACCCAGTCCCTGACGACGGCCGAGCAGATCGACCGCTGGATCGCGGCCCGTCCAGCTCCGGACGCGCCCTTCGCCTCCGATCGAGAGCCTGTGGATGACCGCAAGATGCACGGCTTCGTGAGCGGCGCGGTCGGGACCGGTGACTTCCGTGCAGTCTCTGTCGGCGTGTCCCTGCCCATCGGCGAGAGTGGTCGTCTGGACCTGAGCTTCTCCCAGACCCGGAACGGGTACGGCGGCTATGGGTACGGCTACGGCTACGGATACGCCGGTCTTGCCTACGACGGGTTCGGATACCGCGATTACCGGCCCACGGATTTCAACGGGCATCGCCCGATGGCTTATGACCCCTTTTTCGAAGAGCGGGTGAGGGTGGCGGGAAGCGACACCGAGCGACGAGACCCGCAATCGGACCGCCGCACGCCCTGACCCCGCACGATCATGAAAAAGGCCCGGTATATCGACGGGGCCCTGATCGTTCAGATGGTGTCACCTGCCTCCGAGTTTTCATCCAGACTCCGTTGACTGGGAACAGGTCGGCATCGGCGCGATTTCCGCCGGCTGACCTGCCCCCTTCCTAATCCCCCGGTTTGAGTGAGAGTCCGTCAACCTCAAGGAGACGGACATGATGAAGAGCAGGTTCCCCGAGGCGCAGATCATGGGCGTGCCGCGCGAACAGGAAGCTGGCAATGCGCCGGCGGCGGGGTCGCAAGCGGGCGACCGGGATGCGCATCGTGGACGACTTCACGCGCGAGGCCTTGGCGGTGGTGGTCGACACCTCGATCCGCGGCCGGCGCATGGCGCGCGAGCTGAATGCGCGATCGCACGGCGCGGCAAGCCGGCGCTGATCGTCAGCGACAACGGCACGGAGATGACGTCGAGAGCCATGCTGGAATGGGCCGCCGCCGGGCGATGACCGCCCGGGCTTCTCGCGCCGGAGACCGTGCGGCTGAACCACGCGGCCGGTCGGCTGCGCGACGTGAATAGCTGCGCCGCCCGGCCGCTCCCACCGGAGCCCAAGATCAGCTATGAAGCCTGCGGACTCCCATTCTGACCGCGGGACCACAGGGAAGGCAGGTCAGGTTCAGCCGCCGCCCTTGCCGCTCTTGGCGATCTGTCCGCCCGCGTCGATGATTGGAGGCTGGTCTTTGGTCGACGGTCTGGTGCGCGGAGGCGAGGCGACCGCGGCGTCGCCGCCTTCTCCCGGAAACGCGGTGCTACCGGGCTGGGACATCAGCGAGACCGGCTTACTGGGCGTTGCAGTGTTGTTGTCCGCAGGCTTGGCAGGCGGGTTGCACGCCGCCACCATCAGAAGGGTGAGACTAGCGATCACAGTCCGCATAGGTGTGCGGTCCCTTGTCTTCTGCCGACTCCAAAACAGGATCGCTATGTCATCGCACAGGGATATCAACGGCCGATGTTGGTGCTGTCAAGCTACCGGCCGCAGACCGCTGGCTCTCGGAGCGACTGCGCCAGGCGTAGTAGCCGCTCGCCGTCAGGCCCGGGACCGCGCACATAACGCGGACTGGCCAGACCTGACGATGCCCATCGCAGAATTCGCCACTTGTTCAGGTCTGAACCAGTGGGGAGTGAGATGCGGGCGGACTCCGTAGAGCCCGCCACGCTTACCTTCAGATGGTGCCGCCGGGGGGAATCGAACCCACGACCTCAGCCTTACCAAGGATGCGCTCTACCACTGAGCTACGGCGGCGGAATCTGAGGAAGCGGCCGTATAGCCACTGGATGGGCAGGGGGGAAGCCCTCTTTCCGCTTGCCCGGCAAGTTTTCCCGGTGCTGACTGTTTCAATGACCAAGCCGTCCGATACGACGCCTGCCGCAGCGGGCCCCGATCCTTCTCCCTCCACCAGAACGCCGGAGCAGGTCGCAAAGAGCGAGCGGGCCAACCGGCTGGCCAAGGCCCTGCGCGATAATCTGCGGCGACGGAAGACGGCCCGGCCAGACCGCAAGGACAGCTGAACACTTTTCACGACAGCGACCGTCCGCTCTTTCGTCAGAGGCCCGGGCCGGGCTAGATAGCCGGCTCGCCGGGACGCTGGATCCTTGCGGTCTCAAGGACGACATGGACAGCATCACGGTTCACGGGGGCAGCACCCTCCACGGTTCGATTCCCGTCAGCGGGGCCAAGAACTCGGCCATCAAGCTGATGGCGGCGTCGATCCTGACCGACCAGCCGTTGCTGCTGACCAATATGCCGCGCCTGGCCGACACGAAGTTCCTTGGCCGCCTGTTGCAGCAGTTCGGCGTCTCGGTCACCGAACGGGACGGCGACGACGGGCAGGAAACCCTGTTCGATGCGCGCGAGATCACCTCGACCTTTGCGCCCTACGATCTGGTGCGCCAGATGCGGGCCAGCTTCAACGTCCTCGGGCCGCTGCTGGCCCGGACCGGTCACGCCCGGGTTTCGCTGCCGGGCGGCTGCACCATCGGGGCGCGTCCGGTCGATCTGCACATCGACGCCCTGACCCGCCTCGGGGCCTCCATCCATCTGGAGGAGGGTTATGTGTCGGCCGTGGCGCCGGACGGCCTCCGGGGGGCGGAGATCGAGTTTCCCTTCGTGTCGGTCGGGGCGACCGAGCATACGCTGATGGCCGCAACCCTGGCGCAGGGGACGACCGTCCTGAAACGCGCCGCGCGCGAGCCCGAGATCGGCGATCTGGCCCGGTGCCTCGTCATGATGGGGGCCAGGATCGAGGGCATCGATACCGACACCCTGGTGATCGAGGGCGTGACGTCGCTGACCGGCGGTAGCTGGTCCGTGATCCCCGACCGGATCGAAATGGGGTCCTACGTCTGTGCCGCCGCCATGGCGGGGGGCGAGGTGCGTCTGACCCGGGGGCGGGCCGGGCTGATCCAGAGCCTGACGGACCGTCTGGTCGAGTCCGGGGTTGAGATCACCCCGACCGGCGATGGCGTCATCGTCAAACGGGATCCGGCTGTCCGGCTGAGGGCCGTCGACGTCGCGACCGAGGTCTATCCCGGTTTCGCGACCGATCTGCAGGCCCAGTTCATGGCACTGATGACCACAGCCGAGGGGGTCAGCGTCATCCACGAGAACATCTTCGAGAACCGGTTCATGCATGCGCCGGAGCTGATGCGGCTGGGGGCCGAGATTTCGGTTCACGCCGGCGAGGCCCGCGTGACCGGGGTCGAGCGACTGAAGGGCGCGCCCGTGATGGCGACCGATCTGCGGGCCTCGGTCAGCCTGGTCATCGCCGGCCTGGTCGCCGAGGGTGAAACCAGCATCGGACGCGTCTATCATCTGGATCGCGGTTTCGAGCGGCTCGAGGAAAAGCTCGGGGCGTGCGGGGCCGACATCCGGCGGGTCAAGGGCCCGCCCGTCGAAGGACCGGGTGATGACCACTGAACCCCTGACGGCCGAGGAGGGTGAGGCCATCCGGGCCGCCGGCGGGAACAATGCGCCGCTGCGCCTGCTGGCCGAGGACGATCAGGATCTGGCCATCATTTCGGCCGCGCTGCAGGATTCCATCCTGCGCCCCGCCGACATCGTCTGGGAAAAGAGCGCGCGTCGTCTGACGATCGAGCTCAGCCGCTTCTGCTGGGAATGCGGCGGCACCCGGGTGCGGGCGGCGATGCAGTTCGGCGACGTCCAGGCGGTGAAGAGCCGGGGCCTGCCACGGCTGCCCGACGCGCCGCTGGAGTTGCTGGCCATCCATTTCATCGAGGGCGAGGCCCCGAGCGGCAAGGTCATCCTGATGTTCGCCGGCGGGGGCGATCTGAGGGTCGATGTCGAATGCCTGGACGCGGTGGTCGCCGATCTGTCCGAGCGCTGGCAGGCCAGTGTCACGCCCACCCATCTGGACGGAAGCGCCGAATGACCGAACAGCGCCTGGCCTCCGTCGATCTGGACGAGGCGACCCTGCCGTCTGCGACGGCCGAGATCGAACACGAGCGCCGGGTGGCGATCTTCGACCTGGTGGAGAAGAACGTCTTTTCGCCGGAGGGGGCCGATGCGGGGCCCTATGGGCTGAAGCTGTCGCTTCAGGACAACCGGCTGGTGTTCGACATCGCCGGTATCGATTTCGCCCGGACCTATGCCCTGTCCCTGACGCCGCTGAAGAGCGTGCTGAAGGATTATCTGATGATCTGCGACAGCTATTACGAAGCCCTGCGCGGCTCGTCGGCCAGCCAGATCGAGGCCGTCGACATGGGGCGGCGCGGTCTGCACAACGAAGGGGCCGAGCTGCTGAAGGCGCGGCTCGACGGCAAGATCGCCATCGATCACGAGACGGCGCGCAGGCTTTTCACCCTCGTCTGCGCCCTCTATCGCCGGGGCTAGATCGAGGTTCGAGGTGCGGCGTCCTGCCACGTCCAGTGCCCCAAAGTCGCCCCATGATGTCTTAGAAAGACGGCTCGTCGGCATTGGTCGCCTGTTTGGGCTGTGACCGGTCGCTGCCCCTCCGCTTTTGACAAGCGCCGCCCGAGCCGAAGAATTTATGCGCCAGCTGCCGACCGCCGTCCGATCCCTGTTGACCCACTCCGGCCAGACGGTCGCCCTGATGGGCGTCGCCGTCCTGGCCATGGCCATGGCACCGGCGGCGGTGCCGTCCCTGACGGCGGTCGAGGTCCCGGAAGCCGTCCCTGTGGTGGCTGTCGCGGCACCCGCCGGTCCGGTCATGCGCGAGATGACATTTGACGAGCCCGTGCCGGGCTTCGCCATCAACTCCCGCTTCGGAATGCGGCGGCTGGGCGGCGAACGGGGTGTCCGAATGCACAAGGGAGTCGATATCGCGGCCCCGACCGGCACCACGGTCTTTGCCGCAGCCGAGGGTGAGGTCATTCGCATCGGCCATGATCCGGCGGGGTATGGCAACTTCATCGAGATGCGCCACCCCAACGGCATGACGACGCTCTATGGCCACCTGAGCCGGATCGACGTCGCATCGGGCGACCGGATCGGCGCGCGCGAGCGGATCGGCCTTGTCGGCTCCACGGGCTATTCCACGGGGCCCCATCTCCATTTCGAGGTCCGCAGGGCCGGGGCCCAGGTCAATCCGGCCCGTGTGATGGGTCAGGTGTTCGAGGTCGCCGTGGAAATGCCGCCGCACGGTTCCCCCGCACCCTGATCTTTACGTCGAATCCGGTTTGAGGTGGCAAGCGCCTTTGCTACCCCTTGGTCTGGTCAGGCTCGGGGGTGCAGATGGCGGCGTTGGTTCTGGATGGCGTCAGCAAGCGTTATGGCGAGTTTCAGGCGGTTCGCGACCTGAGCTTTGAGGTCCAGAAGGGCTCCATCTGTGGCTTCCTTGGGCCCAACGGCGCGGGCAAGACCTCGACCCTCCGCATGATCCTGGGCCTGCAGTCGGCCACGAGCGGATCGATCTCGATCCTCGGCGCGCCGGACGGGCGCAAGGTGCGCGACCGGATCGGCTTCCTGCCGGAGGAGCGCGGTCTCTACAAGAAGATGACCCCCGTCGACGCGATCGCCTTCTTCGGGTCCCTGAAGGGCTTGCCGAACTCGGAGGGCCGCAAACGCGCCCGGGAAATGCTGGAGGCCCAGGGGCTTGGCGCGTCGCGCAACAAGAAGATGAAGGCGCTGTCCAAGGGGATGGCCCAGAAGGTCCAGCTGATCGCCTCGGTCGTGCACCGTCCGGAGTTCGTCATTCTGGACGAGCCGTTCAGCGGGCTGGATCCGGTCAACCAGCAGGGGCTGGAGGCGGTGATCCGCGATCTGGCGGCCAATGGCGCGACGGTTCTGTTCTCCACCCATGTCATGCAGCACGCCGAGCGGTTGTGCGATCAGGTCGTCCTGGTCGCCCGGGGCCGAAAGGCGTTCGACGGCACGGTGGCTGAGGCGAGGGCGACCTCGCGCCGTTTCCTGGAGCTGGAAGGCGAGATTGCCGAGGCGGCGGTCGCGGGCCTGCCCGGCGTCACCGGCGTCGAGGTGACGTCCGAACAGGGGGGCGTGCGCCTGCTGAAGGCGGCGCTGGCCCCCGGTGCCAATGGGCAGGAAGCCTTGAAAGCCGCCTTCGTCACCGGTCTGGACGTCCGCCGGTTCGAGTTGAAGGAGCCGACGCTGCATGACGCCTTCATCGACCTGACCGGCGATCATCCCGATCAGGATCAGAGCGTCGCGCGACCTGTCGCCAGCCTGGAGACCGTCCGATGAGCCGCGTGCTGCTGATCGCCCGCCGGGAGTATCTGGCCTATGCCCGCACGGTCGGGTTCTGGCTGTCGCTGCTGGCCCTGCCGCTGTTTGCGGTGCTTGGCGGGGGGCTGCCTGTCCTCCTGCGGGGCGCGGATACGGTCCGGGCCGTGGCGCTGATCGAGGAGGGGCAAGCCGCCTCGGGTCTGGAACAGGCGGTGCGGCAGGCGCTTGCGGACGACACGGAGCGACGCAGCGAGCGTGCGCGTGAAGCCGCCGAGAAAGCCGCAGCCTCGGCCGGCGCACCCCCGGGCGCGGCCCGGGAGGCCCTGGCGTCGATCAGCCAGCCCCGACTCAGGTTCGTGGCCGTTCCATCCGATCTGGCGAGCGCACCGCCGGGCGTGGCGCGCGACGCCATCGTGCGGCGATATCTGACCGACGAGACGCCAAAGTCCGAGCGTCTGGACGCCGTGGTCTTCCTGACTCGCGGAGCCGATGGACCGGGGGCCCGCGTCTGGGCCGCCCGGGCATCGGACGACACGGTCGAGGATTTCGTGCGCGACGCCCTGAAAGATGCGAATCGCAAGGCGGTACTGGCGGCGGCCGGCATCGACGCCGCGGTGGTTGATGGGACCGACAGCTTCAGGCCCGAGATCGGCGTGTTCTCGCCACGGTCGGCGGGGGCAGGGGAGGTCTCCCTGCGCGACCGGCTGCCCGGCGTCATCGGCCTGGCCATGTGTTTCATCCTGTGGTCGCTGATCATCACGGGGGCGTCGATCCTGCTGAACAGTGTGATGGAGGAGAAGTCGAACAAGATCCTGGAGGTCCTGCTGTCTTCGGCCTCCGCCACCGAAATCCTGACGGGCAAGGTGCTGGGTGTGGCGATGCTGACGCTGACCGTGCTGGTCGTCTGGGGGGGTATCGGCACGTTCGGCCTGATCTCGGCGGCCCCGAGCGTGGCGGCCGACGTCGGATCGGTGCTGATGGCGAACGGGCTGCTGTTCTATTTCGCGGCCTATATCGTCGGCGGATACCTGATGTACGCGGTGCTGTTCGCCGCCATCGGGGCCTTCTGCGAGACGCCGCGCGACGCCCAGACCCTGATGGGGCCGATCATGATGGTGCTGGTGATCCCGATCCTGGTCGTCCAGATGTCGCTGGTGAACCCCGATGCGCCGGTCGTCCGCTTCATGTCCTGGGTGCCCTTCTTCACGCCCTTCCTGATGAGCGCGCGGGCGCCGTCCGAGCCGCCCCTGATCGAGGTGATCGGCACCATGGCGGGCATGTTCGCCGTGGCGCTGCTGATGGTCTGGCTGGCCGGGCGGGCGTTCCGGGCCGGGGCCCTGTCCGACGTCAAGTTGAGCTGGAAGAGCTTCGCCTCGGCCATCAGCGGCGGGGAGCGGTAGTCGCGTCATCTCCCTCCCCCGCGGGGGAGGGGCGTCTATGCGGAGCATCGACGGGGTGGGAAGGGCCGGTGATCCAGATGCAGGTCCGGGGGACTTCGCCTTGCCGCCCCCACCCGGTCTCCGCTGCGCTGCGACCACCCTCCCCGAACGGGGAGGGAGAAGGATACGAAAAAGGCCGCTCATTCGAGCGGCCTTTGAAATCTCGATCGTTGCGCCGGCTTACGGGCGCGGGACGCGGGGCTTGGGAGGGGGCAGCAGGCCTTCGCGCTGCATGCGCTTGCGGGCCAGTTTGCGGGCGCGACGAACGGCCTCGGCCTTCTGGCGGGCGCGCTTCTCCGAGGGCTTCTCGTAGTGCACGTGGCGCTTCATTTCCCGGAAGCTGCCTTCGCGCTGCATCTTCTTCTTGAGGGCTTTCAGGGCTTGATCGACGTTATTATCGCGAACGAAAATCTGTACCAGGTTGAACTCTCCTTTGGCCGCCCGCCGCGTCCTGTGAGAGGCGGGCAGACAAGTAAAATCGGTTCCCGCAGGCGACAGCCCGGCGAGCGAAGGCGTGCGGATACACCAAGCCTGTCACCCTGTCCAGATCGTCGCGTCCCCGATCGCGCTGTCGCGCGTCGGGGATGACAAGAGTAGAGTGAGGTCATGATCGATAGGCCACATCTCTCGAACGAGGTCCCGGGCGACTGGGGCGACGCGCTGTCGCGCGTCGGGGATGACAAGGCTGGAGTGGAGCCATGACCGATACGCCACCTCTCTCGAATGAGGCCCCGGGCGACTGGGGCGACCGGATGGAACAGGCCGTGCTGGACGCAGCCGTCCGGCTGGCACCGACCCTGGGCTGGAGCGGCCGTATGGTCCGCGCGGCCTGCGCCGAAAACGGCCTGTCCCAGGGCGATCAGGACCTGCTGCTGCCCAATGGCCCGCGCGATCTGGCCGCCCTGCTGTCGCGCAGGCACGACGCCCGGGCGCTGGAGGCGCTGGGCGAGCCCGGCCCGATGAAGATCCGCGAGAAGATCTTCGCTGCCGTCTCGGCGCGGATGGAGGCGGGCGCGGCCGATCTGGAGGCGACGAAGACCTGCGCCGGCTTCCTGGCCCTGCCGACCCATGCCGACCTGGGGCTGAGCCTGGCCTGGGAGAGCGCCGACCACCTGTGGCGCTGGGCGGGCGACACGGCGACCGACTGGAACCACTATTCCAAGCGGACGATTCTGTCGGGGATATTGATTCCGGCCCTGACGATGCGCTGGTTCGAGGGCCGCGAACCGGCGGAAGCCTTCGTGCGGGCGCGGATCGAGAACGTGATGGCCTTCGAGAAATGGAAGGCGGGGATGGATTTCGATGCACCGGTCAGGCGGGCGACCGAGTTCCTGAGCCGGCTGCGATACGGGCGGGTGTGACGGTTTCCCTCTCCCGGAGGGAGAGGGCTTGAGCGCACGGCGGCGCAGCCGTCGTCCTTGCGCGAAAGGGTGAGGGGTTCTGCCCTCACCGGTTCGCACCCTAACCCCTCACCCTTTCGGCCGAGACGCATCGCTTCGCTCTGCGGGCCTCAAGCCCTCTCCCGATGGGAGAGGGTGAACGTCACGCATGCCTGGCGTCCCACCATCGCACCGCGTCGGCATCGCGGGCGCTGAGATCGGGGTAGGCGGGGTCGGAGCCGACGTCGGGGACGCGACGCCAGGAGCGGGCGCATTTGGGATGGTCGGCAAGCCGGACTTCAACGACGATTTCCTTGCCGGGATGCGCCACCAACGGGGTCTCGGTGTATCCCGTCAGGTCTGCGCCGCTGGTCCGGAAGATCTCGGCTGCGTCCAGATCAAGGAAGAGCGTCTCCAGTTCGCGAGCGATTGATACGACCGGCCAGGCGTCCAAGGCTCCGCCGATGACCTTGTCGCGGCGCGAGGCTTCGAGAGCATCGTTGACGGCCTCGATCACGGTTTTCACCCGCATCCACCGATGGGCCTCCTCGCCGTTCCGCCATTCCGCAGGCGTCTCCGGGATCACCCGCGCGCAGTTCGTGCCTGCGTCCGGATAGCGCGTCGTCCAGGCCTCCTCCATGGTGAACGGCGTCAACGGCGCGAGCCAGGCGGTCAGGCGCAGGAAGACCTCCTGCATCACCGTCCGCGCCGCGCGGCGGCGGATGGCGTCGGGGCGGTCGCAGTAGAGGCTGTCCTTGCGGATGTCGAAATAGAGCGCCGACAGGTCGCCGGCGCAGAACTCCAGCACCGGGCGGACGACGTCCTGGAAGCGGTAGGTCTCATAGGCCCCGCGCACCTGCAGATCGAGCTCCCACAGGCGGTGCAGGATGAACCGTTCCAGGGGCGGCATGTCGGCATAGGCGACGCGCTCCGCCTCGTCGAAATCGGCCAGGGCACCCAGCAGATAGCGGACGGTGTTGCGCAGCTTGCGATAGGCGTCGACCGTGGTCTGGAGGATCTGCTTCCCGATCCGCTGGTCCTCGGCATAGTCCACCAGGGCGACCCACAGGCGCAGGATGTCGGCCCCGCTCTCCTTGATGACGACGGCGGGGTCGGTCGTATTGCCCCGCGACTTGGACATCTTCTCCCCGTTCTCGTCCTGGGTGAAGCCGTGGGTCAGGACGGCGTCATAGGGGGCGCGGCCGCGGGTGCCGGAGCCTTCCAGCAGGTTGGACTGGAACCAGCCGCGATGCTGGTCCGAGCCTTCGAGATACAGGTTGGCGGGCCAGTGCGACGGGCGGTCGCCGGTGTAGCCGTGGGCCGGGTCGCGGGTCTCAAGCGTAAAGGCATGGGTGCAGCCGGAGTCGAACCAGACGTCGAGGATGTCCTCGATCTTCTCGTAGCTGGCCGGGTCGTGCAGGCCGAGGAAGTCCGAGTCAGGACGGGTGTACCAAGCGTCGGCGCCGCCTTGTTCGATCGCGGCGACGATGCGGGCGTCGACCTCGGGGTCATGCAGGGGCTGGCCGGTGTGTTTGTCGACGAACATGGCCAGAGGCGTGCCCCAGGCGCGCTGGCGGCTGATGAGCCAGTCGGGGCGACCCTCGACCATGCTGCGGATGCGGTTCTTGCCGGCGGCGGGGTGGAAGTCGGTCTGGTCGATGGCGGTCAGGGCCGTCTCGCGCAGGGTCGCGCCGTCGGCATGGTCCAGCGACTGGTCCATGCGGATGAACCACTGGGGGGTGTTCCGGAAAATCACCGGGGCCTTGGAGCGCCAGCTGTGCGGGTAGCTGTGTTCGAGGCGGCCGCGGGCCAGGAGGGTGCCGGCCTCGATCAGTTTTTCGATCACGGCGGGGTTGGCACTGCCGAACTTGCCGGTCTTCTTGCCCTCGGTCTCCAGCACCTTCAGGCCGGCGAACAGGGGAACGGACGGATAGTAGGCCCCGTCCGGGTCGACGGTGTCGGGCACCTCATGATGTCCGTGGGCCTTCCAGACGTCGAAGTCGTCCGCGCCGTGGCCGGGGGCGGTGTGGACGAAGCCGGTGCCCGCGTCGTCGGTGACGTGGTCGCCGTCCAGCAGGGGCACGTTGAAGCGGTAGCCGTCGTCCAGCTCCGCCAGCGGGTGGGCGCAGACCAGGCCGGAGGGGTTGATGTCGTCCATACGGGTCCAGGTGGCGATCTTCGCGGCCCTGAAAACGTCCTCGGCCAGCTTGTCGGCCAGGATCAGCCGGTCGCCCTGTTTCGCCCAGGGCTCGAATTCCAGGCCGGTCTCCATCGACTGGACCTCATACAGGCCATAGGCGATCTCCGGGCCGAAGCTGATGGCGCGGTTGGCCGGGATGGTCCAGGGCGTGGTCGTCCAGATGACGATCGAGGGCGTCTGGTAGCGGAAGGCCAGCAGGTCGTCGGGGTGGTCGTCGGTCGCGGCGATGACCGGGAATTTGACCCAGATCGTGGGCGAGACGTGGTCGTGGTATTCGATCTCGGCGTCGGCCAGGGCGGTGCGCTCGACCGGCGACCACATGACCGGCTTGGAGCCGCGATACAGCTGGCCGGAGTTCTTGAACTTGTGGAACTCCTTCACGATGGCGGCCTCGGACGAATAGTCCATCGTGGCGTAGCGGTTGTCCCAGTCGCCGGTGACGCCAAGGCGTTTGAACTGGTCCTTCTGGACCTCGATCCAGCCCGCCGCGTATTCACGACAGGCGGCGCGGAATTCGGCCTTGGAGACCTCGTCCTTGCGCTTGCCCTGGGAGCGGTAGCGTTCCTCGATCTTCCACTCGATCGGCAGGCCGTGGCAGTCCCAGCCGGGCACATAGTCGACGTCGTAGCCCAGCAGAAAGCGCGAGCGGACGACGAAGTCCTTCAGCGTCTTGTTCAGCGCATGGCCGATGTGGATGTCGCCATTGGCATAGGGCGGGCCGTCGTGGAGAACATAGAGGGGCGCGCCTTCGGCCTGACGCTGCGCGCGCAGGGTGGAATACAGGTCGCCCCACTGTTCCAGAATTTGCGGTTCCTTCTGGGGCAGGCCGCCGCGCATGGGGAAGGGCGTCTCGGGCAGGAAGACGGTCTCGCGGTAGTCGCGGCCGGTGGAGGATTCGGGGGCGGATTCGGTAGGGGGGGCGTCGTCGGCCATGCGTCTGGTCTCGGGCAATCTGATGGGGGCGTCGGGTGAGGTCGGCTGGCAATCCCGGCGGGCGCGGGGGCGGTCAGGCCCCGTCGGCGCTACGCCGGGCGGCTAATCTCGATCGGAATGATCCGGCGCGCGTCCATAGAAGGGTCCTATCAGGGCGCGGGGGCTGGGAAAAGCGCGGGGTTTCGGTAACGTCACTTTCATGCGGCGAGGTCGTGGAGGAGAAATGTCTATGCGGATCAGACTGACGAGCATGTTTTGCGCCGTGCTGATCGGCGCGCCACTTGCAGCCTGCGAGGCCAGGCCGACCGAGGGCGCGGCCCCGGCGGCGGCAGCGACGTCCGTCCAGGCCGAAGGGGCGGAAGCCTTCGTGCGCGACCTCTATGCGAGTTATACCGACGACTATGGCGTTCAGTCGGGTCGGACCGACACGGTCTGGTCCGAGCGGACCAAGGCGCTGTGGGACGAGAATTTCGAAGCCGCCCAGGGCATGGGCTATCTCGGTTTCAATCCGATCTGCGCCTGCCAGGACTGGCTGAAGCTGCAGGTGACGTCGCTGGTCGTCACCTCGACCGGATCCGACAGCGCCGATGCCGCCGTGGTGTTCGTCAACGGCGAGCCGCCGGAGACTGTGCGCCAGACCCTGAAACTGGTCCGCGAGGACGGCCAGTGGACGGTCGACGACATCGCCTGGGGTTCCGGGCATATACTCGCGGGCGAGCCCAACATGGTCGAGGGGCTGATCGCCTCGACCGCCGAGATCAAGGCAATGCCCGCAGAGGATCGGTGAACCGTCGATCACCCAAGGCCTTAACCGGAGAATGACAATGCGTAGCTTGATGATGGTTTCGGTCGCCGCGATTGGTCTTGCGGCCTGTTCGCAGGGGGAGGACGCCAAGGCACCTGACGGCGATGCCGCGGCTTCGGCCTCAGCCTCATCCTCGCAAGCAGGAGCGGCGTCTCCGACCGGGCCGGTGTCGCGCGATCAGATCTATGCCGCGGCGGGCGAGGGGCCCGAGGTCTTTGTGCGGACGATCTACGCCCAGTACGTCAATGGCGGACCGCAAGGCGAACAGCCGGCGCCGGGACAGGACCCGATATTCTCGCGCATCATGAATGCCCTGATCGGGGCCGACTTCCGCGCGGCGAACGGAGATGTGCCGACGCTTGACTATGACCCGTTTTGCGCGTGCCAGGATCAGGGAGATTTCGCCATCACTGCCCTCGCCGTCGCCCAGTCCGCCCCCAATGCGGCCGAGGCCAATGTCGCCTTCACCAACCTGGGCGAGGCGAAGACGCTCAAGCTGAAGCTGGTGCGCGAAGGCATCAATTGGAAGGTCGATGACATCATCGACGGCGAGACTTCGGTGCACGACGAACTGATGAAGGTGGCCGAGGCGGCGGCCTGAGGTCTGATCAGTGCCGTTGGGTCTCGCCGTTGCCTCCGGCCCTGTCGCCCGGGCCTACTCGCCCGGGGCGGGCTGGCTGTGCCTTTGCGCCTCGCGCTCCTGCTGAGCCCTGTCCATGGAGGCGGCGGCCATCACCAGGCCAGTCACGCAGCCGGACAGGGAGGTGCAGAGAAAGGCCGCCAGGATCATTCTGGAAATCACAGGCAGGGCGGGCCGGTCAAACGTCATGCTGTGTCTCCTCCGTTCAGGACGATTTTGGCCATCCTTGCATCGCCGTCAATCTGGGTCTTGAGAGCGTCGAGCCCGTCGAACTTCATCTCGCCGCGCAGCAGGGCGACCAGTTCGGTCTCGACCGTCTGGCCGTAGAGGTCGCCCGAGAAGTCGAACAGCCAGACCTCCAGCAGGGGCTCGGCGATCTCGAACATCGGCCGGACGCCGAGGTTGGCGACGCCGTCGATGACGCGGCCGTCCGGAAGGCGGGTGCGGGTGGCATAGACGCCATAGGCCGGGCGCATATAGTCGCCGAGGCGGACGTTGGCGGTCGGGACGCCGATGGTGCGGCCGCGCTTGTCGCCGTGGACGACTTCGCCCTCGATGGCGAAGGGGCGGCCGAGGATGGCGGCGGCGCGGGCCATGTCGCCGGCGTGCAGGGCCTCCCGCACGGCGCTCGAGGACAGTTTCAGGCCGCCGGCATCATCGATACGGTCGGTGACCGAGACGCTGAACCCGAGGTCGGCTCCGGCCCGGGTCAGGGAGTCGGGGGACCCGGTGCGGCCCTTGCCATAGGTGAAGTCGAAACCGATCGCAGCGTGCCGAAGCCCCAGGCCTTCGCAGAGGACCCGATGCGCGAACCCGGTATCCGACAGGCCGGCCATCTCGGCGTCGAACGGCAACAGATAGAGACCTTCGACCCCCAGGGGTTCGAGCGCCCGGGCCATCTGGCCGGGCGTCATGAGCCGGAAAGGCGCGGCCTCGGGCTGGAACCAGCGGCGCGGGTGCGGCTCGAAGCTGACGACGGCGAGGGGGGCATCCAGCCGTTTCGCCGCGTCGCGGGCCGAGGCGATGACGGCCTGATGCCCCCGGTGGACGCCGTCGAAGGCGCCCAGCGCGGCGGCGGCCCCGCGTTGCGCCGGGAGCAGGTCGCGCCAGCCGTTGATGATCCGGGTCGGCACGAGAGCGCCGGTCAGGCCCTGGCGGGCCGGCGACGGCGGGGGACGCGGACGATGGCCTCACCCTCCATGATGCAGTCCTCGCCGACATAGCCCTCGGTGCGCAGGGTCACGCGGGCCGATTCCTGATCCACGGCCGCGACGGTGATCCGGGCGCGGACGACGTCGCCGATCCGGACCGGCTTGTGGAACGCCAGGGTCTGGCTGAGGTAGATGGCCCCGGCCCCCGGCAGGATGGTGCCGACGACGGCCGATCCGAACGAGGCGCTGAGCAGGCCGTGGGCGATGCGGCCCCGGTAGGCGGTCTTGGCGGCAAAGGCCTCGTCCATGTGGACCGGGTTGAAGTCGTCGGACGCCTCGGCGAACTGCTGGATGCGGTCCTCGGTCACCGTGACGTCCTTGATCGCGACCATTCCGGGCGACAGCTCTTCGAGGATATAGCCGCCCGAGGCGTGGGGTCCGGTGTTCATGGGGCGGTGTTAGCGGGCGTTTCGGCGTTTGGCGAGGACTACCATTTCAGGTCCAGGGCGGCGTAGCGGGCATAGGCCGTTTCGGACGTCAGCAGGGCCGCCGCGCGGGCCGGGTCGAGCGCGTCGTCGGTGCCGCGAGCGGCGTCGCCGTGGATCCCCTGGGCGATGAACAGGCAGTCGAGCGCCTGACGGTTGGCCCCGAGCACATCGGTCACCACGCCGTCGCCGATGCACAGCACGCGCGACCGGTCGACGGGACGACCCAGCAGCCGCCCGGCCTCGGCCAGGGCCAGGGCATAGATCGGGCCATAGGGCTTGCCCGCCATGGTCACCCGACCGCCGATCGATTCGTACAGATCGGCGAGCGACCCGCCGCAGTAGATGATCCTGTCGCCCCGCTGGACGATCCGGTCGGGGTTGGCGCAGATCAGTTCCAGGTCCCGCGCCACGGCCTCCGTCAGACTGGTGCGATAGTCCTCGGGGGTTTCCGTTTCGTCGTCGATCATGCCGGTGACGGACAGGAAGGCCGCGTCGGCGGCCCCTTGCGCGCGCACGAGCCCGAGGCCCTCGTACAGGGTGTCGTCGCGTTCCGGTCCGATGATCCAGGCCGGGCCCGGGGCGCGTGCCGCCAGCTCCACGCGCGTGGCGTCGCCGGAGGTGACGAAGGCCTGCCAGCTGTCGCGCGGCACGCCAAGGGCATCCAGCTGGGCGATGACGTCGGACGCCGGTCGTGGCGAGTTGGAGATCAGGACGACATGACCACCCTGCTGGTTGAACCGGGTCAGGGCCGCGCAGGCCTCCGGCCAGCTTTCACGGCCGTTGTGGATCACGCCCCAGACATCGCACAGCAGGACGTCATAGTCGGCGGCGACGGCGGACAGGGCAGGCAGGGCGTGGGGCAGGGTCATGGGCGCTGACTAGCGGTTCGCGGCAAATGCGTGAAGGGAGGGTTTGGCGGCGGCGCGTTCGCCTGCTAACCGGACGCGCATGAAAATACCTCGTATCGCCTGGGCCGCCTATGGCTTCGCACTCGTCGTCATCGTGCTGGACCAGCTGACCAAGGCCTGGGTCCTGGGTTCGGCCGACGTGTCGGACCCCGCCCTGATTCCCGATGGGTACAGGTTCGCCGAGGTCGTGCCGGGGATTTTCTCGATCACCATGGTTCGCAACACCGGTGTCAGCTTCGGCCTGTTCGGCGGGGGGGGCGCGCGGTGGGCGCTGTCGATCTTTTCGCTTATCGTGGCGGGTGGCCTGGCCTGGTGGGCGCTGCAGGCGCAGCGTCGAACCTTGATCGCGGCGATCGGCCTGGTGATCGGCGGGGCGGTCGGCAATGCCATCGACCGGATCCGCTTCGGCTATGTCGTCGATTTCATCGATTTTTCGGGGACCGGCGTGTTCCCGTGGGTGTTCAACATCGCCGACAGCGCCATCACCATCGGTGTGTGCCTGTTGATTCTGGACAGCATCCGCTCGGAACGGAAGGCCACCGTTGGCGTGGCCCACGAAAAGGCGTAATCAGCGGCTCTTTCGTGCCTGCAACTGTGTGACCTGGGCGCGTTCGTCGCGCCGGAGCCGAACCGAACCATGAGAATCGCCCGTCTTTCGACTGTGTCCCTGATCGCCGTCTCGGCCGTCGCCCTGACCGCCTGCGGGACGGTGCGCCAATCCATCGGCCTGACCAAGGTCGTGCCGGACGAGTTTCTGACCGTGGCCTCCGCGCCCCTGACGGTGCCGCCGGAATACGGCCTGCGCCCGCCGGCACCCGGCCAGCCCCGGCCGCAGGAACTGGCCCCCGAAAGCGCCGCGCGCCAGATCCTGCTGGGTCAGCGCCAGGCCGTGACCCGTTCGGCCGGTGAGACCGCACTGGTCAGCGCCGCCGGTGCCGACCGCGCCGATCCTCTGGCCCGCTATGTCGTCGACGACGAGTTCGGTGATCTGGCGCACAAGGAAACCAGCTTTGCCAACCGGATCCTGTTCTGGCGGCGTGACGATGCCTCGACCCAGGCCCCGACCCAGAGCGAGACCGCCGGCGGCACTGTCACCATCGACGCGGCGAGCGAAAATGCCCGCCTGCAGGCCCTGACCGGCACGCAGTCGCAGATCGTGATCGCGCCGCGCCGCGGTGGCGGGTTCAAGCTGCCGGGGCTTTAGGAACGCATCGTCCCCCAAGGGGGGGAGGATTGGCTTGCCACATTTCTGACAGTCCTTATTGTGAACGGACCCCATCAGCGGACCGTTCGCCATGACCAGCATCCTGTCGCTCACCCACCTGTCCGGCGTCGAGCAGTTGCGTCTGGCCTTTCAGGGCGAGGAGAACGCAGCGCCGATCGCGAGGACGCTCGACTATGCCCTGACCGAGATCGAGGAGGGGCGGGTGGTGTTCGAGGGGACGCCGACGCGGGCGGTCTACAACCCCATCGGCACGGTGCACGGCGGCTGGATGGCGACGCTGCTGGACTCGGCCTGCGCCTGCGCGGTGCATTCGATGCTGAAGCCGGGTCAGGCCTATACGACGCTGGAGATCAAGACGGTCTTCCACCGCGCCCTGACCGAGGGCGTGCCGGTGAAGGCCGAGGGGCGGATCGTCCAGATGGGGCGTCGGGCCGGGTTCGCGCAAGCCGAGCTGAAGGGTCTGGACGGCAAGCTCTATGCGACGGCGACCTCGACCTGTCTGGTGATGGAGACGAAGTAAACAGTCCGGCCCACGGTCGTGCCGAACCGAACCGCGCTGGCGGCCGACTACATCGGCGGAACGATGCCGTCCTTGCCCATGGCCAGGAACCCGACCGTGGTGGCCCCCGCCGGTATGACGACATAGACCTTCTGTCCAACCGCCAGGGACGCCCGGTCCGTCGGCTCGAACCGCACGATCGGCACGTCTTCGGGGATGGTGACGTTGGCGGTGCCGCCGTCATAGGAGATGGTCAGCATGCGGCCGGCGGACGAAGCCTCGCTGCCTGAGACCGTGCCGTTGGTCATCATGCTCTGGCTTTCGACGGTGCCATTGGTCATGGCACTCGACTCGACGGGGCCGCCGCCGCGGGATGCGACCACACCCGGAGTGTCCCACGCATAGTGGCCTTCGCCGGCTCCACGCATGGATTCAGGAAAGATCACAAGCTCGACCGCGCGAAGGGCCTCCTTCGGGCCGGTTGTCGCGGTGCCTATGAAATCGCCGTCCTTGAGCGTCGAGAGGCTGGAGGACACGACCCAGACAAAGCGGGTGTCCGCCGCGACGGGGACCGAAACCGTCCGGTCGTCCCAGGTCCGGACGGTCAGCGTATCGCCTGCCAGGGCCTGCAAGGTGCCGCGCAGGCGAACGGTGGCGGACGAAGCGGCGATCGTCTCCGCAGGGGCGGCTGTCGGCTCCGGTGCAGAACACGCGCCGAGCATCGCCAGCACGGCAGGAACCCAGGCCAGGTGTCTGATCGACGTCATGGTGCCTCCAGTCATCGTGAGGTCGGCGACCGGCCCCCCTTCCGACCTACACACTGCACGTTCGTGGCGGCGCTTGCCATGGCTCCGCGCGTGCGGCGAAACGTCCCCGGCCCGGGAACGAAGCCGATCTACGCGAACCGCCGCCGCTTCTCCGCCGAGATCAGAGTGGAGCGCACGAAATCCGCCGGAGGGTCGGTCTCGGCGAGGACGTCTTCCTTGATGGCGCGGGGCTGACCGAACAGATGGCCCTGGCCCATGGCGACGTCGAGCTCGAGGATGTCGACGATCTGGCGCTCGTTCTCGCACTTCTCGGCGATGACCTCGATGCCGTAGCGGCGGGTCAGCTGGGCGAAGTCGGCGGCCTGGATGTCGCGCAGGCTCGGTATGGGCGTGCCGCCGTCGAGGTCCAGCAGCTGTTCGATCAGCAGGTCGGCGGCGACCTTGACGAAGCGCACATCCGACCGCTGCAGGTCGTTGAAGTCCAGATCCAGGGTCTGGACCTTGTCGATCGAGAAGCGGAAGCCGAGATCGGCCAGCTTGGCCATGTTGCGGGCCTCGACCGCGCCGCGGGCGTCGAAGGTGGCCTGACCCAGTTCGAAGATCAGGGCCTCCTTCAGATCGCGGTTCTCCGACAGGAAGGCCAGGAACTGCGGGAAGAAGGTCTCGTCGCCCAGGGAGGACAGGGCGACGTTGCAGAAGACGCCGACCTTTCGGTCCTGACGCGCCAGACGGCGCACGATCTGGGCGCAGCGGAACAGCAGCAGGTTGTCGATGGCGGGGACCAGGCCCTCGCCCTCGGCGATCGACAGATACTCCGCCGGCATCATGACCCGGTCGCTCGAATCCCGCAGACGGGTGAAGCTTTCGTAGAAGACGGTCCGGCGCTGGGGCAGGGTGACGACCGGCTGCAGATACAGGTCGACGCGGTTTTCGGTCAGCGCGTCGTGGACGGTTTTCAGCAGAATGTTCGACTGCTGATGGCGGCGGGCCTCGACGCTGTCGGGCGCGACCATGGGCGCGACCTTCAGGCGCTGGTCGATGGAGATGCTCATCTGCTGGATCAGATCTTCCAGCATGCGGACTTCGCCGGTCAGTTCCTCGGTGCGGGTCAGGGCCCCGGCCTCGATCGCGGTGGCGAGGTCGCCGAGCGCGCTCTGGGTCTGTTCCATGGCGTCGGCCAGCAGCCGGTGCGCCTCACGCACCATGCCGATCTCGGCGCGCAGGGCCTTGCGTTCCGTGATACCGGTGAAGATGGCATGGGCCGCACCCAGCAGGCCCAGCACGCCGAACGTCGCCGCCGCGCCCGCACCGACGCCCAGCCCCGCCCGCCACAGGAAGGCACCGACCGTCATCGCCAGAAAGACGTAGCCGAAGAACAGAAAAGCGTTGGTCAGTGCGCGCATGGGAACGGGGTTGTCCGTCTTCCCGGATGGAATCGGTCGAGTATCAGGGTATCAGGTCCAAACGGCTAGGGTGCGGTTCAAGAAACCGCGCCGAAATCAGGGGATACGCATGGAATTGTTCGATCTGACCGGCAAGGTCGCCATCATCACCGGCTCGTCCAAGGGCATTGGCAAGGCCATCGCCGAGCGGCTGGCCGAACATGGGGCCAGGGTGGTGATCTCCTCGCGCAAGGCGGGTCCGTGCGACGAGGTCGCGGCCGCCATCAATGCGAAGCATGGCGAGGGCCGCGCCATCGCCATTCCGGCCAACATCGCCTCGAAGGAAGACCTGCAGCGGCTGGTGGACGAGACCAATGCGGCCTGGGGCCAGATCGACATCCTGGTCTGCAATGCGGCGTCCAACCCCTATGCCGGGCCGATGGCGGGGATTTCGGACGATCAGTTCAACAAGATCCTGCAGAACAATGTCGTGTCCAACCACTGGCTGATCCAGATGGTCGCGCCGCAGATGCTGGAGCGTCGGTCCGGAGCCATCACCGTGGTCTCGTCGATCGGGGGCCTTCGCGGCAATGTCCTGATCGGGGCCTATAACATCTCCAAGGCCGCCGACATGCAGATGGTTCGGAATCTGGCGGTGGAGTGGGGGCCGTCGAACGTGCGGGTTAACTGCATCGCGCCGGGCCTGGTGCAGACCGACTTCGCCAGATACCTGTGGGAAAATCCCGAGATCCTGAAGGTCGCGACCGATCCCGCCCCGCTGCGTCGCATCGGCCAGCCGGACGAGATCGCGGGGGCGGCCGTCTATCTGTCGTCGCCGGCGTCGTCCTATATGACGGGTCAGACCCTGGTCGTGGACGGCGGGATCACCATTGCCTGGTGAGGAGGGTCACAGGGTCGGCGCGCGCTCGGATCGCCCTGGGGGCGATCGCGCGCCCGGAGTGCGGCAGGACCTGATCTGGCGTCTGGAATCGGTGGCCTTCGCCGGCTTCATCGGCCTGATGCGGCTGATCGGGCTGGAGGCGGCATCGAACCTGGGCGGATGGTTGCTGCGGACCCTGGGACCGCGCGTCAGCACTCACCGGATCGTCATGCGCAACCTGCGCATCGCCTTTCCCGATATGAGTGTGGCGGAGCGGGCGCGGCTGGCCATCGATCAGTGGGAACAGACAGGCCGCACCTTTGCCGAGACGGCCGTGATGGATCAGCTGACGCCGGCCTCCGGCCGGATCGACATCGTGGGGGCGGATCGGCTGGAGGCGATTCGTCGGAGCGGCAAGCCGGTCGTCTTCGTCGCCGGCCACATGGCCAACATCGAGACGATGGCGGCCGTTCTGGTGGCCAGCGGGGTGCCGGTCCAGGTCACCTATCGCGCGGCGAACAACCCCTATGTCGATGCCCAGATCCGGGCCGCGCGGGCGAGGTATGGTGTGAAACTGTTCGCGCCCAAGGGCGGGGACGGGGCGCGGGAGTTGCTGGCCGGAATGGGACGCGGCGAGAGCGTCGCCCTGATGAACGATCAGAAGTTCTCGGAGGGACCCGAGGTGAGCTTCTTCGGTCACCCGGTGAACGCCGCGCCCGGACCGACACGGCTGGCGCTGAGGTTCGGCACGGTGATCCTGCCGCTGTCGGTCGTGCGGCTGCCCGGCGTCCGGTTCCGGGTGACGGCCCACGAACCGATCGAGGTCGCGTCCACGGGCGACCGACAGGCCGACATCAAGCGGGGCGTGCAGGCCATCACGACCTTCATCGAGGACCGGGTGCGCGAACATCCGGTCGACTGGTTCTGGGTCCACCGCCGGTGGCCGGACCGGGTCTATGCCGCGCTGGAGTCCGACAGGTCGGCGTCATCGAGGGCATGATCGCTCTCGCGGCGCAACGGACCCTCGTAGGTCGCCGAGCTCTTCCGGCGGCGGTCCGGGCCGAAATAGTCTTCGGTCTTCACGAAGGCGCGCGGGCGCATGATGACGGCCTCGATGCGGTCGAAGATGGCCTTGCCCGTGATCGGCTTGACCACGAACTCGGTCACGCCGGCGTCGCGCGCCTCAAGGACGCGCGACCGTTCGGAGTGGCCGGTCATCATGATGATCGGCAGATGGGGATTGACGCTGTCGGGGCTGTTGCGGACCAGACGGGTGAATTCGAGCCCATCCATAGGGGCCATGTTGAAGTCCACGATCGCCAGATCGATGTCTCGTGACCTTAGCGCGTCCAGAGCCATGGTCCCGTCCGCAACCTCGCGGATGTTGCGGACGCCGGCGGACTGCAGGATCGCTGACGTGATCGCGCGCATGTGCTGGTTATCGTCGGCCAGCAGGATGTGCAGGGCGTGGAGACCGGGCATGGGATCGGGGCGGAGGAACTATACGACTGCGGACAGATGCAAGCACCTATCGTCAAACGGAGACCAGGTCCATGTCGGTTGCCCCTCGGGACGATGGACAAGGGGATTCAGGCCCCGTCTGCCCGATCAGGAGGGAGGGATCACCGTTGCGGTCACGCCCTTTCGTGCGCCAGCACAGATGGGGCCCGGTCGCCCGGCCGGTCATGCCGACCGCACCGATGATGCCTCTGCGTCTCGCCGTTCATGACGCGGGGCCTGGTCCGGCCCAGGACGAATCCCCCTGGATCAGGCTGCGGCGCGAGGGATCATTCGCCGACCAGCCGGGTCAGCGCCTCCGCCGGGCTGTAATAGGCTTCCTGTCGTTCTGCGGACCAGTACCGCAGCGTCTCCAGCGGGATCGTGCGGCCGGACACCGCGCACAGGACGAAGGGACCCGGCTTCAGCACGGCGAACTCGCCGTCGCCATAATGGAGGGTCGCGGGGATCGGGGTCGCGTTCATGACGTCAGCCTAGCGATATCGACACCGGCTGGCTATCGGGCCGGCGGGCGCTGTTCGAGGGCGAAGACGGCGTCGGCCAGCTCCTCGACCTTGCCCGCGATCAGGGCCTGGGCGTCGTAGAGGCCGCGGTTGTAGATGGCGTAGCCAAGGTCACGGGCGATAAAATCCAGCAGCATCGAGGCCTGAAGCGCGCCGAGCTCGACATCCAGATCGTCGCGCAGGAAGGCCTGAAGGCGCGGGACGAGGTCGGCGGTTTCCTCTTTCGAAAACGCGATCGGTTTCATGCGGTGACCTCGGCCAGGGTTTCCTCCGCCGACATCCAGGCGGCCTCGGCGGCGTCGAGATCCGACTGGGTCTTCGCGCGGGCGCGGGTGAGGCCTTCCAGCGCCCTGGGGTTGGAGACGGCGGCATTGGCCAGGTCGTCATCGATGCGCGCGATCTCGGCGGTCAGGGCGACGACGCGTTCCTCGGCCTTCTTCACTGCGTGACGCAGTGTGGACGGGGAGGGGCCGCCCTTCTTGATCTGAGGTTTGGCGGCCGGGGCGGCGGCGACCACGGCCGCTTCTTCCTTCTTGACCTGACTGGGCTTCACGGCATCCCGTTTGGCGCGGTCGAGAACGAACTTCGCATAGTCGTCCATGTCGCCGTCGAACGGTTTCACCGTGCCGTCGGCCGCCAGCCACAGCCGGTCGGCGACCATCTCCATCAGCGAGCGGTCGTGGGTGATCAGGATGACGGCGCCGTTGTAATCGTTGAGCGCGTCCAGCAGGGCCCGGCGGCTGTCGATGTCCAGGTGGTTGGTCGGTTCGTCGAGGATCAGGACGTGGGGCGCATCCATGGCGACCATGTTCAGCAGAAGGCGCGCGCGCTCGCCGCCGGACAGGCTGGCGACGGTGGTTTCCTGCTTTTCGTAGTTCAGGCCGAACTGGGCGAGCTTCGAGCGGCGGGCGCTTTCGGGGGCGTCCGGCATGGCGCGGCGGATGATCTCCAGCGGTGTATCGGTCGGGTCCATGGCCTCGATCTGATGCTGGTGGAACCAGCCGACCCGCATCTTGCGGTCGCGGTGCAGCTCGCCGTCCGAGACGTTCAGGGCCCCGGCGATCATCTTGGCGAAGGTCGACTTGCCGGCCCCGTTGACGCCCAAGAGGCCGATGCGGTCGTCCAGGTCCATGCGCAGGTTGAGGTTCTTCAGGATGGAACGACCCGCCTCATAGCCCACGCTGGCGCGCTCCAGCCGGATCAGGGGCGGGGCCAGCGGACGGGGGGGCGAGGGCAGGGTGAAGGGGGCGACGCGTTCCTCGATCGTGGTCGAGACCGGCTGCATCTTGGCCAGCCGCTTCATGCGCGACTGGGCCTGGGCGGCCTTGGAGGCCTTGGCCTTGAAGCGGTCGACGAAGGCCTGGAGGTGGGCGCGCTCGGCGTCCTGCTTGGCCTTGGCCGACAGCTGCAGCCGGGCCTTCTCGGCGCGGGCCTGTTCGAACTGGTCGTAGTTGCCGGTGTAGATCTCCAGCTTGCGGTTCGCGAGATGGAGGATGTGGGTGCAGACCTCGTTCAGCATCTCGCGGTCATGGGAGATGATCAGGGCGGTCGCCGGATATTTCTTCAGCCGCGCCTCCAGCCATAGCGCGCCTTCGAGGTCGAGATAGTTGGTCGGCTCGTCCAGCAGGAGCATGTCGGGCTGGGCGAACAGGGCGGCGGCGAGGGCGACGCGCATGCGCCAGCCGCCGGAGAACTCCGACATCGGCCGCTGCTGGTTCTCGTGATCGAAGCCGAGGCCGGCGAGGATTTCGGCGGCGCGGCTGGGGGCTCCGTCGGCGTCGATCTCGATCAGGCGGGTCCAGATCTCGCCCATCTCCTCGGGCTCGGCGGTTTCCAGGCGGGCCAGCAGGTCGTGGCGTTCGGTGTCGGCCTCCAGGATCGTCTCGATCACGCTGACGGGGGTGGCCGGGTGCTCCTGATCGACCGATCCGATGCGGGCGGTGCGGGGCAGGGAGACCTCGTCTCCATTGCCGGCCAGCTCGCCCAGGATGATCTTGAACAGGGTGGACTTGCCGATGCCGTTGCGGCCGACCAGCCCGACCTTGGATCCCGGCGGCAGGCTGACCGAGGCGTCGTCCAGAAACTGGCGACCCCAGGCGTTGAACGTCAGGTTGGTGATCTGGAGCATTAGAACTTACGAGGCTTGGAAGGCGGGGAGGCGGCGTCTATAAGCCCGCGACCTTCAATCTCCCAACAAGAAGTCTATCCATGACCGAACGTACCTTCTCGATCATCAAGCCCGACGCCACGCGCCGCAACCTGACGGGCGCGATCAACGCCGTGATCGAGGCCGCCGGACTGCGCATCGTCGCCCAGCGCCGCGTGCACCTGACCGAGGCCCAGGCCAAAAAATTCTATGAAGTCCACGCCGAGCGCCCCTTCTATGGCGAACTGGTCGGCCAGATGACGGCAGAGCCGGTTGTCGTCCAGGTGCTGGAAGCCGACAACGCCGTCGCCCGGTACCGCGAAGTCATGGGGGCCACCAACCCGAAGGACGCCGCCGACGGCACGATCCGCAAGTCGTTCGCCCTGTCGATCGGCGAGAACTCGGTCCACGGTTCGGACTCGGTCGAGAACGCCGGCATCGAGATCGCCCAGTTCTTCACGGACGACCAGATCGTCGGCTGAACCCTTCTATAGAGATCGTCGCGGCGACGGCCGGGTCCATGGCGGACCCGGCCGTTTTCGTGTCAGGGTCCGGCCTCATGCCGCTGTTCAGATGACCAGATGAAGGAGTACGGGCACAGGGGCGTCCTGCTGGCGACGACGCTGTCGGCTCTGGCGGGCTTTGTCGATGCGGTCGGCTTCCTGACGCTGGGAGGCTTCTTCGTTTCCTTCATGAGCGGCAACTCGACCCGGCTGGGCGTGGGGCTGGCGACCGGGCGATGGGCCGAGGCGACGACAGCGGCGGGCCTGATCTGTCTGTTCGTGGTCGGGGTGGTGATCGGTGGCACGGTCGCGCGCCGGGTCGGCGAGGGCCGACGCTCTGCCGTGTTGGTGGCCGAGGCGCTGCTGCTGTTCGTGGCCGCGACGCTCGGCACCCTGGGTCATCCGGGCCGGGGCATGATCGCCGCGGTGCTGGCCATGGGTGTCGAGAATGCGGTGTTCCAGAAGCAGGGCGATGTGGGCGTCGGTCTGACCTATATGACCGGAACCCTGGTGCGGATGGGTCAGAGGATCACCACGGCGCTGCACGGTGGACCGCGCTGGGACTGGCTGCCGTTTCTGGCGCTCTGGCTGGCGCTCTCCGGCGGCGGTGCCCTGGGGGCCTTGAGCTATCTGCGGATCGGCGTCCTGGCCCTGTGGCTGGCCCTGGCTGTGGTGATTGCCCTCGCCGCAGGCACCTGGCTGGCTGAACGGACCGGCAAGGCCGCGGGTGAGAGGGGCGAACCTTCGGCAGGCTGACACCTCCCTGAGGACTTCCTTCCGGAACCGCCCGCAGGCGACGCACGGGGCTCCGGCCGCGAGGCTCCCCGAAGCGGGAGCGTTCTCTGACGACAAGGGCCCCGGATCGCTCCGGGGCCTTGTTCGTCCCTGACTACCAGATGCGGGCGCGGGCCTCCGGGGCCAGATACTGCTCGTCGCCCGGCTTGACGCCGAAGGCCTCGTACCAGGCGTCGATGTTGCGCACGGTCGCGCCGGCCCGGAACGCGGCGGGCGAGTGAGGGTCCACCGTCACCTGCTGGCGAAGAGCCTCCTCGCGGGCATTCTCGCGCCAGACCTGGGCCCAGCCGAGGAAGACGCGCTGGTCGCCGGTCAGGCCGTTCAGCACCGGAGCGGGCTGGCCGTTCAGCGACAGGTGGTAGGCGTCCAGCGCCAGCAGCAGCCCGCCCATGTCGGCGATGTTCTCGCCCATGGTCAGGTCGCCGTTGACGTTCGCCCCCTCGACCGGGCTCAGCGCCGAGTACTGGGCCCCCAGAACAGCGGCGCGTTCCTCGAACCTGGCGGCGTCCTCTGCCGTCCACCAGTCGCGCAGCACGCCGTCGCCGTCGGTCTTGCGGCCCTGATCGTCGAAGCCGTGGGTGATCTCGTGGCCGATCACCGCGCCGATGCCGCCATAGTTGATGGCCGGGTCGGCGCGCGGGTCGAAGAACGGTGCCTGGAGGATCGCGGCGGGGAAGACAATCTCGTTGCGGGGCGGGTTGTAATAGGCATTCACCGTCTGGGGCGTCATGCCCCATTCCAGCGGATCGACCGGGCGCTTCAGCTTGCCCAGGTTCCACGCCCACTCGAAGGCGGAGGTCCGCTCGACATTGCCGTACAGATCGCCAGGGACGAGGTTCAACCCCTCATAGCTCCGCCATTGTTCCGGATAGCCGATCTTCACGCCGAAATTGGCCAGCTTGTAGAGGGCCTGTTCCCTGGTCGCGTCGCTCATCCAGTCGACACGCTCGATGCGGCCGCGCATCGCGATCATCAGGTTGGCCACCAGGGCTTCCATCTGCGCCTTGGACTCGGCGGCGAAGTGGCGGGACACATATTCGCGGCCGAGGGATTCCCCCAGCGATCCGTCCACCAGGGTGACGCCGCGCTTCCAGCGAGGCCGGTCTTCGGGCTGACCGCTCAGGACCTTGCCATAGAAGTCGAACCGGTTGTCCACGAAGGCCTGCGACAGATAGGGCGAGGCCTGGTCCACGACATGGAAGGCCTCCCACGCCTGAAGCGTCTCGATCGGGGTCTCGGCGAAGATGCGCGCCATGCCGGGAAAGGCGGTGTTGTTCGCCGCGATCAGGACGGGGATGTCCGACACACCCGCGCCCTCGGCCCAGCCGGCCCAGTCGAAGCCGGGGGCAGCGGTGGCCAGGTCTGCCAGGGTCGTGGGGTTGTAGAGCTTGTCGATCTGGCGGTTCTCGACCTGGGTCCAGTGCTCATGGGCGATGGCGGTCTCGAAGGCGACGATCTTTTCCGCATTTCCGGCGGGATCGGCCCATCCGGCCAGTTCGAGGGCCCTGGCGACATAGGCCTGATAGGCCGTCTTCTGGGTCGCGAAACTGTCTTCCAGATAGTAGTCGCGGTCGGGCATCCCCAGACCGCCCTGGACCACATAGGCCGAAGTCCTGTTGGGGTCCTTCAGGTCCTCGAAGGTCTGGATGGCGAACAGACTGCCCCCGAACCCGGACTGGGTGCGGCCCATCAGGGCGGCCAGCTTCTCGCGGGTATCGGCGGCGCGGACCTCGTTCAGATCGGCCTGAAGCGGCGTGGCCCCCAGCTGATTGACCTTCGCCTCGTCCATGAAGTCGCCGTACAGGGTGCCGATGCGCTGGGCGTCCGGGCTGGCTGTGGGGTTGGCGGCGCTTTCGTCCACCAGAGCGCGCAGATTGGCCTGGGACCGGTCGTACAGCATGTCGAAGACGCCGTAGGACGTCTTGTCATCGGGGATCGGCGTATTGGCCAGATAGGTGCCATTGGCATAGCGGTTGAAGTCCGTCCCCGGCGAGACCGAGGTGTCCATGCCGTTCAGGTCGAAGCCGAAGACGCCGATCTCGGCCTGGTCCTGGGACGGGATCTCGACCGCGACCGGCGCGGTCTGGGCCAGGGCGGGCAGGGCGACGAACAGCGCGGCGGAGGCGGCGCAGGCGAGCAGGCGAAGTTTCAGCATGGGTCCGTCCCGACGGATGAAAAGGGCGGATCGGACACTGTCGCGGGTTTCGTCGTCTGTCGCGCCGAAACTGTCCGGATTACAAACTTCTAATCCAGCGACCGGCAGAATTCGGCGAGCGCGCGGGGATAGAGGGCATGTTCGGCCTGCAGCACGCGCCGGGCGAGGCTGGCGGTGGTGTCGTCGGGGAGGATGGGCACCGCGCTCTGGGCCAGGATCGGCCCCTCATCCACGCCGTCGGTGACGATGTGGATGGTGCAACCGGCCTCGGTGTCGCCCGCCGCAAGCGCACGGGCATGGGTGTCGAGGCCGGGGTGTTTCGGCAGCAGGCTGGGGTGGATGTTCAGCATCCGGCCGGCCCACCGACCGACCAGCCAGGGGGTCAGGACCCGCATATAGCCCGCCAGGGCGACGACCTGGACCTGTGCGGTCTCCAGCTGGGTCTGGATTGCCGCCTCGTGCGCGGCGCGATCCTTGCCGAAGGGCCGGTGGTCGATGGCGATGGCAGAAATGCCCCTCGACCGGGCCATCGCCAGACCGCCGGCCTCGGGGTCATTCGACACGACCAGCACGATCCGATGGGGCGCATCGGATTGCGCCGCCGCGTCGATCAGGGCCGCCATGTTGGAGCCGCCGCCGGAGATGAGGATGGCCACGCGGACGCGGCCGGTCGATGCCGCCACGGTCAGTTCGCCGGAGTGGGGGGATCGCCGACCGAGACGAAGGCCCCGGCCGGACCCGGAAAGACGACCGGGCTTTCATAGCCGTCGTCGGACACGGCCGAGACGCCGAAGAAATAGTCGTCGATCGGCACGCCCGCCAGCACCAGCCGGGTCGCGTTGCCGGCCCATCGGCTGTTCGTCCATTGCGGTGCGGTCGTGGATCGCCACCAGACGCGATAGCCCGCGGCCCCCGGCACCGCCGTCCAGCTCAGGGTCGTATCGGGCTTGACCGCGCCCTCGATCGTCACGCCCGAGGGCACCATGGGGGCCGAGGCCAGGGCCGCCATGGCGGCGATGTTCAGCCGGGCCACCTGGCCCAGATAGGCGAAGTCGACCCCCTCGATGGTGTCGCCATAGACCACGCCGTTCTCGGTCCGCAGGTCCTGATGCTGGCGGTCGTAGTTCTCGGCCCCTTCCGTGATCCGGACGGCCGGGAAGCCGGCGCGCAGCATCTCGACCTGATCGCCGCCGCGGCCGAAGCGGTCGGTGCGATAGACCATCTCGACGTCGAAATTGGTCAGGTAACGGTCGGCGATACCGTCGATGTAGCGCCCCAGGTTGCGGGACGAGGAATCCAGCTCGCCGCCGTTGTAGCGGCGCCGGTCGGTCTGTAGCGCCGTCTCGACCGTCTTGGTGCCTTCGGAGAAGACGCGGACGCGGGTGGTGTCGCGCACGCCCGACTGACCCTGGGAGTTGCCGACGATGTCGTTGTTCAGGTTCGCCTCGACGACCCACCCTTGCGCCTTCGCATAGTCGGCCAGGATCCTGCCGCCGAACAGGCCCTGTTCCTCGCCCGACAGAACGGCATAGACCAGGGTGGCATCGAACCGGTGCTGCGACAGAACGCGGGCGGCCTCCAGCACGGCGGCGACGCCCGAGGCATCGTCATTGGCCCCCGGCGCATCGGCCGTGAAGTTCATCACGTCGGTGACGCGGCTGTCGATATGGCCCGAGATGATGATAACGCGGTTGGGGTCGCCGGTCCCACGCTGGATGGCCAGGACATTGACCACCTCCGTCGGGGTCGGCACGCGCGGACCGGTGACGGTGTCGGCGGGCAGGGCGATCTCCAGACAGCCCCCGCAGGCCTCGCCCATCGCGCGGAACTGGCGTTCGGTCCAGCGCCGCGCCGCGCCGATGCCCCGGGTCTCGGAGACGGTGTCGGACATGGTGTGGCGGGTGCCGAAGCCGACCAGGGCGGTGATGTCGGCGCGCATGCGGTCGGGCTCGACCTTGGCCACTACCTCATGCAGCAGCGACTGCTCGGGAGCCGCGGCCGTCTGGGCATGGGCGACGCCGGGAAGGGCGAGGAGGGCGGCGAGGGCAATCAGACGCATGGACGACTCCGGTTTGGGGGGACCGTACCGCCTTCGCTCTCCAGGCGGGAGGGGGGATGAGGCCTGCGGATTGGACTCCGGAAAAACAGGGTGCAAGGAGTCCAATGGCTGCGACCGGCTCTGCGAGAATTCGTCCAAACTATTGATTTTTTTTATCGCTGGTTTCGAGCTCGGGAATGGACTCTCGCCACGAAGTGTCCCCTCCGGCAGGTTGTCATCACCGTCGCCTCGGCCCGATCAGGCCCGTCGCGGTCTTGCTGAGGGATCGGGACGTTTGCGCGCATTCCCGAAGCCTGCCACGCGACTGCGTCAGAACCGGACGCAGGGGTGATCACGTGGTCAGCCTCTTCGTTGAGGAGGGGGATAAGTCCCGCCATGGGGACCGGTTTCGACCCATAAAGGTCAGTGAAGCGTCCGGCTACCGTGCTGCGGTAGGCGACTGTTACGACTTTCAAATCCTCGGTCAGCTGCTCCGTGAGCAGACTATTTGAGCGCCACAATCAACAGCAGCGCAGCGATGACCCATGCAACAAGCCGGAGCGATTTTAGCAGCGTCAGGACTTTAGGATCAATCAGTGGCGACCTCAATGATGCGTCTCTACCACTGGTATGAGCAGGGGCATTTTCGTTCTCCACAGAAGCGCCTACGGCACTCGGGTTTAGACTTTGGCTCCACAAGGTCAGGTCGAAGTCGCCAACCTTTCCCAGCCTCGGCGGCACGATCTCACACCCTTCAGGTGTTTGGACGGGATGATCCTTTTTGTCTGATGTCAGCACCTTGATGTGGCTGGTTGAGATCGATGGCGACCAGTCCGAATAGAAGCCCTCGACCCCGTCAACACGTAGCGTTCCGCCTCCGATCGCTCTCTGGTCAATTCTAGAGGCTATCTGGGCAAAGAATTCGTCTCGAACGTACAGCGTAAAGCCCAGATAGTCCGGATAGGTCTCTTCGCGAAAATCCGGGTCGCACGTGTACGAGACACCGCCAAACACACGGCAGTCATCGATGTCAGCTGCGGACCTTCTATAGATGGACAGAGTGAGATCTTCAATTTTGCGAGCCGTGCCGAACATCGAGTATTCGGTCGGGTGTGACTGGTCGGGGGGGTGTCCAGAACGCAGTTTCGCCAAGATATGGGTCTTCTCAACGAGCTTCGGAGCTTCTTCACCGACGGTGCCATATTGGTCCCTCGAGACCGACGAAACTAGCTGGACATCAAACAAGGTGAAGTAGAGGGACCAAGTCCAAGGGATTTGCTTTGTTGCCGTGCTCGCCGACGCGTCCGCAATCTCACTCACACTCCAAGAGTACAGATTCCGGAAGTCAGAAACGTTGTCCAACACCACGCTTCGTTCCAAGTGACGCTGCATCTTTGCCTCCTTGTACCCATCCGCTGCCGGACCCTACATTGATCTCCGCCTCAACCGTTAAGGTCGATCAGGTGGTCGGTTTCAACTGCTTCTCGTAAGACCCCTCCCCACCCTCAACCGCCGTTGGCAAGGTCAGCTTCAAGCGTGTGGAGAGCGGTGTGGTCACCGACGCGAAATCTAGCCGACCTCAGTACACCCTCTCCCGCCGGAAGAGGGAAACTATACCAACTGCCCGCACACGAAGGCGGCCTCGCCGGCCTCCAGCAGGCCCGCCAGGACCTCCTCGGCGTTCTCCGGGCTGACGATCAGGATGAAGCCGATGCCGCAGTTGAAGGTGCGGCGCAGTTCGTGGTCGCTGATGCCGCCGACCTCGGCCAGCCACTGGAACACGGGCGGCAGGGGCCAGGCGTCCCAGTCGAATGAGGCCGTCAGGCCTTCGGCCAGGCAGCGGGGCGGGTTCTCGATCAGGCCGCCGCCGGTGATGTGGGCCGCGCCCTTGATGAGCCCGGCCTTCATCAGCGGCAGCACGGACTTTACATAGATGCGGGTCGGCTCCATCAGGGCCTGGGCCAGGGACCGGTCCCGGGCGAAGGGGGCATCGTCGCTCCACGACAGGCCCGAGCGTTCCACCACCTTGCGGATCAGCGAATAGCCGTTCGAGTGCGGGCCGGATGAGGCCAGGCCGATGATCAGGTCGCCGGTGTTCTGCAGGTCGAGCCGGGGAAGGGCATGGCCGCGTTCCAGCGCGCCGAGCGAGAAGCCCGCCAGGTCGTAGTCGCCGCCGGAATACATGCCGGGCATCTCGGCCGTCTCGCCGCCCACGAGGGCGCAGCCGGCCTGACGGCAGCCTTCGGCGATCCCCGAGACGACGCGGCGGGCGGCGTCGATCTCCAGCTTTCCGGTGGCGTAGTAGTCCAGGAACACCAACGGCTCCGCGCCCTGGGCCAGCAGGTCATTGACGCACATGGCGACCAGATCGATGCCGACGCCGTCATGACGGCCGGTCTCGATGGCGATCTTCAGCTTGGTGCCGACCCCGTCGGTCGTGGCGACGATCAGGGGATCGACGAACCCCGCCGCCTTCAGGTCGAACAGGGCCCCGAACCCGCCCAGGGCGGCCTCGGCACCCGGGCGGCGCGTGGAGCGGGCCAGAGGCTTGATGTGCTCGACCAGGCTGTCGCCGGCGTCGATGTCCACACCGGCATCGGCATAGGTCAGGCCGTTGATTTGCGTGTCGGAAGTGTCGCTCATCGCTCACAGGCCTGAAATCGGTGCGAAAATAGGGTCGCGGCACTTGCCACGACGGCGTTGCGGGGGGCTATAGCATTTCAATGACGCCGATCACCACCAATGACGCTCTGGTCCGGTTCTGTGCCGATGTCGCCAAGGCCCCGTTCATCGCGGTCGATACCGAGTTCATGCGGGAAACGACCTATTGGCCCAAACTGTGCCTGATCCAGGCCGCGACGCCGGAGCATGAGGCGATCATCGATCCGCAGGCCGAGGGGCTGGATCTGACGCCCTTTCTGGACATCCTGCGCGACCCCGGAATCGTGAAGGTCTTCCACGCCGCGCGCCAGGACACCGAGATCTTCGTCAAGCTGGGGGCCATGCCCAGGCCGATGTTCGACACCCAGGTCGCCGCCATGGCCGCCGGGTTCGGGGATCAGGTGGCCTATGATTCGCTGGTCCGTCAGATGCTGCGCATCGATCTGGACAAGGGCAGCCGCTTCACCGACTGGTCGCGACGACCGCTGTCGGAGGCGCAGCTGACCTATGCGATCGGCGACGTGACGCACCTGGCGGCGCTGTATCCGAAGCTCCGCGACCGGCTGGCCAAGGACGGCCGGCTGGACTGGGTCACGTCGGAGATGGAGGATCTGGTCGATCCTGAACTCTACGACACCACGCCGGACAAGGCCTGGAAGCGGCTGAAGCCCAAGAAATACAACGCCAGATACCTGGCGGCTTTCAAGGCGACGGCGGTCTGGCGCGAGCAGGCGGCGCAGGACCGCGACCAGCCGCGCGGACGCATCCTCAAGGACGAGGCCATCGACGAGATCGCGACCCAGGTGCCGACCGACGTAGAGGCCTTCAACCGCCTGCGCTCTGTGCCCAAGGGGTTCGGCGGATCGCGTCTGGGGCTGGAACTGGCGGACGAGCTGAAGCGGGTCATGCTGGACCCCGAGGCCCATGCGCCGAAGATGGACCGCCCCGCCCACAATCAGCCCGCGCCGCCTTCGGTGGTGGAGCTGTTGAAGGTGTTGCTGAAGGCCAAGAGCGACAATGCGGGCGTTGCCTCGAAACTGATCGCCAATGTGGCGGACCTGGAGAAGATCGCCCTGTCGGATGCGGCGGATGTGGATGCCCTGAAGGGCTGGCGGCGTCAGCTGTTCGGCGAGGATGCGCTGAAACTCAAGCGCGGGGTGATCGCCCTGGTGCTGAACGGACCGCGCGTCGAGGTCGTCGAGATCGAGTAGTCAGATCTCCAGCTTCAGGCCCATGGCCTCGGCCAGGGCCCTGGCGCGACGGCGGGTCTGTTCGCCCAGCAGGACATCGGCATAGCCGTCGGACGCCGTCAGTTTCAGCTGGCCCCCGGCAACGGTGATCGAGGCATTGGCCAGCAGTTGCGGCGACCGGCCGGACAGGTCGCACCCCAGCCGCATCGCGAGGCCCAGGGCCCGCGCGCTCGCACGGGCTTCCTCGCCCAGCAGTCGATCGGTCGTTTCGGGGGCTGGTGTCGCGGCATTGCCGCCGTAGCGGGCGTTGAGGGCGCAGGCCAGCCAGACCCGCTCGGCATGGGTCTGGCCCGGGATCGGCGCGCGCAGGACCTGGTCGAACACCAGTTCCAGCCGGTGGTCCGGATGCAGCCGGGCTCCGAGGTCGGCCAGGCGACAGGCCGCGGCGGCCAGCACCGGATCGCGCTCCGGCCCGAAGGCTACGGGCAGGGCGGCGATGATGTCCGACAGCCAGGCGTTCAGCGCGGCGGGGAGGGCGGGCGAGATGCCCTGGCGCGCACCCAGCGCCGCACACCCCGCGATCAGGGGGTCGGCCGGCGCCTCGTCGTGGTCGAGCGTCTCGTAGAGCAGGCCTTCGCGCAGGCCCCAGGCGGAGAAAACGACACGCTTCAGCGACAGGGCATCGATCAGGCCCTCCAGCACCAGGGCAGCATAAGGCAGGGTCTCGGCCCGCCGCCTGGATACCCCCGGCAACCGGTCAAGCGAGGCCCTGGACTGCTGGGCCACGAACCGGGCCACGCCGCGCGCGTCCTCGGCGCTCATGGCATACTGGTGGACGATCCGCAGCGGATAGCCGCTCATCTCCATATGCAGCTGGGCCAGGGATCGCCAGCCGCCGCCGACCGCGTGGAGTCCGTCTGCGCTGAATCGCGTGCTGACGGGCTTCAGACGTTCGGCGATCATGTCGCGCAGTCGGATCGCATCGAAACCCTTCGGGTCGGCCAGGGCGAACGGCCCCAGGGCCAGGGTGACGCCCGGCTCGACCTTGCCTCCGCCGATGCGGATCAGCTCAAGGCTGGACCCGCCCATGTCAGCCGCAAGGCCCTCGGCGCGCGGGTCGCCGGCCATGACGCCCAGGGCGGAATAGTGGGCCTCTTCCTCGCCTGTGAGGACGCGGACCTGGAGCCCGGTCTCGGCCGCCACCCGATCACAGAAGTCGGGACCATCCTCGGCCTCGCGCACGGCAGCGGTCGCGGCGACGAAGGTATAGGCGGGGCGCACGCCTTCCAGGACCGCCGCGAACCGGCGAAGCGTGGTCATCGCCATCTCGACACCGGCTTCAGACAGCCGGCCCGTCCCGGACAGGTCGCGGCCGAGGCCGGCCAGGACCTTTTCGTTGAACACGGTCCAGATCGCCCGGCCTTCCAGCCGGTAGAGGACCATCCGGACCGAGTTGGAACCGATGTCGATGACAGCCGCCTCACGCGGGGCGGTGAACCCATCCGTCATAGAGTCGGCCGGTCGTAGCGCAGCTCCTGCGGCTTGTTCTTCACCTTGCGGCCACGGCCTGACAGGCTGGGGTTGGTCATGAAGTATTTGTGAGCCGAGAAGGGCCGCTCCGGGTCCACCGGTTGCACCCGGGTGTAATGACCGTCGGCGCCGAGAACCCAGCTCTGGGCGTCGTCCTTCAGATTGGCGACCATGATCTGGTCCAGGACCTGGTCGTGGACCGTGGCGTTGAAGACCGGCGTCATGATCTCGACACGCCGGTCCAGGTTACGGGTCATCCAGTCGGCGGAAGAGATGAAGACCCTGGCCTTGTCGTGCGGAAGGTCGCGGCCGTTGGCGAAGCAGATGATGCGGCTATGCTCCAGGAAGCGGCCGACGATCGACTTGACCCGGATGTTCTCCGACAGGCCCGCCACGCCGGGGCGCAGGCAGCAGATGCCGCGCACGACCAGTTCGATCCGCACGCCGCACTGGCTGGCGCGGTACAGGGCGTCGATGATCTCCGGATCGACGAGCGCATTCAGCTTGACCCAGATGGCGGCCGGCTTGCCCTCGGCGGCTGAGGCCATCTCCTTGCCGATCAGCTCGATCAGGGTCGTTTTCATGTTGAGGGGCGAGACGACCAGCGCCTCCAGATCCTCGGGCTGGGCATAGCCGGTGATGTAGTTGAACACCCGCGACGCATCGCGGGCCAGGACCGGGTCGGAGCTGAACAGGCTCAGGTCCGTGTAAACCCTGGCCGTGATCGGGTGATAGTTGCCGGTGCCGAAATGGCAGTAGGTCTTCAGTCCGTCGCCCTCGCGGCGCACGACGACGCTGAGCTTGGCGTGGGTCTTGTACTCGACGAAGCCGAAGACGACATGAACCCCGGCGCGCTCCATGGCCCGGGCCCAGCGCAAATTGGCTTCCTCGTCGAACCGGGCCTTGATCTCGACCAGGGCGACGACGTTCTTGCCATTCTCGGCCGCCTCGATCAGGGCAGCGACGATCGGACTGTCTTTCGAGGTGCGATACAGGGTCTGTTTGATGGCGATGACGTTGGGATCCCTCGCCGCCTGACGCAGGAACTGGACCACCACGTCGAAACTCTCGAACGGGTGGTGGATCAGGATGTCTTTTTCACGCACGGCGGCGAAGACGTCGCCGCCCTGGTCGCGGACCCGTTCCGGATAACGGGGCTCATAGCCGGGAAATTTCAGGTCGGGGTGGCCGGAGGGAATCAAATCGCCCAGCTGCGCCAGGCCCAGCATGCCGTCGATCAGGACCACGTCCTGCGGTTCGGCCTCCAGTTCGCCAACGATGAACGCGCGCAGGTCTTCGGGCATGGATGCCTCGATCTTGACCCGCACGACCGAGCCCAGGCGTCGTTGTTTCAGCGCCTCCTCGAACTCCAGGACCAGATCTTCGGCCTCTTCCTCGATCTCGATGTCGCTGTCGCGGATCAGGCGGATCACACCTTTTTCCAGCACCTCATGGCCGGGGAACAGGTGCTCGATGAACATCAGGAGCACGGTTTCGAGTGTCACGAACCGGCGTCGCCCCTTTACCGAGCGGCCGTCGCCCGTCAGCTCCCAGAAGCGGCGCACCTGGGTCGGGACCGGGACGAGGGCATAGAGCGTCTTGTTGTCCCGGTTGCGGCGCAGCTTGAGCGCCAGAGAGAAGCCCAGGTTGGGCAGGAAGGGAAACGGATGCGCCGGGTCGATGGCCAGCGGCGTCAGGACGGCGAACAGCTGGTTCAGGAACTCGGGCTCCAGCCGTTCCCTGTCGGTCTTGGTGACCTTCTCGGAATGGACGACCTCGATGCCGGCCCCGACCAGCTCGCGCCGCAGCTGACGCCAGCGTTCCTGCTGTTCGGCCATCAGTTCGCCGGCGGCGACGTTGACCTTCTCCAGCTGTTCGGCGGGCGTCAGACCGTCGGCCGACAGGACGCGGACCCGCTCGCGCAACTGCCCCTTCAGCCCCGCCACACGGGTCATGAAGAACTCGTCGAGATTGTTGGCCGAGATGGACAGGAACCGAAGCCGCTCCAGCAGCGGATGGTTGGGGTTCGCCGCCTCTTCCAGCACCCGGTTGTTGAAGGCGAGCCAGCTGATCTCGCGGTTGAAGAACCGTTCCGGCGAGGCCATCAGCGTCGCGTCCAGGCTCAGCTGGGGGGCGCGAGAGGAGGGGACTTCCTCTCCTCGGGTCGGATCAGCGATGGCAGAGTCGGACATGAGCCGGTTGTGGGGCGGGTTTGTTACGGCTGCAACCCTTCGTCGCCGCCGTCGAACAGTTCGGCGCTGGCATCGAGGACCTGGCGGGCCAGGGCCCGCGTCACGGGGCGATGTTCGTCGTCCAGCCGGGCGACGATGGCGGCCGCCGCCTCCGCCGACCGGGCGATGCGCAGCACCAGAAAGTCGATGACGCCGTCCGCCGGGATGATGCTGCGTTCTGCGAATCGGGCAGCCAGGATGGCGGACATGACCGCGTCGTCCGGGGCCTCCATGGCCACCACCCGCACGGCGTCGAGGCGGGAGCGCAGATCCGGCACCCGGACCGCCCATTGGCGCGGCGAGGGGCGCGACACCATCAGCAGGGCCCCGCCATCGTGCTGGGCCAGGTTGATCAGGTGGAACAGCGTTTCGTCATCGGCGTCCCGGGCGATGTCGAGGAGGACCGGGCGGCCCTCCAGTTCCAGCGGATCGGTCAGTGCGGCCTCGGCGCCGTTCAGCGGAACGGCACCGACGCGCTCGGCCCAAAGCGCCGCCAGATGGCTCTTGCCGCAACCCGCGGGTCCGCAGAGCGCCATGACCCGGCCCGCGGCATCGGGCCAGGTGGACAGGGCGTCCATGGCACTGGCGTTGGACGCCGAGCGCACGAAGACAGACGCCGCGCCGACCACGTCGCTGGTCAGGGGCAGTCTGAGCTGATCGCGGAGGGGTCGACGCGCCGACATGAGGCCAGCATAGCAGATCAGCCCGACTGTCCGGATAGGGTATCGCCGCAGGCCGTGGACAGACGGCCAGGCCTGTGGACGTCGAGGCCCGACCCGGCCCGACCTTGACTTTCCGGGGCGTTGATGCGCCCTACGCCGCTTCCATTTCCCGCCGTGCCCCTTGTCTTTCCGGGGGCCGTTTCAGACGATTTTCTCATGCACGCCTATCGCTCCCACACCTGCGGTGCCCTCCGGTCGAAGGACGCAGGATCGAATGTGCGGCTGTCGGGCTGGGTGCACAGGAAGCGCGACCACGGCGGTCTGCTGTTCATCGACCTGCGCGATCACTACGGCCTGACGCAGCTGGTCTTCCACCCCGAGACCCCCGGGTTCGAGGCGGTCGAGCGGCTCCGCGCCGAGAGCGTGATCCGCGTGGATGGCGAGGTCGTGGTGCGCGACGCCTCGGTGGTCAATGCCAACCTGCCGACCGGCGAAGTCGAGCTGCGCGTCACCGGCGTCGAGGTCCTGTCCGAGGCGGCCGAACTGCCGCTGCCGGTGTTCGGCGAGCCGGAGTATCCGGAAGAGCTGCGGCTGAAGCACCGCTACCTCGATCTGCGCCGCGAAACCCTGCACAGGAACATCGTGCTGCGCTCGCGCGTGATCTCCTCGATCCGTCGCCGCATGGTCGACCAGGGCTTCCTCGAATACCAGACGCCGATCCTGACGGCCTCTTCGCCCGAAGGCGCGCGTGACTTCCTGGTGCCGTCGCGACTGCATCCCGGCAAATTCTATGCGCTGCCGCAGGCCCCGCAGCAGTTCAAACAGCTGCTGATGGTCTCGGGCTTCGACCGCTATTTCCAGATTGCGCCCTGTTTCCGCGACGAGGACCTGCGCGCCGACCGGTCGCTGGAGTTCTATCAGCTCGATGTCGAGATGAGCTTCGTGACGCAGGAGGATGTTTTCGCAGCGATCGAACCCGTCATGCACGGCGTGTTCGAGGAATTCGCCGACGGCAAGTCGGTGACGCCCTATCCCTTCCCGCGCATCCCCTACCGGGACTCCATCGCCTGGTACGGTACCGACAAGCCCGACACCCGAAACCCCATCAAGATGGCCGAGGTGTCGGACCGCTTTCGCGACGGCGGGTTCGGCCTGTTCGCGAAGATTCTGGGTGCGGACGCAAAGAACGCGGTCTGGGCGATCCCTGCGCCCGGTGGCGGCTCGCGCGCCTTCTGCGACCGGATGAACAACTGGGCCCAGGGCGAGGGCCAGCCGGGCCTCGGCTACATCTTCTGGTCCGACGACAACGACGCCTGGGGCGGGCCGATCGCCAAGAATCTGGGAGCCGAGGCGACCGACGCCCTGATGTCCGGGCTCGGCCTGGACAAGGGCGATGCGGCCTTCTTCGTCGCTGGCGACCCGAAGGTTTTCTACAAGTTCGCCGGTTCGGCCCGGACCCGCCTGGGCACGGAGCTGAAACTGATCGACGAAGGCCGGTTTGAATTCTGCTGGATCGTCGACTTCCCCATGTTCGAATGGTCGGACGAAGAGAAGAAGGTCGATTTCAGCCACAACCCGTTCTCGATGCCGCAGGGCGAGCTGGAGGCGCTGAACACCCGGGATCCGCTGGAGATCCTGGCCTATCAGTACGACATCGTCTGCAACGGCTATGAGCTGTGTTCGGGCGCGATCCGGAACCACAAGGCCGAGATCATGCTGAAAGCCTTTGAAATCGCGGGCTATGATGCCTCTGTGGTCGAGGATCAGTTCGGCGGCATGCTGAACGCCTTCCGCTATGGCGCGCCGCCGCACGGCGGGCTGGCCCCGGGCATCGACCGGATCGTCATGCTGCTGGCCAACCAGGTCGCGATCCGCGAGGTCATCGCCTTCCCGCTGAACCAGCAGGGCGAGGATCTGCTGATGAACGCCCCGACCGAGGCCGGTGAACGTCAGCTGAAGGACGTCCACATCCGCACGGCCATGCCGCTCAGGATCTGAAGTCGTTCAGGGGGCGGCCTCAGGGCTCGCCGCCGTCCGCGATGATGATGTTCCGGCGTGGTGACGGTGGCGCAGGAGGCGCGGGCGGTCGCGGCGGGGCGGGAATGCGAACGGTCATCCGGCTGGAGCAGCTGTGGACCGTGAGGCGAGCCGGCAACCGGGTCGACCCGTCGCCGCAGGCCTCCGACACCTGGGCCTGGGTCAGGCCGCGCGCGCCGGACAGGTCTGCCCCCCGGATGTCGGTCCGGCTCAGGGAGGCGTCCGTGAAGGATGCGCCCCGGAACGTCGCATTGGCCAGTCGCGCGCCATCCAGCTCGGCCCCGTTGAAGTTGGCCGAGGCGAAGTCTCCGCCCGCCATATTGGCCGCGTTCAGCTGCGCGCCTGCGAACGACGCCCCGCGCGCCGACAGGTTGGCGAGAGTGGTGCCGAACAGCTCGGCCCCCGACAGATTGGCGTTCGTCAGATTGGCGCGATTGAAGTTGGCCCCCGTCGCTTCCGCACCGGTGAGCGAGGCATCGGTAAAGTTCGATGTCGAAAAGTTGGAGCCCTGGATCCGGGCACCGCGCAGATCGGCGCGGCTGAAGTCGCTGGCGGAGAAGTTCGAACCGACCAGTTCGGCGCCGCGCAGATTGGCTCCGACCAGGGTGGCCGAGATGAAGGTGGCACCCGCGAAGGTCGCGCCGGACAGATTGCGGCCCGAAAGCTCACAGCGATTGCACGACCCGCCCAGCGAGACCATACGGGCGACTTCGCGGTCCTGGACGTAGAGCCGGCTCCCGGCGGTCACGGGCGATACGACGCCACACAGTCCGGCCGAAAGGGTCAGGGCGGCGAGGGCGGCGTTCACGCGAGCAGACTGGAACATGGACTGTTTCACGCCGCCTAGATGCCCCGTCACGCGCCCAAACCCTACTTAAATCGCGGTAAGAATGGAGGTCTTCAGCAGGCGGGAATGCGAAGCGAGCCGGGCAGGGTGGTCGATGCGTCGCCGCAGGCCCCGTTCAGCTGTCTCTGTGTCAGACCGGTCGCCCGGGCAAGCCGGGCGCCGGAAAAGTTCGCTCCGCTCAAGGTCGCGCCGTTGAAACTGGCACCCTCCAGATAGGCTCCGACGAAACTGGCATTGGTCAGGTTCGCGCCATTGAATCTGGCGCTGGAAAACACGCCGCCATAGGCCTCCACATCGCGCAGGTCGGCATTGGAGAAGCGGGTGCGGTTCATGACCGACAGGCTGAGGTCCGCCTGGCGCAGCCGCGATCCCGACAGATTGAGGCCTCGCGCCTCGAGCCCGCTGAAATCGCCCTGGAACAGGTTGCAGCCTGCGCAGCTGGCCCCCCCGCGCACGCGCGCGATCTGTCCGGCATTCTGGGCCATGGCCGGGGCGGACACGGCCAAAGCGAGCAGAGTGGCGAGGATCACGCGATGCAAGACGATATTCCGAATCCGGCCAGCCAGCGGCAGTCTGGAGCGAGACCCTAGGGCACAGGGCTTACGATCTGCTGAACCGTCGTTTCCATGCCGGCGAGGATGGTCCGAAACCCTTCGGACAGGGGCATCGACACGCCGTCCACGGCCCGGACATAGGTCAGGTCCACCTCGACCAGCGTCTGTCCGGCCCGGGTGATGTCGACCCGGATCGCGTAGCTGGATCGGCCCAGCCGGGTCAGGAAGACGCGCAGATCCAGCAGGTCGTCGAAGCGGGCAGATGCGCGGAAGGTCGCATGGGCATCGACGACATAGCTCTGGCCCATGTCGCTGTCGGCGTCGCTGGGGACACCTGCGGCGCGGAAGAACTCCAGGGCGGCGACGTCGGCATAGACAAGATAGTTCGGGTTGAAGACGACACCTTGCGCGTCCACCTCGCCCCAGCGGACGCGCAAAGGGTGGCTGAACACGGTCAAATCAACCGCGCATCTTGGGGGGCAACCCCGCACGAATCGCAGACCAGCGCCCCGCCGCGCTGCTGCAGCGTGAAGTCGCCACAGGCCGGGCAGGTTTCGGCCTCGCGCCTGTCATAGGGGCTGACCTCGGGCCCGGCCTTGCGGCCGAACGGCAGGACCACGAGGTTGTCCGGCGTCGTTCCCCGGGCGAACCCCTTGGAAATGAAGCGGGCGGCGGGGACCAGTTCGTCGGCCTTGCCCGACCCCAGCCCGTCGGCATTGAGAGGTTCGGCGTCGGCATTGGCCAGCTCGGTCCGGTTCAGATAGCTGACGCCCAGCTCGCGGAAGATGTAGTCGAGAATGGAGGTGGCCGACCCGACGCGGTCATTGCCCGTGACGCGTCCCGCCGGATCGAACCGCGTGAACACGAAGGCATCCACGAACTCGTCCAGCGGCACGCCGTATTGCAGGCCGATCGAGATCGCGATCGCGAAATTGTTCATCAGGCTCCGGAAGGCGGCCCCTTCCTTGTGCATGTCGATGAAGATCTCGCCGAGCTCGCCGTCCTCGTATTCGCCGGTATGGATATAGACCTTGTGGCCGCCCACAGCGGCCTTCTGGATATAGCCCTTGCGACGGTCCGGCAGCTTGCGACGCGTCCGGACCCGTTCGATGACCCGCTCGACCACGCGTTCGGTGACGGGCGGCGGCGGGGGCGCGGGGTCCGGCATGCGCCTGAGCGGTTCCGTTTCCGGAAGGACGAGCAGGGGTTCGCCCGATGCCTGACGTCGGGAGAGGCGGACGGCCCGATGTCCCTCGGATGCCGCCTGGTTCAGGGTGGCCATGGCTGCGCCGATCCCGGCCTGGCTGGGCAGCTCGATCGCGGTCAGGTCGATGACGTCGCTGAAGGCTTCCGCCAGACGGGTCAGGTCGGTGGCGGCCGGGCCCGTCTCCGCCAGAAGCGCCCTCAGTCGAGGCGGCGCATCGGGCCAGCCCGCGAGGTCCCGGTGTCCGAACACATAGGCGCTGGCGACGGAAATCTCTTCGGGCGTCGCCAGAAGGCTCAGCAGGAGCCCCTGTCCGAAGGTGTCTTCGTCGATCCCCAGGACATCGCGGACGAAGCCGGGCTCCAGCACCGATGCGTGGAAGGCGTCTTCCAGTCTCTCGACATGGGCCAGGGCCGTTTCCACGGCTTCCAGCTCGGTATCGGTGAAGCCGCGTGCGGCCAGGTCCGCGTGGCCGAGGATCGGGGCGTCCACCAATGTGCGGCGGCCCAGAACCCAGCGCTCGGCCGATTCCACGTCGGCTCCCTGAGCCTCGATGGCCTGGGCAAGGGCCGGATGCAGCCGGCGGACAAGATCCCCGTCGCGGGTCTGGAACAGGTCCACCGCGCCGAGCGTCGAAATGCCCAGACGCAGGTCGCGCTCGGCGTCCGCGGCCACGGTTGCGATCAGGCTGTGCCGTCGACCGGATTCCTGGGCAGCGGCGAGGGCCTGGGCTGTCCGCAAGGCGGCGGCCCGGCCAAGCTCGGTGTCGAGGCCGGCCAGTCGGGCCTCACGCGCCTGCAGGGCGGCGATGACCTCGTCGGCTGCCGTCATCCAGGCTGGAGCGGGCCGGAGGGTCTCGACCAGTTCGCTGGACGCCAGGGATACCGATGCGGCCAGCAGGCCGGCCGCCGACTGGAAGGCACTCTCCGGGCTGGACCGTTCCGGCTGGCCGACCAGCCATTCCAGACCGCCGACCAGGGTCATGATGATCGGGCGCACCGCATGGCGGCGTCTGGCCAGCCGTCCGTCCGCGGCGAATCCGCAGGCGACCTCGATCTCGAGCGCCGTGGTCCAGAGCCGGGCCAGGGCATCAAGCGCCGGGACCAGGTCCGGCAGGGTTGCGGCAATGGAGGGCAGGGACAGGGCGCAACCCGGGGCGATCGACAGGTCGCCCAGGGCCTCGGCGTCGTGCAGGGAGAAGGCCACCACGAGGTCGTCGGCCAGGGCCGCGTCTGCCGCTGCCCGCAGGGGCGCATCCACGAGGGCGTCCGGCTGGCCGACGGAAACGATGCGCATCGGGGCCTTCGGCTCGGGCTCGGGTGCGGAGAACAGCCGTCCGGCGATGGCATCCAGAATGGCCGTGTCATCGGCCCCCGCGCGCCGGGCCGCCAGTGCAGCGCGGGCCAGGGCCGGATTCGCGGCCGGGTCGCCGCAGACCGAGGCCGGCCCATTGCAGCGGCGGACGGCATGGGTGACGGCCTTCAGCGTCCGGGTGACACCCGACAGGGCGTGGGCCGTGACACGCGCGGTCCGCAGCCGTGCCGTATCGCCCTCGAAGCGGTTGCGCACGATGGGGTCGTCGAGGTCGAAGACGCTCGAATTGCGGGTCGGGGCGCCGGAGTCCTCGGAGGCGTGCGGTGTTCTCGCGCCTTCCATGAGGACCGACGACGGAGCGGCCAGGCCCAGCAGGACGCTCGCAACCAGCTCGGAGGCAAAGATGTCCGCGTCCGACGTCGCTGCGAAGATGCCGGTGGCCCGGCCCCAGGCGGCGAGGCGGTTGGCCCAGCGATCAAGGGCACCGTCGAGGATCGCCGTTCCACCGGTCGCTTGCCGGCCCGGCGCGGTTTCGAGCCTGGGCCAGTCATCGGGCGAGCGGTCGTGCCAGTCCAGCCAGGCCTCGACCCGCGCGTCGCTCCAGCCGGCCGGGGCCGTGACCCGCACGACCCGGCCGACGCGCTCGATCTCGCGCGCTTCGCAGGCGACGGTCGCGGTCAGGTCGGACAGGAGGGGGGTAAAGCGCATTCGCGGGCCCGGACAGGATCGTTGCGACAGCCTAGGGCGCGCCGCCGCCTGTCTGCAATAGATGTAGGGGTTTCGGGGCAGGTTACCCCCAAGATGTTGGCAATAAGGATTTCGGGTCAGTGCTGGACGCGGGCCGGGCCGGTTTCTATGATCGCGCCTCTGGATCGGGCCTCCCGCCGATCCGAATCTGGACTGGATAGGCCCCGTGCTCGGCAGAATCTTCGGTTGGACGTCCGGCGCGACGATCGGCACACTCTTCACCATCGCCAGGCGTGGCGAACTGATCGGCACCGACGAGAACGGCAACCGCTATTACCAGTCACGCGACCACATCAGCTATGACGGCCGCAAGCGACGCTGGGTCGTCTATGACGGCTATGCCGAGGCGTCCAAGGTGACGCCGGACTGGCACGGCTGGCTGCACTACACTTTTGACGAGCCGCCGACCGAGGCTCCCTTGCCGCGCCGCCGGTGGGAGAAGGATCATCTGCCCAATATGACCGGCACGCCGCTGGCCTGGCATCCGCAGGGGTCGCTGGCGGCCGAGGGCGTGCGCCCTGCCGCAACGGGCGACTACGAAGCCTGGAAGCCCGAATGACCGCCCTGCGCCGGGTCCTGGCCGGCACGGCCGCCGTCGTTCTGGCGACATCCGGAGTCGTCGTGGCCGGTGGCCGACAGGACGGCCCGCCCCAGGACGCCCGGCCGGCCGCGGACCCTGTCGGTGATGCCCTGCGCAATGACCCGGGTCAGGAAGCGGCTCCGGCCGGCGATCCGGCCCCCGACGAGCCCATCGCCATTACCCCTCCGATTCCTTCCGTCGAGACGACCGATCTGGCCGCCGACCCGGTCTCTGAGGAAGAAGACGCCGCCACCGATGAGGCGGACAAGGGCGAGGGCGAAAGCGAGGAGGACAAGGCCAGGCGTCTGGCCGCCGACACGCCCACGCCGCGCCAGCGTCGGCGCGTCGCCATCGTCGATGCCATCGACAAGATCACCGCCGAGAGCATGCGGTTCGAGGTCGAGGTCGGCGGGCCACCGGTGCGGTTCAACAACAATCTGATCTTTACCGCCCGCGCCTGCGAGGTCTCGGCCGACAATGAGGTGGTGAAGGACGCCATCGCCTATCTGGATATCACCCTTCAGCCCCGCGCCTCGCCGGGGACGGCACCGCGCCAGATCTTCCGGGGCTGGATGTTCTCGTCCACACCGGCGATCAGTGGTCTGCAGCACCCGATCTATGACGCCTGGATCGTCGGCTGCAAGGCATAGGCCACGGCGTCCGACCCTGACAGCGGGATCGACAGGGCCATCGTCTCGGGACCGGACTCCAGGGCCATGGCCAGCCGTTTCAGGTAGTCGGCCTGGGGCATTTCGATCAGGCCGAACTGGTCCAGGTGAGGCGTCCTGAACTGGGCGTCCAGCAAGCGCCAGCCGCCCCGGCGCAGCCGCGCGACCAGATGCACCAGGGCGACTTTCGAGGCATCCGTGGCGCGGCTGAACATGCTTTCGCCGAAGAAGGCCCCGCCGAGGGTCACGCCATAGAGACCCCCGACCAGGACCTCGTCGCGCCAGCACTCGATGCTGTGGGCCCGTCCGCGGGCGTGCAGCTCCACGTACAGTCTGCGAATGGGGGCGTTGATCCAGGTGTCCTCGCGTCCCGGTGACGGCGATGCGCAGGCATCCAGGACGGCGGCGAAGGCGGTATCGACCCGGACGACGAACGGTTCGGCGCGAACGGTCCTGCGAAGCCGGGTCGGGATGTGAAAGGCGTCCAGAGGGATGACGCCGCGTTGCTCGGGTTCGACCAGAAACACCCGCGGCTCGTCCCGACCCTCGCCCATGGGGAACACGCCCCGGGCGTAGCACGCCAGCAGGGCCTCGGCGGTGAACAGACCCGGCAGGGGGAAGACGGAGGCCGCAGGGTCGGTCACGGTCGCTATCCTTCCCCACAGGGACAGGACCGGGGGGTCACGCCTTTTGCCGCCTGGCCCAGTTTTCCAGCCAGTGGATGTCGTAGTCTCCCGACAGGATGTCGGGCTCGGCCAGCAGTTTCTGGAACAGCGGGATGGTCGTGTCGACGCCGCCGATGACCATCTCGTTCAGGCTGCGCTTCAGACGGGCGATGCATTCGGCGCGGTCGCGGCCGTGGACGATCAGCTTGCCGATCAGGCTGTCGTAATAGGGCGGAATCGAATAGCCGGCGTAGATCGCGCTATCCAGCCGCACGCCCAGACCGCCCGGCGCATGGAAGTCGGTGACGGTCCCCGGCGAGGGGGCGAAGGTCTCGGCGTTTTCGGCATTGATCCGGACCTCGATGGCGTGGCCCTCGAAGTGGATGTCCTCCTGGGTGAAGCTCAGCGGCAGACCGGCGGCGATGCGGATCTGTTCGCGCACCAGATCGACCCCGGTGACCGCCTCGGTGACCGGATGTTCGACCTGCAGGCGGGTGTTCATCTCGATAAAGAAGAACTCCCCGTCCTCCCACAGGAACTCGATCGTGCCGACGCCCAGATAGCCGATCTTGCCGATGGCCTTGTTGACCGTCTGGCCGATGGCGATCCGTTCCGCAGCCGACAGGGCGGGCGAGGGGGCCTCTTCCAGCACCTTCTGGTGGCGGCGCTGCAGCGAACAGTCGCGCTCGCCCAGGTGGACGACGTTGCCGTGGCTGTCGGCGACGACCTGAATCTCGATATGGCGGGGCTTCTGGAGATAGCGCTCCATATAGACCGCGCCGTTGCCGAAGGCGGCCCGGGCTTCGGTCTGGGCGGTCTGGACGGCCTCGACGAGGTCTTCCGGCGTCAGGGCGACCTTCATGCCGCGCCCGCCGCCGCCCGCCGCCGCCTTGACGATCAGGGGAAAGCCGATGGTCTTCGACGCTGCGATGGCGTCCTCGATCGTCTCGACCTCTCCGGCCGAGCCGGGGACGCAGGGAATGCCGGCCGCAAGCACCGTCTGCTTGGCCGTGATCTTGTCACCCATGACGCGGATGTGCTCCGGCGTCGGGCCGATGAAGGTCATGCCGTGGGCCTGGACAATTTCGGCGAAGCGGGCGTTCTCGGACAGGAAGCCGTAGCCCGGGTGGATGGCCTGGGCTCCGGTGATCTCTGCCGCCGCGATGATCGAGGGGATGTTCAGATAGGATTTGGCGGCCGGGGCGGGGCCGATGCAGACGCTCTCGTCGGCCAGCCGCACCCACATGGCACCGCGATCGGCCTCGGAGTGCACCGCGACGGTGGAGATGCCCATCTCCTTGCACGCGCGGTGAATACGCAGCGCGATCTCGCCGCGGTTGGCGATCAGGACCTTGGTGAACACGGCCTAGGCCTCAAGCAGGACAAGAGGTTCGCCGAACTCGACCGGCTGGGCGTCGCCGACCAGAATGTCGGCCACGACGCCGTCGCGCGGGGCCTGGATCGGGTTCATCGTCTTCATCGCCTCGATGATCAGGAGGGTCTGACCCTTCTTCACCTTGTCGCCCGGCTGGACGAAGGCCGGGGCTTCCGGCGAGGCCTGAAGATAGACGGTGCCGACCATGGGCGACTTCACCTGCTCTCCGGCCCGGGCGACGATCGTCGCCGGATCCGACGGCATTGCGGCCGGCGCGGCGACCGGGGCCGGGGCGGCAGCCGGTGCGGCCTGTTGCGGCGCGGCGGCATACTGCATGACCGGTGCGGCCGTGATCTCGCGGGCGACGCGGATGCGGAGCTCACCCCGCTCGACCTCGATCTCGGTCAGGGAGGTGTCATTCAGGATATCGGCCAGCTGGCGGACCAGAGCGGCGTCGATCTCGATCGACGGTTCGTTCTTCAGCGGTTTTTCGGTCGCCATGACAGCTATGCCTTGTCTGGGTTCAAACGGCCGGCGGAGATCTTGCGTTCCCCCACCAGCCCGAGAGCGGCCTTGACGGCCAGTTCATAGGATAGGGCTCCGAAGCCCGAGACGACGCCGGTCGCGGCCAGCGAGACGTAGGTCCTGTGCCGGAATTCCTCGCGCGCCGCCGGGTTGGACAGGTGGCACTCGATCACCGGAATGGTCAGGGCTTTCAGCGCATCGAGCAGGGCGATGGACGTATGGCCATAACCGGCCGGGTTCAGGATCAGGGCGTGCGCCTCGGTGCGCGCCTCCTGGACCCAGTCGATCAGCTCGCCCTCGCGATTGGTCTGCCGGAACACGACCGTCGCGCCTTCGGCTGCCGCCTCGCACAGGGCCTGGACGTCGGCCAGGGTCTCGCGTCCATAGATGTGCGGCTCCCGCACACCCAGAAGGTTGAGGTTGGGGCCGTTCAGGACGTAGAGGACGGGGGTTTCGGGCATTCGCTCCGGACAGGTTGGCGACGGCTGGACCGCCTCGGTGGGGCGGCCTTTTAGCGGAACGGCGTGCCGCGTCAAAGCCGGGGACGCGCCGGATCGGATCGGGTTGACGTAACGACATGCGCATTCAAGTCAACGGAGATACGCGCGAAGTGACTGCGCGGACGGTTCTGGCCCTCGTCGAGGAGCTCGGATTCGACGTTCGCAAGGTCGCTGTGGAGCGAAACCTCGCCATCGTGCCCCGGTCGCTCCACGCGGACACGCCCCTGGCCGAGGGCGACCGGATCGAACTGGTCCAGTTCGTGGGCGGCGGCTGAGCGGGTTCCGTTCCCGGCCGGTCGGGCCTAGATTGGTCGGATGAATGCTCCCTTCAGCCCGCCCGCTCCGGCGGATATCTCATCCGACACCTGGACCGTCGCCGGTCGCACGTTTTCGTCGCGTCTGATCGTCGGTACCGGCAAATATGCCGACTATGCCCAGAACGCGGCCGCGGCCGAGGCGGCGGGGGCGGACATCGTCACGGTGGCGCTGCGCCGGGTGAACCTCAGCGATCCGTCCCAGCCCATGCTGGTCGACCATCTGAAGCCGGACCGGTTCACCTTCCTGCCCAATACGGCCGGTTGCTTTACGGGCGAGGACGCGGTGCGGACCCTGCGCCTGGCGCGCGAGGCGGGGGGGTGGGACCTGGTCAAGCTGGAGGTGCTGTCGAACTCGGCGCACCTGTATCCCGACATGATCGAGACGCTGCGGGCGCTGGACCTGCTGGTCAAGGACGGGTTCGACGTCATGGTCTATTGCACCGACGATGTCGTGATGGCCCAGCGGCTGGAGGCGGCGGGGGCTGCCGCCATCATGCCGGCGGCGTCGCCGATCGGATCGGGTCTGGGCATCCAGAACCGGGTCAACATCCGGCTGATCGTCGAGCAGGCCCGGGTGCCGGTGCTGGTCGACGCGGGCGTGGGCACCGCCTCGGACGCGACCATCGCCATGGAACTGGGCTGTGACGCGGTCATCGCCAATACGGCCATCGCCGGAGCGCGGGACCCGATCGGGATGGCACGGGCGATGAAGCATGCGGTGATTGCCGGACGCGAGGCCTATCTGGCCGGGCGTATGGCCAAGCGGATGTATGCCGACCCGTCGTCACCGCTGGGCGGTCTGATCTGATCGATCCGCGATTGACGGGCGTCGCCAAGCGGCCCATTCTGTTCCCGAAATGTTCACGGGGGTCGGGATGCGATTTCTGACGGTTCGAGGCTATGTGGTGCTGATCACCTTGCTGGTTCTGGCGAGCATCGGCGTCTTCGGAGCCGGTGTGGCGCGGGCCCAGGATGCGGGCCTGCATCACGCGACGGGCACCTTCGAGGTGACGATGGCACCCGGCGACGAGGAGCAGGTCGAGGCGGGCCTCGGTCTGTCGCGTTATGTCCTGTCCAAGACGTTCGAGGGCGGCATCACCGGCACCTCGGATGGCCAGATGCTGGCGGGTGGGCCGCCGGGCGTGGAAACAACCGGCACCTATGTGGCGCTCGAGCGTGTGGTGGGAACCCTGGACGGCAAGACCGGCGCCTTTCTGCTGGCCCATCGCGGCGACATCAATGCGGACGGCTACACCCTGTCGATCACCGTCGTGCCGGGATCGGGGACGGGGGAGCTGGTCGGGCTGTCGGGCGACTTCGGACTTACCATCACCGACGGCGTCCACCACTACGATCTGGCCTATCGATTGCCAGAGGACTGAGGCCCGGGCGGACCCGGCCCGACGCGATCACGATCAACGTCGGATCGGTCACAGAAGCCGGGCGTCGATGAGGCTCCACGGGAGGGCAGACCGGTTCAGGGGCCGAAGGCACGGTGCAGGCAGGTGACTTTGTGCCCGTCTTTGAGGCAAGGTGTCCGGGGAGGGTTTGTCCATGCGAAACCGGCTACTCGGGTTCACCGCGATGGTCCTGTGCCTCGCCGCGCCTGCGGTTGTCGCCGATGCCACGACCGCCATGGCCGACGATGCCGCGGCCGCGGCGCTGATCCAGACCCCGCGCGGGTGCGGCCGGGTCGGGTCGTCGCTGGATGCGGCCCCGGAAGCCAATATGGTCATGGTCGAGGGCTTCGGGACCGCGACCTGGAAGGTCGACACGGACAGTGCGGAGGCCCAGGCCTGGTTCGATCACGGGGTGCGACTGCGCTGGGCCTTCGAGCACACCGAGTCGGTGCGGGCGTTCCGGAAGGCGAGGGCGCTCGATCCCGATTGCGGCCTGTGCGCCTGGGGCGAGGCCTGGGCGCTGGGGCCGAACCTGAACGGTGGCGGCACGGACGAGGCCTCGATGAACGAGGGCCGGGTGCTGGCCCAGCTGGCGCGACGCCGTGGCCGCGACGCGACGGCGCTGCAACGCCAGATGATCGACGCCCTGATCCAGCGGTATTCGGGATCCATGGCCAGCCGGGGTGTCCGCTTTGCCCGCGCCATGGACCGGGTCCAGCGCCGCTCGCCGGACGATCCCATGATCGCGGCGGTGGCCGCCGACGCCTGGATGTTGCAGGCCGACGAATGGTGGGATGACGAAGGCCGACCCGGTGACCATGGCATCGTGCGCGCCATGTCGATCCTGGAGGACTCGCTGGCCCGGTCGCCCGACGATCCCGGTACCATCCATCTGTACATCCACCTGACCGAATGGTCGGGCGACCCGCACAAGGCTATTCCCTATGGCGAGCGGCTGGCAGCCCTTGCGCCTTCGGCCAGTCATCTGGTGCACATGCCGTCGCACACCTTCTATCGCGTCGGCCGCTACAGGGACGCGATGCGATCCAATGTGAACGCGGTCGGGCTGGACAAGCGATACAATGAACTCGCGGCCCCTCCGGGCGGCATCGTCGGCATGCCGCTGCACGGCCATAACCTGCATTTCGGCATGGGCGGGGCCCTGATGGCGGGCGGGGCCGAGGACGGTCTGGCCCTGGCGCAGGACTTTCTGGCGACCTATCCCGAGATCGCGGGCGACGCGGTCTGGCGTCAGCTGATGGCCAATGACGCCTATGCGATCTTCGGCCGGTTCGGCACGCCCGAGCAGGTCGCGGCCCTGGGAGAGCCCCCGGCGGACCGGCCCCTGCTGCGGGCCAGCTGGCGCTATGGACGAGGCGAAGCCGCCGCGCGCGCCGGGAATGCCGCCGCTGTCCGCGCCGAGGCCCAGGCGATCAAGGCGATCCGGGACGACCCTTCGATCAACGGCGAAAATGCCAAGGACATGAAGGACTTCATGGAGGTGTCCCAGCGCGTGCTGGAGGGCCGTGCCGCCATGATCGAGGGCAATGCCCCCGCCGCGATCGCCGCCTTTACGCGCGCGGCAGAGATCCAGGCGCAGGACTCCGAGGGCGGCGATCCGCCGATCATCTGGTATCCGACGCGTCGCAGCCTGGCCGCTGCGATGCTGGCCAATGGCGATGCCGCCGGGGCAAAGGCCAGGGTTGAGGAACTGCTCACCGACTGGCCGATGGATCCCTACAGCTATTTCGTGCTCGCCGAGGCCGAGGCGGCGCTGGGCCATGCGGCGGCCGCCGAGGCTGCCCGGGCCAGGGCCAGCGTCGAATGGGTCGGCGGCGAGATGAGCCTGAAGCTGGCCTAGGCAGCGGCCTAGGTCGCGGCCTTGGCGGCCTCGATGGCGGCCAGGACCTCGGCCGGGGCGATGCTGGAGGTGGTCTCGCCGTTGATCAGGAAGGTCGGGGTGCCCACCAGCCCCAGCGTCGCGCCGGTCGTGTGAATGTCGGCCAGGTGCCGGTTCATTTCGGGCGACCGGATGGCGGCCACAGCGTCAGGTATGGAGACGCCGTTCTCGGCCAGCACACGGTCCACCGCCGCGCGTGTCAGGCCGTTCTCGGCCATCAGGGCCTGATAGACCTGCAGGTATTTGCCCTGCTGGTGGGCGGCCAGGGCCGCGCGGGCGGCATAGTTGGAGGTGGTATCGTTGCCCCGATCCAGAATGGGCCAGTCCTTGAACACGAACCGCACGTCGGGATGCGCCTCCATCAGGCGGACATAGTCCCTGGCCACCGCCTTGCAGCCGGGGCAGCGGTAGTCGAAGAATTCGATCACGGTGACCCTGGCGTCGGCCGGGCCGAAGGATGGATCGCGCGCATCGGCCATCATCAGGGCAGGATTGGCCGCGACGGCGGCATTGATCTTCTGGACCGTATTGTTCGCCTCGGCCTGTTCGCGGGCCTGAACGACCTCGTCCAGCACGGCCGGATTGGCCATCAGATAGGCCCGAACCCGGGACCCGAAATCGCCCCCCGTGACATAGGGCGCAAGCGAAAGACCGAGCGCGACCACGGCCACGGCCAGGGCAGTGGCACCGCCGCGCCCCGAGCCGAACCAGGCCAGTGGATCGGACCTGGTCACGGGCGCGGGATTGGTCGGGGTCGGATCAGTCATTCAGGGCCTCGGTCGGAAGGGTCAGGCGCCCGCGGGCGGTATGACGGTCGAGCGGTCCCGGCGGCGTTCCTGCCGCCGGTCCAGGTCGTTGATGTCGTCCATGGTCGCGCCGGACGCCAGAACGATGTCCATGGCGCGTCGCCATTCGTTCGATCCTCTCGGCAGCATGTCGCGGGCCCGCAGGGCAAATTGCGTCGCCTCCTGCTCGATGCCGGCCGCGAAATAGTATTCCGCCGAGGCCAGGCGCGCCTCGCCCTCCTTGCCCTGGCTGGCATAGGCCTGTGACAAAAGCCGCCATGCGAGGGTGTTGTCGTCCTCTCGCGCCACCGCCCGTTTCAGCTGATCGACGGCGGCATCCAGGTTGGCGCTGTCATTGGTCTCGATGAGGGCGTGGGCCAGGTTGATGCGAAGCAGGGGCGCGTCCGGCTTCAGCCGCACGGATTCCGAATGGGCGGCGATCGCCTCGCCCGGACGGCCCTCCTCGAACAGGATCTGCCCCTTCAGTTCCCACAGATAGGGGTCTTGCGGCTGTTCGGCGATCAGGGCATCTGTGGCGTCCAGCGCCCTCTGTGTCTGGCCGTCGCGATACCAGGCGATGGCGCGGGCATAACGCGCCGGGAAGGACGTGTCGCCGGAGCCATAGGCCCGGAGCGTCGTGTTCGGCGGGTCCATGAAGGCGTGAATCTTGGCCACGATCAGGGCGTGCTCGGCCATCCGTTCCGGGCTGTCGACCCGGCCATAATGGGCGGCCGCCTCAACGGGGCGACGCAGGGCTTCGATCCGCTGACCCGACAGGGGGTGGCTGCGGAAATAGGGATAGCGGCGCGCGTCGGAAAAGACTTCCTGGCTGCGGAAATTCTCGAAGAATTCGACCAGCCCCCGTCCGGATTCGCCGGCCGCCTCCAGACCGCGTTGCGCGGTGATGTCGGCCTCGCCTTCCTGACCTTGCAGGTAACGCAGGGCATTGATGGTCCCAAAGAACTGACCCGAGCCCAGCAGGGCCACGCCGGCACCCGGCTGGCCGGCGGCAATGGCCAGGGCCCCCAGAGCCATCGTCATCAGAAACGGCTGGGTCGCAGCACTCTGCGCCCCTTCGCGCAGGACGTGGCGATTCTTCACATGGCCCGCCTCGTGCGCCAGGACGCCCAGCAGCTGGTTGGGATTCTCGGTGCGCAGGATCAGACCGGTGTTGACCCCGATCACCCGGTTGCCCGTGGCGAAGGCATTCAACTGGGGGTCGTTCACCAGCAGAACCTGGATCTCGGACGGCTCCAGCCCCATCGCGATGAAGACCGGATCGGTCCATTCTCGAATGATGCTCTCGACCTCGGTATCCCGGATCGTGGACTGGGCCGAAGCAGGACCGGCCACGGCCGCCAGCAAGGACGCGGTAGCGGCGGCGCAGACCATGCGCGCGACGAGGCGGGACGCTGACTGGTTCGACCGGATCATGGCCAACTCCTTCGACCGGCGCCCCCGCCTCGTCTTCATGAGCAATCTAGGCCGTCACGAGCCCAGACGCCACCACCCACGCTTGGGCTTGACCGGGGGTGCGGTGATTTGCGCCGGGTCATTGGCGATGATGGCGGACAGATCCGCCTCGGGCATGGGCGGTTCGACGGCCTCGACCAGGATGGCCGGCTCGGCCTCGGCCACCGGCTCAGATGCCTCTGCCACGAAAGCGATCTCCGGCTCCATCGGGGGCACTGCGTCTTCGGCATCGGCCTGAACAATCGCGTCCGACGGGGTGTCCGCGACCGAGGTCGAGGACTTGCGGCGCACGCGGCGGCGTTGCGGCTCAGCGGTCACGACCGGGGCAGGGGCCTCGGAGGCGTCGTCAGCCAGCATGACGGCCATCGGCGCATCGGGCGACCCGTCGGCGGGCATACCCTCGCTGGTGGCGTCACCCTCGACCTTCAGATCGTGCGGCGTGGAGCGCTCTCCACCCCGACCGCGACCCCGACGACGACGCCGCGAGCGGCCGCCTTCGCGATCGCCGGCGATCTCGCCTTCCGGCCGTTCGCCGACCTGTTCCTCGACGTCACGCCGGGTCTGGACCGGGGCTGAGTTGGCCGAGGGACGCTCGCCCCGTTCGGCACGGGCGGGCGGGTTCAGCGGGTCGAACCAGACATAGGGATCTTCCAGAGACGGCGTACGGCCGCGAACCCAGAAGAAATCACTCGATCCGGTCGAGGCCGTATCGCCGTCCTCGCGGACCCGGCGCCCCCCCCGGCGACCCCGGCGGCGGCGGCGGCCCGCCTCGCTGTCGTCGTCGTCGTCGGAAACGACGCCCTCAATCACGGCATCGGCGGCGATCGGTGTCGCTTCCTCGTCACGGCGTCCGCCGCGACGGCGACGGCCGCGACCCCGGCCGCGCTCGCCCTCGTCCCGCTCGGCGCGCTCACGCGGCTCGTCGTCGTCGGTGTCTTCACGGTCCAGATCGTCGTCGTCGTCGACGATGAAATCCTCGTCGGCATCGTTGTCGTCATCGGCGCTGTAGGCGGAGTCATCGAAGTCGTCGTCGAGGTCCGCCAGGGAAACGACGGCCTCGGGGGCGACGAAGTCCTCGTTGGTCTCGGTGCGTTCTATGGCGCTCTCGCCCTGGCCCAGGCGGTCGTCGATCTGGATGATGACGGCCAGGCCGCGACGCTCCAGCAGCCGCTGCAGATAGTCGCGCTTGTGGTTCAGGATGTAGAGGGCGACGGCGGATGAGACCTTCAGATTGATCGACCCCGCGCCGTTCTTGCCGGCCTCGATGTCGACGGCGCGCAGCACCATCAGGGCGGCGCTTTCGGCCGAACGGACCCGACCGGCACCCTGGCAGTGCGGGCAGACCTCGGTGGCGCCTTCCAGCACGCCGAGGCGGCGACGCTGACGGCTGATTTCCATCAGGCCGAAGCCGGAGATGCGGCCCATCTGGATCCGGGCCCGGTCGAAGCTGAGTTCGTCCTTGAGGATGCGTTCGACGGTCCGGTTGTTCTTGGACTCGTCCATGTCGATGAAGTCGATGACCACCAGGCCTGCGAGGTCGCGCAGGCGCAGCTGTCGGGCGGCCTCGACGGCGGCCTCGCAGTTCGTCTTGAAGGCCGTGGCCTCGACGTTGCGTTCTTTGGTCGCGCGCCCCGAGTTGACGTCGATGGCGACCAGGGCCTCGGTCTGGTTGATGACCAGATAGCCGCCGGACTTCAGCGGCACGACCGGCTGGTGGATCTGCGTCAGCAGCTCCTCGATGCCATTGGCGGCGAACAGGGGCCTGGACCCCTGATAGAGGTGCACCTTCCTGGCCTGGGACGGCATCAGCACGCGCATGAAGTCGCGGGCTTCCTTGAAGCCTTCGAGGCCTTCGACCTGGATGCCGTCGAAATCCTTGTCGAACATGTCGCGCACGGCGCGGCGGACGAGGTTCTCTTCCTCGTAGATCAGCGAGGGGGCGTGGGAGGCCAGGGTGGTCTCGCGGATCGTTTCCCACAGGCGCAGCAGGTATTCGTAGTCGCGCTTGATCTCCGCTTTGGTGCGTTTGGCGCCGGCCGTGCGGATGATCAGACCCATGCCGCGCGGCACGTCCAGGGCGGCAGCGGCGGCCTTCAGGCGCTTCCTGTCCGTGGCCTGGGTGATCTTGCGGGAGATTCCGCCACCCTTGCCGGTATTGGGCATCAGCACGCAGTAGCGACCGGCCAGAGACAGCCAGGTGGTCAGGGCCGCACCCTTGCCGCCGCGCTCATCCTTGACGACCTGGACCAGCAGGATCTGCCGGCGCTTGATGACGTCCTGAATCTTGTAACGACGCATCAGGCGACGCTTCAGACGTTCCTCCTCGGCCATCCCGCCTTCGGAATCGCCGTCGTCGCTGTCGCGGGCGTTCTCGTCGTCGTGATCGTCGTCGGCCGAGTGCGCCTCGGCCATGATGGCCTCGCGGTCGGCGGCCGGAATCTGGTAGTAGTCGGGGTGAATTTCGTTGAAGGCCAGAAAGCCGTGGCGATTGCCGCCGTATTCCACGAAGGCTGCCTGCAGGCTGGGTTCTACGCGGGTGACCTTGGCGAGGTAGATGTTGCCGCGAAGCTGGCGTCTGGTCTTCGACTCGAAGTCGAATTCCTCAACCTGGCGGCCGTCCACGATGGCGACGCGGGTTTCTTCCGCGTGCGCCGCATCGATAAGCATGGTCTTTGACATTGAAGATTTCTCTCTGGCGCGCTCTGCCGGGACCTGAAGAGGCCGGGGCGGCTCGCCGAACGGGGTAAGGGGCCGGTGCGTGCATCATCCCGTCGTCGCGGCGAACGCCGGACACGACTGCGACCGGCCCTGTCGGGGCAGTCGATCGGAGGGAGAAGCAGGCGGAAAAGCCCATGGGGTCTGGTCGGTCCTGGACCCGCGGGCGCCGGAACAGCGTCGCAAGGTCGGGGGTAGGCCCGGCCCCGTCGATCTGTCCGGGACTAACCGGTCGATCCGCGAGGGCGGGAGTGGGGTGCCGCGCCGGGGCCGCGCCAGACCGTCGATGCGGCGGCGCGATCGTTCGCGAACAGATACAAGCATAGGCATGCCGGGTGTGAATGAAAAGCCACGATGGCTCTGCCTTCCGCTTTCATGGCCCCGCTTAACCCAATCCAAACCGCGTTCTGGCAGGCTGCCCCTCTCGATCAAGGTGGGTCGCCGTCACAATGCGCGCGTCGATGCGTTTCAAACTCTCAGACTGGAGCGTCCGCGACTGGGCGCTGACGGTGCTTGCGCTCGTCGTGCTGGCGGCGGTTCTGCTGGCCGGTAGCCGTTCGATGGCGACCGGGGCTGCGGGCGACGTCCTGGGTGTGCGCTTTGGCGGCGATGCCGATCACACGCGCGTCGTTATCGACCTGGGCCGATCGGCGCGAGGCGAGGTCATCGAATCCGGATCGGCGGGGCGCGTCGTCCTGACTCTGGCCGGCGTGGGTGCCGGTCGCGGCGTGGACGGAACCGGATCGGGTCTGGTTCGCGACTGGCGTGTCAGTCCGTCGGGCACGGCTTCGCGCCTTCAACTGGCCCTTGGACGGACCGCCCGGATCGAGCGGCGGTTCCTGCTGCCGCCCGGCGATGGCGTCACCCACTATCGCTACGTCATCGACATCACATCCACCGGGGGCACGGTTGCCGGCACCACGGCGCGACCCGCCGCGACCCGCGCCCCGGTGCGCGCCGGGCGTCCGCTGGTGGTCATCGATGCCGGACACGGCGGGCATGATCCTGGGGCCCTCGGTTCCCATCGTTCCGAAAGCGCCGTGACGCTCGCCGCCGCCGTGGCGCTGCGCGACGAGCTGCTGCGGACGGGTCGATACCGTGTCGTGCTGACCCGCGAGTCGGATGTCTATGTCGACCTGTATCGTCGCGTTCGTATCGCCAGGCAGGCGGACGCCGATCTGTTTATCTCTCTGCATGCCGATGCGGGGGCCGACCCGGCGACGCGTGGCGCATCGGTCTATACCCTGTCCGAACAGGGCGCGAGCCGGGCGGTGCGCGAGGTCACGCGCGGCGACAACTGGCACCAGGACCTGCATTTGCCCGGACGGGATCCGTCGGTCGATCGCATCCTGCTGGACATGACCCAGCGCGCCACCCAGAACCGCTCGGCCCAGTTCGCACGCCTGCTGCTGAACCATTTGGAAGCCGCCGATCATCCATTGCTGCGCCGCAGCCATCGCGATGCGGGTCTGGCCGTCCTGCTGGCCCCGGATGTCCCGGCCGTCCTGCTGGAGATGGGCTTCATCACGAACCCCGACGACGAGCGCGCCCTGGGCGATGCCACCGAACGCCGCCGGCTTGTGCGCGCTGTGGCCGGGGGCATCGACCGCTATTTCAGCCAGACGTCCCAGCCGCTGCAGATGGCGGCGCTGAACAGCGCGGGTGGCCTTCCATAGAGCAAGATCGTTTGAGGGCCCCACGTCGTGGTTCTGTCCCAAGCGATCATGCCCTAGCGAAGCATCGCGAGCCCGGCTAAACCCGACAGCGACCGTCGGATCATGCGACGCGCGGTCGGGTCGTTGGAGTCTGCGGTGAAGATTGCCGAACGCTGGTTCGTGATGGCGGGTGTGGCCTTGCTGGGGGCGATTGCCCTGGCCGGGCTCATCGTCGCCGTCTATGCGGCCTGGCTGTTCCATGACCTGCCCGATGCATCAGAGTTGGCGGACTATCGCCCGGCGACGGCGACGCGGGTCTATGCCGGCGACGGTACGCTGATCGGCGAGTTCTCGGACGAGCGGCGCATCTATGTGCCCTACGAGCAGATCCCGCCGCTGGTGGTGAAGGCCTTCCTGGCGGCTGAAGACCGCAATTTCTTCCAGCACGGCGGCATCGACGTGTCGGGCCTCGGTCGTGCCATGCTCAAGAACGTCCTCAACGCCGCGACGGGGCGACGCCTCGAGGGTGGATCGACCATCACCCAGCAGGTGGCCAAGAACGTCCTTCTGACCAATGAATCCAGCATCGGACGCAAGCTGAAGGAGGCGATCCTTTCCAGCCGTCTGGAAACGACCCTGTCCAAGCCGCAGATCCTCGAGCTGTATCTGAACGAGATATTCCTGGGTTACCGGTCCTATGGGGTGGCCTCGGCGGCCTACAACTATTTCGGCAAGTCGCTGGAGCAGCTGACGCCTGACGAGGCGGCGTTTCTGGCGGCCCTGCCCAAGGGTCCGAACAACTATCATCCCAAACGCCACCCGGCCGCCGCCAAGGGTCGGCGCGACTGGGTACTGGGTGAGATGGCCCAGAACGGGTTCATCACCCAGGCCCAGCTGGTCGAGGGCCGTGCCCGACCCCTGAACGCCCAGGCCGCGCCGCGGCGGGCCGAGTATCAGGATGCCGATTTCTTCGTCGAGGAGGCGCGGCGCCAGGCGGTCGCCAATCCCGATTTCGGCGACCAGTTGAACGCCGGTGGCTTCTATATGCGCACGACGCTGGATCCGTCGCTGCAGACGGCGGCGCGCGACGCCCTGATGCGGGGCCTGGAGAATTATGACCGCCGGCATGGCTGGCGTGGCGCCTGGGGCACGACCGATTTCGCGCCCGGATGGCAGGCCGTGGCGCTTCGCCAGCAGGCGCCACCGGAACGCCGTGAATGGCGAGCTGCTGCGGTCGAGAGCGTGTCGGGGAACACGGTCCGGGTGCGCACCGCGCGTGACGACGATACCGGCACCCTGCTGACGGCCGATGCGGCCTGGGCCAATGCCAATCGTCCGCTCAGGCGCGGTGACCTGATCTTCGTCGAGCCCCGGGCGGGTCAGTTCGCCTTGAAACAGGTCCCGGCCGTCAACGGCGCGCTTGTCGCGATCGAGCCACAGTCGGGGCGGGTTCTGGCGATGGTCGGCGGTTACTCCTATGCCCTGTCCAGCTTCAACCGCGCGACCCAGGCCCGGAGACAGCCGGGGTCGTCCTTCAAGCCCTTCGTCTATGCGGCTGCGCTGGAAGGTGATTTCACGCCCGCCTCGATCATCGTCGACGGGCCGATCAGTTTTGCTGGTGGGCCGAACGGTCGCCGCTGGACGCCCGAGAACTACAGCCGGCGCTATTACGGCCCCTCGTCCCTGCGTCGGGGGCTTGAGCTGTCGCGCAATGTGATGACGGTTCGTCTTGCCGACAGCATCGGCATGGAAAAGGTCGTCGATCTGGCGGCCCGGATGGGGGTGGCCAGCAACCTGCAGCCCAACCTGTCCGTCTCTCTGGGTGCGGGAGAAGTCACCCCGTACAATCTGACGGCCGCCTATTCGGCCTTCGTGAACGGCGGCCGGCGGGTGAACCCCTATCTGATCGAATACGTCCAGGACCGCGACGGCGAGACCATCTATCGCGCCGATCAGCGGCGGTGCCGGGACTGTACGCGCGCCTTTGCCGGCCAGGCCTCGCCGTTCCTGGAGCCTCGTGGCACCCAGGTCATCGACCCCATCACCGCCTACCAGATCAGCTCCATGCTGGAAGGTGTGATCCAGCGCGGTACGGCCGCCAGCGCCCGGGGCCTGGGGCGCTGGGTCGGGGGCAAGACGGGAACGACCAACGAGTACCGCTCGGCATGGTTCGTCGGTTTCACGACCGATATCGTGGTCGGGGTCTTCATCGGCTTCGACGACAACCGGTCGTTGGGTTCCGGCGAGGCGGGTGCCTCGGCCGCCGTGCCGGTGTTCATCGACTTCATGGAGGACGCCCTGAAGGAACGGCCGGCCCGTCCTTTCGTGCGGCCGCGCGGTGCGATCTTCCGCACCGTCGACGGCATCGAGGAAGCGTTCCGACCCGGCACGGAACGCCGTCGCGAGGACGAGCGCGAGGCCGAGGAGGCTGCCACTCCGGATGGTCCCCAGAACTACAACGATGTCATCCAGCGCGAGGCCGAGGCGGCGGCCGGCGCGACACCGGGGCAGACCACCCAGCCGACCTCTCCACCGTCGCCGACCCGACAGGAACCGGCCGAGGACTTGAGCGGGCTGTACTGACGGCCTAGTTAGACCCTCATGAGCGGCGCGCCCTCCGGCGCGCCGTCTTCTTTTTGCATTCGCAGGAGTTCGCGATGAGACCGGATGTCGAGGCCATGAAGGCCGACATCGAGCAGAGTGTCGCTCTGCTCAGGAGGCGTCTTTGACTGGGATGTCGCCAACCGAAAACTCGATGAGCTGAACGCGAGGGTCGAGGACCCGACACTGTGGGACAGGCCCGACGAAGCGCAGGCGGTCAGCCGCGAGCGCTCGAAGCTGGAAGCCCAGATCAATGCCGTCAAGGGCATGGAGCGCGACCTCGAGGACGGCATCATGCTGGCCGACATGGCCGACGAGGAAGGCGACGAGGCGACGCTGGAAGAGGCGCGCGCGCAGCTGAAGGCGATCAAGGACCGGGCGGCACGCGCGGAGCTGGAGGCCCTTCTGTCCGGGGAGGCCGACGGCAACGACGCCTATCTGGAAGTGAACTCCGGTGCGGGTGGCACCGAGTCCTGCGACTGGGCCGGAATGCTGCTGCGGATGTATTCGCGCTGGGCCAGGGCGCATGGCTACGAGGTCGAGGTCGAGGCGTCGGAAGACGGCGATCAGGCCGGGATCAAGTCGGCGACCATCCTGGTCAGCGGCCCCAATGCCTATGGCTGGCTGAAGTCCGAATCCGGTGTGCACAGGCTGGTGCGGATCAGCCCCTATGACGCGGCGGCCAAGCGCCACACCTCGTTCGCCTCGGTCGGGGTTTCGCCGGTCGTGGACGATACCATCGAGATCGACATCAACCCCGCCGATGTGCGGACCGATACCTATCGTGCGTCAGGATCCGGTGGCCAGCACATCAACAAGACGGATTCGGCCGTGCGGCTGACGCACATTCCGACCAATACCGTCGTGGCCTGCCAGGCCGGACGCTCGCAGCACCAGAACCGGGAACAGGCCTGGAAGATGCTGCGCGGGCGTCTGTACGAGCTGGAGCTTCAGAAGCGTGAGGCGGCGGCGCAAGCCCTGGCCGATGCCAAGACGGATATCGGCTGGGGGCACCAGATCCGCAGCTACGTCCTGCAGCCCTACCAGATGGTCAAGGACCTGCGGACAGAGGTCGAGACGTCGGACACCCAGGGGGTTCTGGACGGCGATCTGGACGCCTTCATGGGCGCGGCCCTGGCGGCCCGGGTCGGAGAGACGCGCGGCTCGACCGTCGAGTAGGGCGGCAGATTTCCCCTCCCCCGAGGGGGAGGGAGAGACTGGACGGCTTATGCTTCCTTGGGGTCGATGACCTGAGGCGCGGGCTCGGCGGGCGCGGGGGCAGGTGCCGGCGGAGCCTCGAAGGCGGACGGAGTCGGGCGCGGCGCGGGCGCAGCGGCTGCGGGGGCCTCGCGGCGGCTCTGCAGGACGCGGCCCTGGAAATAGGCACCGATGTCGATCGACAGCTGCTCGGCGGTGATGTCGCCGTCGACATAGGCGGTCGAGACCAGCTTGACCTGCTTGCCGTTGACGCCACCGACGATGCGGCCGCGGACTTCGAGGTAATCGGCGGTGACATTGCCTTCGATGGCCCCGGTTTCGCCGACGATGAGGCGGCCGACGCGGACGTCGCCCTTGACCGAACCGTCCACCTGAAGGTCACCGGCCCCCGAGACACTCCCTTCGAACTGCAGGTCCGACGACAGGGTCGACAGGCCACGCGAGGAGGCGACCGGGGACGGGGCGGGCGAGGATGCCGAGCGATTCATGCCGGGCGAGGGAAGGTCGGGCAGCGGCGGAATGGGTATGGCGTTCGACGGACGGTCGGGTGTGGAGGGGGCGGGGGCTTTCGGCTTATTGAACAAGTTGATCTCCGGCTCTCATGAAGCGTGCGGGGTTCTGGGGTCGGCCATCCATCCATACCTCGTAGTGCAGGTGGACGCCGGTAGAGCGGCCTGTCGTGCCCATGGCCCCGATCCGCTGGCCCAGCGCGATGCGCTGGCCGGGTTCGACGGCCATGGCGTTCAGATGGGCGAAACGGGTCTTGAAGCCGTGACCGTGGTCTATCTCAATGGTGTTGCCATACCCTGAACGAACCCCGGCAAAAGACACAATGCCGGGAGCGGTCGAGTAGATCGGCGCGTTCAGGGGGGCGGCGAAGTCCTGGCCCTGGTGCACAGCGGGGCGACCGTTGAACGGATCGAAGCGGACGCCGAAGCCCGAGGTCGTGCGCGACTGGGTCGGCCGGGCGAAGGGCAGGTCCTCGGCCGCATCGGCCAGGCGGCGCATTTCGGTCAGGTTGTCGGCGGCGTGACGGATGCGCACGGCGAAGGGTTCGTCCACGTCCAGAATGGTGGCCAGGGCCTTGGGATCGCCGGCCTCGATCAGCGGGCCACCCAGGGCCGATCCGGCGGCACCGTAGACAGCCGGGTTGAGTCCTGCGAGGCGGAAGGCCAGACGCAGGCGTTCGGCACGGGTCTGGGCGAAGTCTCCGGCCCGTTCGATCAGGCGTTCCTGGTCCATGCGGACCGCGACGATGCGCTGGATGGGGCGGGCCTGGCCCGGCGCGGGCGGTGTGGCCGGGGCCAGGACCGTCTCGGCCCCCTGGACGCCATGGAACATGCTCATGACACGGGTCAGGGCCGCGTGGCGACGCTCGACCATGCTGGCCATCTCATCCAGTCCGCCGGTCGTGGCCGACATGCGGACGACGGCGGTTTCCAGCCGCGCCTGAAGGTCGGCATTGAGGCGTTCGGAAGCGGCCCGCGCCCGAACGACCTCGTCGTCAGCGCGGCTTCTGGCCACCATGTCGAAGATGAAGCCGCCGGATGCGACCAGGGTCCAGCCCGCGACCACGATTCCGGCCGCAGCCAGCAGCATCTGACGTCCGCTGGTCAGAACATATCCACGCGTCTCGCCGCTGGTGCGGAGAAAGACATGCCGTTCCGGAAACCAGCGTTCAATCAAAGAGTGCCTGATCACTCCCTGTTCTTCAGCCATCGTAACACGCCCCCATGTACGGGACTGATTATCCTGCAACTGTTGCGCGGCTGCAATAGCGTTCATGCAGTCTTAACCATGATGGCGTGCTGCCGACCCGCCAACGAATCTATTCGAAAGCAGATTCGCGTGTCAGGCGTTTTTCAAATAGACTGTATACGCATCAATACAGTCGACGCCTTCACGTTCAGAGAGCCCTTGCAGCGTCCAGAACGGCCTCGGCGTGTCCCTTGACCGAGACCTTGCGCCAGACCTGCCGCACGGTGCCTGATGCGTCGATCAGGAAGGTCGCGCGCTCGATGCCCATATAGGTCTTGCCGTACATGCTCTTCTCGACCCAGACGCCATAGGCCTCGGTGACGCCGGTCTCCTCGTCGGAGGCCAGGGTGACCTTGAGGTCGTATTTGGCCTTGAACCGGTCGAGCTTCTTCACCGGGTCCTTCGACACGCCGATGACCATCACGCCGGCGGCGGCGAAGGCATCGGCGTGTTCGGTGAAGTCCTTCGCCTCATTGGTGCAGCCGGGCGTGTCGGCCTTGGGGTAGAAATACAGCACCGAAGGGCCGGACAGGGTGGCGCGGGCACCGCCGTCGGCGGGCATGTTGAAGGCGGGGGCCCTGGAGCCCGTGGTGATCTCGGTCATGTCTCTTCTCCGTTCAGACGGGGCGGACGAGCAGGAGCTTCTTTTTGCCCGCCGCCAGCTTGATAACGCCGTCGGCGTTGACGTCGGTCGCCTCGATAAGGCGTGCCCCGTCGGCGATCGCCTCGTCATTCAGTCGCAGGCCGCCGCCCTGGGCCAGACGTCGCGCCTCGCCATTGGAAGCCGTCAGTCCCGAGCGGGTGGCGACGGCGGCCAGCATGGCTCCGATCACTTCAGACGAGGGCAGGTCGATGGTCGGCAGGTCGGCGGACAGGGTCCCGCGCTCGAATGCGCCTTCAGCGGCGGCCCGGGCGGAAGCCGCAGCGTCCGCGCCATGCAGCATAGTGGTCGCGGCGTCGGCGAGGGCCTTCTTGGCGTCGTTGATCTCCGCGCCCTGCAGGGCCTCGAAGCCGGCGATCTCGTCCAGCGACAGGTCGGTGAACAGGCGCATGAAGCGGCCGACGTCGCCGTCCTCGGTATTGCGCCAGTATTGCCAGTAGTCATAGGGGCTGAGCTGCTCGGCGTTCAGCCAGACCGCGCCCTGGGCCGTCTTGCCCATCTTGCCGCCGGAGGCCGTGGTGAGCAGCGGCGTGGTCAGGCCGAAGGCGGCCTTCTGATCCACCCGGCGGACCAGGTCGACGCCGGAGACGATGTTGCCCCATTGATCCGATCCGCCCATCTGCAGGGTGCAGTTCACACGTCGGTTCAGCTCCAGGAAATCCACCGACTGCATCAGCATGTAGTTGAACTCGAGGAAGGTCATCGGCTGTTCGCGTTCCAGCCGCAGCTTGACCGAGTCGAACGCCAGCATCCGGTTGACCGTGAAATGGGTGCCGTAGTCGCGCAGGAACTGGATGTAGCCATAGGTCGACAGCCAGTCGTCGTTGTCGATCATGATCGCATCGGTCGGGCCATCGCCGAAGGTCAGGAATTTCTCGAACACGGTGCGGATGGAGGCGATGTTGGCGGCGATCGTCTCGTCGGACAGGTGGGGGCGCGACGCGTCCTTGCCGGTCGGATCGCCGACCTTGGTCGTGCCGCCGCCCATGATGACGATGGGGCGGTGACCGGCCTGCTGCAGCCGACGCAGCATCATGATCTGGATCAGGCTGCCAATATGAAGGCTGGGGGCCGTGGCGTCGAAGCCGATATAGCCGGTGACCACGCCCGCGATGGCCGCGGCATCCAGCTCGGCCGAATGGGTGATCTGATGGATATAGCCGCGTGCCTGGAGGGTTCGCAGGAAGTCGGACTGGAAGGCTGGATCGGTCATGGCTTCAGGCCTGGCGGCAAGGGAAGCGGGGGCAGTAGCACGGTCCGTCGCCGGGTCGAAGGGCGGACGACAGTGGAGTCAGAGTCGCAAAACGTGACTCCAACTTCTCGAGGCCCGGCGCGCTGGCCCGGGCACGGGCCTTCGGTGCGAGGAGTCTGGCATATCGCTGCGTCAGAACCGGATGCAGCGGGCTTGGCCTGGTCGGGGAGGGGCGTGTAGTCCTGAGCGATGCTGGATCCCGTTGAACCCGAAGGCCTGATCACCGCGATGCTGCGGCCGCACCCGGGCGGGATGTCGAGGCCGGCCGTGCAGATGGAGGTCAAGCTGGAGCGGCAGGGCGACCGTCTGTGGGTCCGCTTTATCGTGGCCGGAGACGTCGGGGCCGTGAAGTGGCCGACAGATCAGGGGGGCGGCAGGGCGGATCGCCTGTGGGAGCAGACCTGTTTCGAGATCTTCGTCCGGACGGCCGACGGCTATCGGGAGTTCAACCTGTCGCCGTCGGGGCAATGGGCGTCGTATGGCTTTGTCGGCTATCGGGAAGGGATGACCGAGGCGGCTGAGATCGTGGACGTGTCGCCGCTCGATCTCGCGTCCGACATGCTGGCGCTTGAAGCCCGCCTCGATCTGCCAGCCTCGGCCGGAAAGCTGGCCCTGTCGGCCGTGATCCAGGCCCTGAATGGCGACAGGACCTACTGGGCACTGGTCCATCCGTCCGATAAGCCGGACTTTCATCATCCCGACTCCTTCATCCTGGACCTGCCATGAAGTTCGGCATCGACCGCGTTCTGTCCGAGCCTGATCTGCTCGCCGCGCTGAAGGGGCGGCGGGTGGCGCTGCTGGCGCATCCGGCCTCGGTGACGGCGGACCTGACCCATTCGGTCGATGCGCTGATGGCGGCGGGGGTCAATCTGACGGCTGCCTTCGGGCCCCAGCACGGGATGAAGGGCGACCTGCAGGACAATATGATGGAAAGCCCGGACGAGACCGATCCGGTCCACGGCTTTCCGGTCTTCAGCCTGTACGGCGAGGTCCGTCGGCCGACGGCGGCGTCGCTGGAGACGTTCGACGTTATCCTGATCGACCTGCAGGATCTGGGCTGCCGCATCTATACCTTCATCACGACCCTGCTTTACGTGCTGGAGGCGGCGGCGGAGCACGGCAAGGCGGTCTGGGTGCTGGATCGGCCCAATCCGGCCGGGCGGCCAGTCGAGGGCACCACCCTGCTGCCGGGATGGGAGAGTTTCGTCGGGGCCGGGCCGATGCCGATGCGGCACGGCATGACCCTGGGCGAACTGGGTCACTGGTTCATCGATCACTTCAGGCTGGATGTCGACTATCGCGTCATCGCAATGCAGGGCTATGACCCCGAGGACGGGCCCGGCTTCGGCTGGCCGCTGGGGGAACGGGCCTGGATCAACCCCAGTCCCAATGCGCCCAACCTGTCGATGGCGCGCGCCTATCCGGGGACGGTGATGGTCGAGGGGGCGACCCTGTCGGAAGGACGGGGCACGACCCGGCCGCTGGAGCTGTTCGGGGCCCCGGACATCGACGCCCGCGCCGTGATCGCCGAAATGCGGGCGCTGGCCCCGCAATGGCTGGGCGGCTGTGTTCTGAGGGATATGTGGTTCGAGCCGACCTTCCACAAACATGTCGGCACCCTGTGTTCCGGGGTGCAGATCCATGTCGAGGGGCCGGGCTATGGCCACGCGGCGTTCCGGCCGTGGCGGGTCCAGGCCCTGGGCTTCAAGGCAATCCGGCGGCTGTATCCCGACTACGCGCTGTGGCGGGATTTTCCGTATGAATATGCCTTCGGCAAGCTGCCGATCGACGTCATCAACGGCGGGCCGGGCCTGCGCGAATGGGTCGATGACGCCGAGGCGACGCCCGGCGATCTGGACGCGATCGCCGGACCGGACGAGGCGGCCTGGATCGAGGCGCGGCGGCCGTTCCTGCAGTACGGTTGAAACGGAGACCGCTATGTCAGCCGCAATCCTGTTCATGCTCGCCGCAACGGCGGACGTGACGCCGCCTGTCCGGGCCGAGATCTGTCATGCCCAGATCATGATCATGATCGAGGATGTCATGAGTCAGACCGGTCGGGTCGCCGGGCCGTCCTGGTTCGTCAGGGACTGGTGGGCCCTTCGGCTCACCGATGCGCAGAGCGACGCCTCACGACAGGCAGAGGTCCGCGCCCTCGTCCGAGCCTTCAGGAGCGCAGATCCTGAAGGCTCGGATGCCGAGCGCAAAGCCTGTGTCGATGAGGCGATCGAGGCCGGTGCCGTTCCGGGCCGGAAAGGCTGACACGTCTCAAGCCGGCTCGGCCTCCAGCCGCTTGTCCAGATACAGGCCCACGCGGCGCTCCACGGCGTCGATGTGGTCCTGCCAGAAGTGGCTGGCGCCGTCTTCCAGCTCGTAATCGATGACGATGCCCTTCTGGGTCCGCAGCTTGTTGACCACGCGCTCGACCTCGACCGGCGGCACGATGGTGTCGGCCGTGCCGTGCAGGAACAGGCCGGACGCCGGGCAGGGGGCCAGGAAGCTGAAGTCGTACATGTTCGACGGCGGCGAGACCGAGATGAAGCCGTCCGTCTCGGGCCGGCGCATCAGCAGCTGCATGCCGATATAGGCCCCGAACTGATAGCCGGCGACCCAGGTCTGGGTGGCGGCCGGGTTGTTGGACTGAAGCCAGTCCAGGGCGGTGGCCGCGTCGGCCAGCTCGCCGATGCCTGAGTCGAACTCGCCCTGCGACTTGCCGACGCCGCGCGAATTATAGCGCAGGGTGGCGAAGCCGCGCTGCTGGAACAGCTGGTGCAGGGTCACGGTGACGGGGTTGTTCATATGCCCGCCCGCCTTGGGGTGCGGGTGCAGGATCAGGGCGATCGGTGCATTGGCGCGCTTGCCGGGGGAATAGCGGCCCTCGATACGACCGGAGGCGCCGGGCAGGATGACTTCAGGCATGGGGCTCTGGAATCCGTTCAACTGTCATTTCGGGCCGCCGGAATACTTGACCACGGGGGTAGGACATTCTAGGTCCATCCCTGCGTTCGGCCGCCTCGCGAAGCGGCGGGTCATAGCACAAGACCCCGGAAATGCGCGCGAATTTTGAGGACGACGATGCGACTGTCGACCAAGGGACGATATGCCGTGATGGCGATGGCCGATCTGGCCAGGAACGGCCAGGGCGAGGGAGCCGACGGCCGGGCCGTGTCGCTGGCCGAGATCGCCACTCGTCAAGAGATTTCATTGAGTTATCTGGAACAGCTGTTCGCCCGGCTGAGGAAGAACGGACTGGTGCGCAGCGTGCGCGGGCCGGGCGGCGGCTATCGCCTGGCCAAGGCGGCGGGCGAGACCGTGGTGTCGGAGATCGTGCTGGCCGTCGATGAGCCGATCCGGGCGACGCGGTGCGCGGCCCATTCCTCGCCGCGCGGCTGCATGATGGCCGGTGAACGCTGCATCACCCACAATCTGTGGGAGGATCTGGGCGACGAGATCCACCGCTATCTGGCCAGTGTATCGCTGGAAGACGTCATCATGAACCGGACGGGGTCACGGCGGTCTGCGGCGGCCGGTGCCGACATGGGCGTGGCGGCATGACCGGCGTCTATCTGGACTACAACGCCTCGGCCCTCGTGCGGCCCGAGGTTCAGGCGGCGATGGCCGAAGCCCTGGCCGACAACGGCAATCCGTCGGCGGTGCACGCCGCCGGGCGGCGGGCGCGGGCGCGTGTCGAGACGGCAAGAGCCCGGGTGGCCGATCTGGTCGGGGCGGATGCGCAAAGCGTGATCTTCTCGTCCGGCGGGACGGAATCGAATGCCCAGGCGATCGCCAGTGCGCTGGCGGCCGGGTTCGAGCGGCTGATCGTCTGCGCCTCGGAGCATCCCTGCGTCGCGGAGGCCGCCGTGGCCTCGGGCAAGCCGGTCAAGGTGCTGCCGGTCGATGCGCGCGGCGTGATCGATCTCGGCAAGCTGTCGGAACTGCTGCGCGGCCCGGGCAAGGCTGTCGTGGCCATCCACCATGCCAATAATGAAAGCGGTGTGATCCAGCCGATCCGTGAGGCCGCCGCTATGGTGCGGGAAGCCGGGGGCTGGCTGCACGTCGATGCGATCCAGTCGGCGGGCAAGATCCCGGTATCGATGGGGGCTCTGAAGGCCGACAGTTTGACCCTGTCCGCGCACAAGCTGGGCGGGCCACAGGGTGTGGGCGCGCTGGTGCTGGGCGAAGGCCGGGCGGCGGTGTCGATCGTCCGTGGTGCCGGGCAGGAGCGGGGCCTGAGGGCCGGGACCGAGAACGTGCCGGGCATCCACGGCTTCGGCATCGCAGCCGACTGCGCGGCTCGCGACCTGCCGCTGGCCGAGGCGCACAGGGCCTGGCGCGACGCGGCCGAGGTCGCGGTCGAGGCGGCAGGGGCGACCATCATCGGCAAGGGCGCGCCGAGGCTGCCCAACACCCTGTTCCTGTCGGTCGCCGACTGGGACAGCCCGCAGGCCCTGATCGTGCTCGATCTCGGCGGCATCATGGTCTCGGCCGGCAGCGCCTGCTCCTCCGGCAAGACCAGACCCAGCCGGACGATCGTGGCCATGGGGCGGATGGATCTGGCGACCGGGGGCGTGCGCGTCTCGGGCGGATGGGGCACGACGCAAGACGATTGGTCACGCTTCGCCGACGCCTGGACCAAGGCATACGAGACCCATCGCGCCAGACAGGCAGCGCGCACGAAGGAAGTCGCCTAAGCCATGGCCGCCGTTCAGGAAACCATCGACGCCGTCGCCGCGCTGGAGAAGTACGAGCATGGCTTCACCTCGGACATCGAGACCGAATACGCCCCGCGCGGGCTGAACGCCGACATCGTCAGGTTCATCAGCGAGAAGAAGGGCGAGCCGGAGTGGATGCTGGAATGGCGTCTGGCCGCCTATGAGCGCTGGCTGGCGATGGAAGAGCCGACCTGGGCTTCGGTGAAATACGAGCCGGTCGATTACCAGTCGCTGTTTTACTATGCCGCGCCGAAAAAGAAGGACGGTCCGAAGTCGCTGGACGAGGTCGATCCCGAGATTCTGGAAATCTACAAGAAGCTGGGCATTCCGCTCAGCGAACAGGCGGTGCTGGCGGGCGTCGAGGGCGCGCCGCGCTACGCGGTGGACGCGGTGTTTGACAGCGTCAGCGTGGTCACCACCTTCAAGGCCGAGCTGGCCAAGGCGGCGTCATTTTCATGCCGATTTCCGAGGCCTTACGGGAATATCCTGATCTTGTGCGGCAATATCTGGGATCGGTCGTGCCGGTCTCGGACAACTATTTCGCGGCGCTCAATTCAGCTGTCTTTTCCGATGGTTCGTTCGTCTACATTCCGCCGGGCGTGAAATGCCCGATGGAGCTGTCGACCTATTTCCGCATCAATGCCAGCCAGACCGGCCAGTTCGAACGCACCCTGATCATCGCCGACAAGGGCAGCTACGTCTCCTACCTCGAGGGCTGCACAGCCCCGATGCGCGACGAGAACCAGCTGCATGCCGCCGTGGTCGAGCTGGTCGCCCTGGACGATGCCGAGATCAAATATTCGACGGTCCAGAACTGGTACCCCGGCGACGCGGAAGGGCGGGGCGGCATCTACAACTTCGTCACCAAGCGCGCCGACTGCCGGGGCGACCGGTCGAAGGTGTCATGGACCCAGGTCGAGACCGGTTCGGCCGTGACCTGGAAATACCCGTCCTGCGTCCTGCGCGGCGAGGAGAGCTCGGGCGAATTCTATTCGATCGCCATCACCAACGGGCATCAGCAGGCCGACACCGGCACCAAGATGATCCATCTGGGCAGGAACTCGAAGAGCCGGATCATCGCCAAGGCCGTCTCGGCCGGAAAGTCGGACTCGACCTATCGCGGCCTCGTTTCGGTGCATCCGAAGGCGACGGGGGTGCGCAACTTCACCCAGTGCGACAGCCTGCTCATCGGCGGCGACTGCGGCTCCCACACCGTGCCCTATATCGAGGCCCGCAACGGCTCGGCCCAGCTGGAGCACGAGGCGACGACCACGCGCCTGTCCGACGACCAGCTGTTCTACGCCCAGCAGCGCGGGCTGAGCCAGGAGGAGGCCGTGGCCCTGCTGGTCAACGGCTTCGTCCGCGACGTGATGCAGAAACTGCCGATGGAGTTCGCCGTCGAGGCCCAGAAGCTGGTGGCGATCAGTCTCGAGGGGAGCGTGGGGTGACCGCTCTTATAGCTGGCCTTCTGGCACTCGCATTTGTCAGCCAAACTGCCGAGCAGACTGCGGCCCTGAACGATGCCAAGCGCTTCCAAGCCCAGATGTACTCGGCTTACCATGACTGCGTATCAAGTGAGGCGCGCCGGCTGGAACCTTCTGGCGACGCAGCTGACAGCGTTGTTGAAGCAGCCATGACATCTTGTGCACAGGAGAGGCGAGACCTCCTCCAAATCTCAATCCCGGTTTTGATCATCGAGCATGATTTGCAAGAGGGCCAAACATCGCGGGCAATCACGACCTTTATGAATGGCTTAGATGATGGCGTGCGCTCAGCCGCGCGGCTCGCGGTGATCGAAGCGCGTACAGCTCGAAACTCAAGGCAGTAGATGCTCTCCATCTCCAACCTCAACGTCTCCATCGGCGACAAGCCGATCCTCAAGGGGCTGACGCTCGACGTTCCGGCGGGCGAGGTGCACGCCATCATGGGGCCAAACGGGGCGGGAGCCTTGTCGATGTGCTATGTGGGCTGGCGGAGAATGCCATGACCGCCGTGCGGAAACCCGATTTCCAGACCTACGACGTCGAACTGGACGAAGAGATCGCCGGCCGACTGCGCCAGATCGCCGAGCGGACGGGCGATACAGTCGAAAATCTGATCGCTTCGGCCGCCCTGGCCTATGCGGATCGCGGCGTTCCGCCGTCGAACGCCTGGACCACAGAAGATCTTGCCGCGATCGACGAGGGGTTTGCCCAGATCGACCGGGGTGAGACTTTCACACAGGAGGAGGTCGAGGATCAGATCGACGCGGTACTGCGCTGATGGCGAAGGCCATTTGGTCGGCGCAGGCGACGCAGGAGTTCAAGGATCTGATCGCCTACTTGAAACAGAATAACCGAAAATCCGCCGACGAGGCCGCGACAGAGATCAAGTCGATATCGAGATTGCTGGCGCGGCGGCCCTTCCTCGGTCGGCCAGGTCGACGCGAGGGCGAACGCGAGTTCAGTGTTTCGGACTGGAACAAGGTCTTCGTCTATCGCGTCACACCAGACGGCATCGACATTTCCACGCTGCGCGATCCGCGTATGCAGCCCAAACCAGACGATACGGACACCTAGACCGCCCATGCTCTCCATCTCCAACCTCCACGTCTCCGTCGGCGACAAGCCGATCCTCAAGGGGCTGACGCTCGATGTGCCGGCGGGCGAGGTGCACGCCATCATGGGGCCGAACGGGGCGGGCAAGTCGACGCTGGGATATGCCCTGTCGGGGCGGCCCGGATACGAGGCCGTCGAAGGATCGGTCGAGTGGAACGGCGAGAGCCTGCTTGACCTCGATCCGGCGGCGCGGGCGGCGAAGGGCGTGTTCCTGTCGTTCCAGTATCCGATCGAGATTCCCGGCGTGCCCGCCCTGACCTTCGTGCGCACGGCGCTGAATGCGCAAAAGCGGGCGCGGGGCGAGGAGGAGGTCTCGGCACCGGCGTTTCTGAAGATGGTCCGGGCGGCGTCGGCGGCGCTGAAGATGGACTTCGAGATGCTGAAGCGGCCGCTGAACGTCGGCTTCTCGGGCGGCGAGAAGAAGCGGATGGAGATCCTGCAGATGGCCCTGCTGGAGCCGTCGCTGCTGATCCTCGACGAGACCGATTCCGGCCTCGACATTGACGCCCTGCGGATCGTGTCGGAGGGGGTCAACGCCCTGCGCAGCCCCGACCGCGCCATGCTGGTGATCACCCACTATCAGCGGCTGCTGGACTATATCAAACCCGACCGCGTCCATGTGCTGGCCGCCGGCCGGATCGTGGCCTCGGGCGGGCCGGAACTGGCGCTACAGCTGGAGGCGGAAGGGTATGACAAATACCTGCCGCAGGCCGCATGACGGCGGTCGACCTGCGCGATCCCTCGACCTTCCCGTCGCGGCGGGTAGAGGCGTGGAAATACACCGACCTGGCCCGGGTGCTGCGCGAGACGCCGCCGCCGTCGCCAGGCGTCGAGATCGCGCCCGGCGGGCCGTTCGCGGCGCTTGGCGGCGAGGAGATCGCCTTCGCCAACGGCCGCGCGGTCGGGGCCGATGCCTTCGTCGCCTCGGGCGAGCAGACGCTGCGGCTGCGGTTCGTGTCGGATGCGACGGGGACGGGTCACAGCGCCGCGATGCGGATCGCGGTCAGGCCGGGGGCCCGGCTGACCCTGCTGGAAAGCCATGAAGGGACCGGCGCAGGATATGTCGCCAACTATCGGATTGATCTCGATGTTCCGACCGACGCCGAGGTCACACGCGTCGTGCTGATCGACGAGCCTGCCGATGCCATTTCGGTCGCTGTGGCCCGGGTGAAGACGGCCCCCGGCGCCGTCTATCGCCAGACGACGATCACCGGCGGCGCACGGCTGCAGCGGCAGGAGACTCATCTGGCCCACGGCGGCGAGGCGACGGCGGTGACGCTGGACGGCCTCTATGCCCTGTCCGGCGAGCGCCATGCGGACCTGACCAGCGTCGTCCGCCACAACGGGCTGAACGGCGTCACCTCGCAACTGACCAAGGGTGTGGTGCGCGATACGGCGCGCGGCGTGTTCCAGGGCAAGATCGTGGTCGAGCGCGGGGCGGACGGCACCGATGCGCGGATGGGCCACCACGCCCTGATCCTCGGCGAACGCGCCGAGGTGGACGCCAAGCCGGAGCTGGAAATCTATGCCGACGACGTGCAGTGCGCGCACGGCAATACGGTCGGCAATCTGGACGAGAGCGCCCTGTTCTACATGCAGCAGCGCGGCATTCCGGTCGATGAGGCGCGGGCGCTTCTGACCCAGGCCTTCCTGTTCGAGGTCGTCGACCGCATCGCCCACGAGGGCGCGAGGGAGGTGGTGAGGTCATGGCTGACGGCGCGACTCTGACCCGCTTCGACCCCTATGCCGCCCGGGCGCAGTTCCCGATCCTGTCGCGGACGGTGAACGGCAAGCCGCTGGTCTATCTGGACTCGGCCGCCTCGGCGCAGAAGCCGCGCGTGGTGATCGATGCCCTGACCGCGGCGATGGAAGGCTCCTATTCCAACGTCCACCGCGGCCTGCACACCCTGGCCAATGAGACGACCGAGGCCTTCGAACAGGCGAGGGAAACCGTCGCCCGCTTCCTGAACGCTGAAAGCCCCGACCAGATCGTCTGGACCAAGGGCGGGACCGAAGCCTTCAATCTGGTGGCGGCGGGCTTGGCGCAGAGGCTGAAGCCCGGCGATGAGATCATCACGACGCAGATGGAGCACCACGCCAACATCGTGCCCTGGTCGATGCTGCGCGACCGGCTGGGGATCGTGCTGAAGTGGGCACCGGCGCTGGACGACGGATCGCTGGACATGGACGGGCTGACCGCGCTGATCGGACCGAAGACGAAACTGGTCACAGTGACCCATATGTCGAATGTGCTGGGCACGGTGAACGATGTCCGTGCCGTCGCCGATCTGGCCCATGCGGCCGGGGCTCTGGTGCTGGTCGACGGGTGCCAGGGGGCGGTGCATTGCAGCCCGGACGTCCAGGCGCTGGACTGCGACTTCTACGTCTTCACCGGCCACAAGCTGTACGGCCCGACCGGCATCGGCGGCCTGTATGGCAAGCGGGCCGCGCTGGAGGCCCTGCCGCCGTATCAGGGCGGGGGCGAGATGATCGCGACCGTGACCGAGGAGGCCGTGACCTATGCCGCCATCCCGCACCGGTTCGAGGCCGGCACGCCGCCGATCCTCGAGGTCATCGGACTGGGGGCCGCGCTGGAGTGGTTCATGGCCTTCGACCGCCAGGCCGTGGCGGCGCATGAGCGGGCGCTGTACGACCATGTCGTCGCGCGGCTGTCGGGCCTGAACTGGCTGCGGATCATCGGCGAGGCTCCGGGCAAGGGGGCGATCCTGACCTTCACGGTCGAGGGGGCGCATGCCCATGACGTGGCCCAGATCCTGGACCGGTATGGCGTGGCCGTGCGGGCCGGGCTGCATTGCGCCGAGCCTCTGTCACGTCGCTTCGGCATCAGTTCGAGCGCGCGGGCCAGCTTCGCCCTATATAACACCGTGGAAGATGCGGATGCCTTCGTGGACGCGCTGATCAAGGCGCGGGAGTTCTTTGTGTGAGCGAGATGCAAGACCAAGCAATCAGCCAGAGCGAGACCTTCGCCGGGACCTGGGCGGAACCGCAGGCGGCCGCCCTGCCGCAGGCCGAGCTGGACAGGCTGACCGAGGACCTGATCGCGGCGCTGAAGACGGTGTTCGATCCGGAAATCCCGGTCGACGTCTATGAGCTGGGCCTGATCTACAAGGTCGATCTTTCGGACGACAAGGACGTGCTGATCGACATGACCCTGACGGCACCCGGCTGTCCGGTGGCGGGCGAGATGCCCGGCTGGATCGAGGACGCGGTGATGAAGGTCGAGGGCATCAAATCGGCCCGCGCCAACCTGGTGTTCGAACCGCCGTGGGATCCCTCCAAGATGAGCGACGAGGCCAAACTGGCCTTGAACATGTTCTGATGACCGACTTTGAAACATCGTCATCCTCCGGCCTGACCGGGGGACGTCCCCGCCGCCCGCGCCCCAGGGTCGTGACCCTGACCGAGGCCGCGGCCGGGCGCGTGCGCGAGATCATGGCCAATGCCGAGAAGACCTATGTCGCCCTGCGGGTCGGGGTGAAGAACGGCGGCTGCGCGGGTCAGGAATACACCTTCGCCTATGCCGAAGAGATCGCGCCGATGGACGAGGTGGTCGAGGACAAGGGCGTCACCATCCTGATCGACCCCAAGGCGATCCTGTTCCTGATCGGGTCCGAGATCGACTACGAGACGTCGAAACTGTCGTCCAAATTCGTGTTCCGCAATCCGAACCAGACCGACGCCTGCGGCTGCGGCGAGAGCGTCACTATCGTTCCGGCGAAAGCCCTCGAGACCGACTGAATGATCCGGCTGGAAGGGGTCACCAGGCGCTATCGGAGCGCTGCGGGCGAACGTGTGGCGCTCGACGCGGTCGATCTGACGGTGGCCAGGGGGCAGGTGTTCGGTGTGGTCGGGCGCTCGGGCGCGGGCAAGTCGACGCTGATCCGCACGATCAACCGGCTGGAGACCCCGGACGCCGGCAAGGTCTTCGTCGGCGATCAGGAGATCACGGCGCTGAAGCCGGCCGCCCTGCGGGCGGCGCGTCGGCGGATCGGCATGATCTTCCAGCATTTCAACCTGCTGAACGCCAGGACGATCGAGGAGAACGTCGCCTTTCCGTTGCGGCTGGAAGGGCGGCCGGGGTCGGAGGTCGATCGCCGGACGGCGGAGCTTCTGGACCAACTGGGTCTGTCGGAACATGCGAAGAAGCATCCCGCGCAGCTTTCGGGCGGGCAGAAGCAGAGGGTCGGCATCGCCCGGGCCCTGGCCTGCGGTCCCGATGTCCTGCTTTGCGACGAGGCGACGAGCGCGCTGGATCCCGAGACGACCGACGAGATCCTGGCCCTGCTGGACGGGCTGAACCGCGATCTGGGTCTGACCATCGTCCTGATCACCCACCAGATGGAGGTGGTTCGCCGCGTCTGCGATCGGGTGGCGGTGCTGAAGGACGGGCGGGTGGTGGAGGAGGGGGCCACAGCCGATGTCTTTCTGCATCCGAAGTCTCCGGTCACGCGCGCCATGCTGGCCGAAGGCGAGGGGGGCGAGACCCTCGACGCCTCGGTCGTGCCGGCAGGCGGGCGGCTGGCCAGGCTGACCTTCCGGGGCGGCTCGACCTATGAGCCGGAACTCAGCCGCATCGCGCGGTCGACGGGCGTGGACTATTCGATCCTGTCGGGCCGCATCAGCCGCATCCGGGGCGAGCCCTATGGCCAGATGGTCGTGGCCTTCACCGGCGGCGACGCGGACGCCGCGGTCGCCCAGCTGACGGCGCGCGGCGTGGTGGTGGAGGCCCTTTGATGGAATTCTTCGCCAATATCGACTGGCCCGAGATCGCGCGGGCGACGCGCGACACCCTTCTGATGCTGTTCGGCGCCATGGCCCTGACGGTCGTGTTCGGCGTTCCGCTGGGCGTGCTGCTGTATCTGTCCGGCAAGGGGCGGCTGGCGGCCAATCCGGTGCTGAACGGGGGGCTGTCGCTGGTCGTCAACATCCTGCGGTCGGTGCCCTTCATCATCCTGCTGATCGTCATGCTGCCGGTGACGGTGATTCTGGTCGGGACCTCGCTGGGCGTCGCCGGGGCCATCCCGCCGCTGGTGGTGGGAGCCGCGCCCTTCTATGCGCGTCTGGTCGAGACCGCGCTGCGCGAGGTCGACAAGGGCGTGATCGAGGCGACCCAGGCCATGGGCGGATCGACCTGGCAGATCGTGACCCGCGCCCTGCTGCCGGAGGCCATGCCCGGCATCATCGCCGGAGGCACAGTCACGGCCATCGCCCTGGTCAGCTATACGGCCATGGCGGGCGTGGTCGGGGCCGGGGGCCTGGGCGACCTGGCGATCCGGTTCGGATATCAGCGGTTCCAGACCGACGTCATGGTGGTGACCGTAGTTCTGCTGCTGCTGCTCGTACAAATTCTGCAGATGATCGGTGACGCCATCGTCGCTAGGGTCTCGCATCGCTGATTGAGATTTCCCCATGCTGAGACGCACCCTGATCCTGGTCGCTGCCGCCCTGGCGCTTTCCGCCTGCAGCCAGGGCGTCGAGACGCCCGCCGATCCGTCCGCGCCGCTGATCGTGGGGGCCACGGCCGTGCCGCATGCGGAGATCCTGGAGTTCCTGAAGCCCACGCTCGCCGCTGAGGGATTCCCGATCGAGATCAAGGTTTTCAACGACTATGTTCAGCCGAATACCCAGCTGGCCGAGAAGCGGATCGACGCCAACTATTTCCAGACCAGGCCCTATCTGGACGAGTTCAACGCGGCCCGTGGCGCGACGCTGATCACCATCGCCGGCGTTCATGTCGAGCCTCTGGGCGCCTATTCGCGCAAGCATCGGGCACTGGCGGACCTGCCCGACGGCGCGGACGTCGCCCTGCCGAATGATGCCTCGAACACGGGCCGGTCGCTGCTGCTGCTCCAGTCCGCCGGGCTGATCACCCTGCGCGATCCGACCAATCCGCTGCAGACCGTCCGCGACGTCACAGGCAATCCAAGGAATGTCCGCTTTCGCGAGATCGAGGCCGCCACCCTGCCGCGCGTGCTGGACCAGGTCGATCTGGCGGTGATCAACACCAACTATGCACTGGACGCAGGGCTGAAGCCGAAGACCGATGCCCTGGCGCTGGAGGGCGGTGACAGCCCCTATGTCAACTATCTGGTCGCCCGTCCCGACAACCAGAACGACCCGCGCATCCAGGCTCTGGCGACGGCGCTGCGCAGCCAGGCGGTCAAGGATTTCATCGCGCAGAAGTATGACGGCGCTGTCGTCCCGGCGGCTTGACCATGGCCTATGACCCCGACTTCGGTGAATGGGTGCAAGAACATTTCGCGGCCCTTCATCCGCTCGAGATCAAACGCATGTTCGGCGGGGCAGGCCTCTATTCGGGCGGTCTGATGTTCGCCCTTCTCGATGACGGTGTCGTCTGGCTGAAGGCTGACGAGACCAGTGCGCCGCTGCTGATCGAGGCCGGGTCGCGCCAGTTCACCTATCCGACGAATGACGGGCAGACGATGTCCATGGCCTATTGGTCGCTGCCGGAAAGCGCGATGGACGACCCGGACGAGGCTGTCGCCTGGGCCAGGCAGTCGATCAATGTGGCCCTGCGCAAGGCGACCGCAAAGCGACCGCGCAAAGCCAAGCTCTAGCCTGCTGCTGCCGCCTTCGCCTGTTTCGCCAGCTCGTCGGGGGTGGGGACGCGGACATTGGGAATGACCGGTCCGCCGCGAGCCTCGGCGATCAGTTCGGCGGTCCGGCCCTCCACGACCGCTTCCAGTCGCTCCAGGAACTCCTCCTTGCCCAGCCCGGTCGGGATCGGGTCGAGGAACTCCAGCGTCGCGGTCCCCGGGTGTTTCTCATAGGCCTCCTGCGGCCAGAACAGGCCGAGGTTGGAGGCGAGGGGCACGACCGGCATGTCGAAGTCGCGATACATGTGCCAGACGCCGGAACGGTAGCGGAACTTCTCGCCGACCTTCGCCAGATTGCCTTCAGGATAGATCAGGATCCTGCGGCCCTCGGCATGGGCTGTGGCGCCGCTCTGTTTCAGGGAATCCCGCGCTTCACGGCCGCCGCAGTTGTTGACCACAATGGCCCCCAGCTTCTTCAGCACCGTGCCCAGCAGGGGAAACTTCTCGAGGTGGTCGCCGGTGACGAACGCCAGGTCGTCGAACTGATCATAGGTGGCAAAGCCGTCGCCCCAGCTCTGGTGCTTCGAGGCGATGATGAAGGCCCCGGTCGGCAGGCGGTCGCGGCCGCGCACCTCGATCCGGATTCCGGCGAAGATCCGCATGGCCTGCACCATGCGGCGGACATAGCGGCGGATGACGAAGGCGGTGGCACCGCGCCCCGGCGTCAGGGCTGCGAAAGCGGCGGTGAGGCCATAGCCGATCGACAGGAGCCAGTAGGCGATGTTGAAGGCAAGACTTCGCATCGGACCAGCCTGTCCGATTCTCGCTCAGGCCGCTTCGTTCAGACGCTCGCCGTTGGTGACCTTGTTCCGGCCGGTGCGTTTGGAAGCGTAGAGCGCCTGGTCGGCCCGATCGAGCAGGGACGAGCCGGTCTCACCCGGACGGCGCTGTGCGAGGCCGGCAGAGATGGTCACCGCTCCCAGCTCGTCGTTGGTTGAACGGCGACGGAGGGCGCGGGTGCCGATTTCTTCGCGAATCTCGTTCAGGACCTTCTCGACGGCGGAGGCGTTCTCGGACGGGAAGATGATGGCGAACTCTTCGCCGCCATAACGGGCCGCGGTGCGAGGCGCTTTGGAGATACTGCCGATGACGCTGGCGACATAGCGCAGAACCTGATCACCGGTCTGGTGGCCCCAGGTGTCGTTGAACCGCTTGAAGTGGTCGATGTCGAGCACGGCCAGGGTCATCGGTTGACGGTTCTTTTCAGCCTCGTCACAGGCCTTCAGCAGTCCCTCGTCGAACGCCTTGCGATTCGCCAGGTTGGTGAGGGCGTCGGTCATGGCGTCGCGGCGGACCTGTTCCAGATGATCGCGCAGCCGGGCGATTTCCTGGGTGGACGTCTCGAGACGTCTTTCAAGCGTGGCGTTCTCGAACTGAACCTCGGTCGTGGCCCTGGTCAGGTTCGAGACGACATCCAGCAGGGCGGTCGGCTCGGCGGCCCCTTCGAGGTGGACGGAAGCTCCGGCCAGTGTCTCCCCATAGGCGGCCTGGGACTTCTGCGCCTGGGCGATGGCTTCGGAGACCGTCGACAATTCACGGTTCAGGACGGCACCTGCGTCGCGGATTTCCTCCGACAGGCGACCCCGGGGCAGATATTCGGCTGCAATCTTCTCCGCGATGGCTTCGGTGAAGACGGTTCCATTCCCGAGGACCCGGCTCATCTCGAGGCTCAGCGCACCCTCGGGTTCACCCAGCCAGTGAAGCCAGAGCTCGAAGTTCAGCGGAGTTGGCCAGACGCCGACACTTTCCATCTCGCCCAACGCCCGGCGCGCCAGGGTGAAGGCTTCAGGGCCGTGCAGTGTCGTCTGAACCTGTGTCGACATTCGAGGCTTCTCGCATCGCGCTCTTCGGACCAATGAGTCCATTGCCGGCATGGTAGTGGTCGAACCGTAAGATAGGGTTAATCGCCACTTGAAAAAACGGGAATATGGCCCGCCGTTTCAACCCTTGAGGGTGGCCGGCCGACGCAGGAAGGCCGGTACGTCGCCACCGAAGCCCGCGCCTTCACGCGCCGGTGCCGGGTCGTGGTCGGCGCGACCGCCGGGGCGACGATCGGCCTGACGCAGCCGGGGCTCTGATGTCTGGCGGGGCTCCGATGCGGGTTCGGCGACGGGCCCGACCGGTGCGACGACCTGGACAGCATCCGACACGGGCACCGGCGCAGCGGCCTTGCTCGCCCGGCGGCTGCGGGTGCGGCGGGCCGGGGCCTCGTCGGGGGTTGCCGGCGCATCGATGGCGGCCGGTAACGCGGCGGGCTGCTCCCCGCGCGTCTCCATAGCCTCGACCGGGCTGTCCGCACGGGCCTTTCCGCGCGGCGGGCGGGCGTCGGACTTTGTCGCTCCGCGACGGGACGAGCCGCTGCCCAGGTTCGACCAGTCGAGGTCTAGGACCAGTTCCTCGGGGCTCATCTTGATGAGCTTCATCACCTTGTCCAGCGACTTGTCGTCGGCCGGGGTCACGATCATGAAGGCCTGACCCAGCTTGCCGGCGCGGCCGGTGCGACCGATGCGGTGGACGTAGTCGTCGGCATGGTGGCTGACGTCGTAGTTGAAGACGTGGCTGACGTCGGGAATGTCCAGGCCGCGGGCGGCGACGTCGGACGCGACCAGGATCTTGAGCGCGCCGGAGCGGAAGTCGGCCAGAGTCCGGGTGCGCAGCGACTGATCGAGATCGCCGTGGATCGGCGCAGCATCGAAGCCGTGCTGTTTGAGGGACTTGGCGACGACGTCGACTTCGGACTTCCTGTTGCAGAAGACGATGCCGTTGCGGACGTCGGCGCGGGCCATCAGCTCGCGCAGGGCGGCGCGCTTGGCCTTGGGGTCGCTGGAGGGGATACGGACCAGATACTGGGTGATGGTCTCGGCCGTCATGGCCGGGCGCGACGCCTCGATCCGGGTCGGATCCTTCAGGAAAGCCTGGGTCAGACGGGTGATCTCGGGCGGCATGGTGGCGGAGAAGAACAGGGTCTGACGCTTGGGCGGCGTGAGTTTGAAGATGCGCTCGATGTCGGGGATGAAGCCCATGTCGAGCATGCGGTCGGCCTCGTCGACGACCATCAGCTCGACACCGTTCAGCATCATCTTGCCGCGTTCGAACAGGTCCAGCAGGCGGCCCGGCGTCGCGATCAGGACATCGACGCCCTTGTTCAGGGCCGCGACCTGGTCGCCCATGGAGACGCCGCCGATCAGGAGGACCCAGCTGAGTTTGGTTCCCTTCGCGTATTTTTCGAACGACATGGCGACCTGGTCGGCCAGTTCGCGGGTCGGGGCCAGAACCAGGGCGCGCGGCATGCGAGCCCGGGCGCGGCCCTTGGACAGGCGTTCGATGAGGGGGAGGGTGAAGGCGGCCGTCTTGCCGGTGCCGGTCTGGGCGATCCCCAGAACGTCGCGACCGGCAAGGGCCACGGGAATGGCCTGGGCCTGGATCGGTGTGGCGGTGGTGTAGCCGGTGTCGATGACGGCTTGCAGGGTCGTGGGCGAGAGGCCCAGAGCGGAAAATTCGGTCATGTATCCTTGGACGGAGCCCGGCAGAAAGCTGTGCCGGTGGGAAAGCAGGAGCCGCCCGATCAATGGGGCGGCGGAGAATGTCGCGGAACCGCCCTGTCTCTGGGCGAGCGGGCGGCGCGAATCGCCAGATCCTGTCCCGAACGTGCGCCGCGTATAGAAGTCCATACGTCAGAGTCAAGGATTCGCCGATCGTCGGTCGCCCTTGGCAAAGTGTGAACTATCGTTAAGATTTGGTCATCGAGCGCGGCGGGGAAGGGGTTCAGACATGAGGAAGACCATCATCGCGCTGGCGGCCGCCTGCGCTGTGGCGACGCCGGTGGCGGCCTCGGCCGAGATCGCCGACATGTTCGAGAACACGCTGGTGTCGCGCTATCCGGACGGGGGCTGGGTGCGCCACTGGTTCAACCGGGATGGCACCTATTCAGCCCAGTTTTCGGACGGACGACGGCTTTCGGCGTCCTGGCGGATCGAGGGCGAGCGCGTTTGTCTGAATGGCATCCGGCCAGCCTTCATGATGATCTCGCGCTACTGCTCGCCGGTCGTCGAGGCGCGTGTCGGCCAGACCTGGACCGCGCGCGATCCCCTCGGGCGGCGTGTGCAGAACGAGCTGGCACCGGGGCGTTAAGGGTATTCCGCTCATTCACTGGATAAAGGATCGCGATTGATCATCGCCTGGTCATCGACGCTGATCCTCAACCGATCGTGAAAGCCAACTAAACGTCCAGATCGGCCACCGCGAACCGGGCATTGTCCTGGATGAAGCGGAAGCGGGCGTCGGCCTTCTTGCCCATCAGGCGTTCGACCAGGTCCTCGATGTCGTCCTCGGAGGCGGGCAGGGTGACGCGGGCCAGGGTGCGCTTCTTCGGGTCCATGGTGGTCTCCTTGAGCTGGGAGGCCATCATTTCGCCGAGGCCCTTGAACCGGCCCAGTTCGACCTTCTTGCCCTTGAACACCGTGGCCATCAGCTCCTCGCGGTGGGCCTCGTCGCGCGCATATTCCGACAGGGGACCGGCCGAGAGGCGATAGAGCGGGGGCAGGGCCATGAACAGGCGGCCCTGGCGGATCACCTCGGGCATGGAGCGGTAGAAGAAGGTGATCAGCAGGGCCGCGATGTGCGCCCCGTCCACGTCGGCGTCGGTCATGATGACGATGCGTTCGTAACGCAGCTGTTCGATATCGAAGCGCGGGCCGGGCGTGACACCCAGAGCGAGGGTCAGGTCCGAAAGCTCTATATTCGCGCGCAATTTGTCGGCCGTGGCATTGGCGACGTTCAGGATCTTGCCGCGCAGGGGCAGGATGGCCTGGGTCGTGCGGTCGCGCGCCTGCTTGGCCGATCCGCCGGCCGAGTCGCCCTCGACGATGAACAGTTCGGTACCGTCGGCGGACTGGCGGCTGCAGTCCGAGAGCTTGCCCGGCAGGCGGAGCTTGCGGGTGGCCTGGGCGCGCTGGACCTCCTTGTCCTTCCTGCGACGCAGGCGGTCCTCGGCCCGCTCGATGATGAAGGCCAGCAGGACATTGGCCTGTTTGGGATTTTCGGTCAGCCAGTGGTCCAGGGGGTCTCGCAGCAGGGCCTCGACCAGACGCTGGGCGTCGGGGGACGACAGCCGGTCCTTGGTCTGGCCCTGGAACTCGGGATTGCGCACAAAGACGGAGATCATGGCCCCGGCGTTGGCGATGACGTCCTCGGCCGTGATCTGGACCGCGCGCTTCTCGTTGGTCAGTTCGCCATAGGCCTTCAACCCCTTGACCAGGGCGGCGCGGAACCCGGCCTCATGCGTGCCGCCATCCGGGGTCGAGACGGTGTTGCAGTAGGACTGGACGAAGCCGTCGGCCTCGCCGAAGCCGATCGGGGACCAGGCGACGGCCCACTCCACCGCCCCGGCCTCGCCCTTACGCTCGACCCGGCCGGAGAAGGTCGGGGTGACGGTTTCCAGCTCGCCGATGCGTTCGGCGAGGGCGTCGGCCAGGCCGTTGGGGAAGTGGAAGGTCGCGGCCTCCGGCGTCGAGTCGGTGATCCGGTCGGGCGCGCAGGTCCACTTGATCTCGACACCGCGGAACAGATAGGCCTTGGACCGGGCCATCCGGAACAGGCGGGCGGGCTTGAAGGCCGCGCCGACGCCGAAGATTTCTGCGTCCGGGTGGAAGCGGATCAGGGTGCCACGCTTCTTCGACGGCTGCACCTGTTCGATCGGGCCGAGCGGCAGGCCGCGGCTGAAGGACTGTTTCCATTCGAAACCGTCGCGCCAGACCGTGACGTCGAGACGGTCGCTGAGGGCGTTGACGACGCTGACCCCGACGCCGTGCAAACCGCCCGAGGTTTCATAGGCTTTCCCCGAGAACTTGCCGCCGGAGTGGAGGACGGTCATGACCACCTCCAGCGCCGACTTGCCGGGATGTTTCGGGTGCGGATCGACGGGAATGCCGCGCCCGTCGTCCTTGACCGACAGGAAGCCGTCTGCGTCGAGGTCGACGGTGATCAGTTTCGCATGGCGGGCCACGGCCTCATCCATGGCGTTGTCGAGGACTTCGGCGAACAGGTGATGCAGGGCCCTCTCGTCCGTGCCGCCGATATACATGCCGGGGCGTTTGCGGACGGGCTCCAGACCCTCGAGCACCTCGATCGAGGAGGCGGAGTAGGAACCGGTGGCGGGGGCGGGCGGGGCCGCGGGGGCCGCGACGGGCGCGGCGGCCTGCGCCGTCAGAGCCGGGTCGGGCACGGGCACCGCAGGCTTCGGGGCCTCGGGAATGTCATCGAACAGGGATGGCGCGTTGGCGGGCATGGGCGGAGTGTGTCGCGATTCGGGGTCGCTGCTGGTAGGCCGCGCGCGCCGCCGGGGCAAGCGGGACACGCGTCGGGTATGGCTCGAAACAGGTGGCGCGGGCGACGATGGCCAGCATCAGCACCCAGGGCAGGTTGGCATGGCTGAGCAGCACGCTCTCGGACAGGCTGAGCAGCAGGAAGGCCAGGAAATAGCCCAGCGCCCACCAGCCCTCCTTCGGCCCGTCGGTCCTGACGCGCAAGACCGAGCCGAGAAAGCCGATGGCGACCAGGAGACCCACGCTGATCGCACCCGGCCAGCCCAGCTGGACCAGCAGGTCGATCCAGCCGTTGTGCGCCGATGGCACGGGCCAGCCCGTTTCCGCGCGCACATACATGGCGGGCACGGAGTCGCGACCCCAGAAGGCCTGGTAGCCATAGCCGGTCCAGGGATGGACCGAGACCTTGTGCATCAGGCTGACCCAGATGTCGGTGCGGCCGGTCAGGGAGGGATCCTTGCCCAGCGCCTTCAGCACCACGGCCGGCTCGGTGATGAAGACATAGGAGCCGGTCGCGATCAGCACGACGCCGACCCAGATGGCCACGACCGAGAAGGCCGCCCCGCCGCGCCGCATGGCCCACAGACCGGCGATCAGGCCCACCGCGAGCAGCAGACATAGCAGCGAGGTCTTGGACTGGGTGGCGAGGACCAGAAGGGTCGTGACCAGCAGGGCGATGGAGGGCATCAGCCGATGGCGGGTCTGTTCGGAAGCCAGGCAGGCGGCGCTGGCGGCGGCACCCGCGACCATGATGACACCCATCTGGTTCTTTTCGTACCACAGGCCGCGCCACAGGCCGTCGTTGTCGCCGTGGTGCACGCCGATGGCGGGAAAGGCGAAGACGAAGACCAGACTGCCGATGCCGAGGATCAGTCCCATCCACATCAGCAGCCGCGACAGGTGCACGCCGCGGAAGGCGACGCCCAGATAGACGGCAAAGACCGACGCCATCCCCATCGCCAGCACGCGCCGCAAGGTCGTCTCCACATCGATCGACCAGTATCTCGACGCATAGGCGTGGAGCACCAGGCCCAGCACCATCAGCAGGGCGGGCCAGGCGCGAATGACCTTGTCCGCCCGCATCGCCAACAGCCCGATGATGACAACATAGACCGGCAGCCAGATCAGCCGCAGAATCGGTGTTTCGGCCTGGGTCGGGGCGAAGACCGGACCGACGAAGGCCCCGGTGAGCATGATCACCACGAACATCGCCGCCGCCCGCTCCCAAAGGGGCGGGGCAGGGTCGGCAGGCGCGGAGGTGGCGAGAGCAGGGTGCACGGAGGGAGGTTGGCAAGACCTCGTTAAGGAAGCGTGTGGGGCCAGCCCCCAACCCTCACCCGCTCATCCCCGCGAAAGCGGGGACCCAGATCTTCTGTGGGGCACGCCGCAGGGCACTTGATTACCGTGATCGAAGAGCCAGATCGCCGAAAGCACTGGGTCCCCGCTTTCGCGGGGATGAGCGGAGATTGAGGGATCAGCTCTTGTCTTGAGCCTCGGCAGCCCGCTGCAGATCAAGCGTCTCGCGCAACTCCGCCAGGACCTCGTCCAGATCGCGTACCGGTTCAACGGGATCGAGCGGTTGCCTGGGTTCACGGGGATCGCCGTTGATCCAGACAAAGTCGTCGTAGTCGAACAGATGCGACTCCAGCATCATCGCCGCGACCCGTGTTCGAACCGGATGTAACCGTTCAGCCGCCCGCAGCGAAAATCGTGCGAGGGTCAAGGAACCGGACCCGCAGGGGGACTTCAGTATGGCGATCAGCGGCGACTATTCGACGCCCGTCTATGTCAACGGCTACAGCTGCCGCAACTGCACCGACGTATCCAACGCCAAAAAGAACATCGACCCGGCCCGCCCGGAGTCTGGCCCGTTCAACTCGACCGCCGACCTGGACCCTCGCGCTCGCCTGGCACCGCAGAAGGTCAACGCCAACGTCGCCGTGCAAAGCATAAGGCTGCTCGACGTCCGCGCCTGAAGAAAGCGACCGGAAGACCGGAATTCCGCCCGGACCCGGTCATGCCTTCTCAACAAACGTATCGATGACTTTCTTCTCGCCCGCCTTCTCGAACGCCACCGTCAGCTTGTTGCCCTCGATCACCCCCACCGAGCCGTAGCCGAATTTCTGGTGGAAGACGCGCTGGCCCTTGACGAAGCCAGAGCCGGATTTGGGGTCGGCGGTGGCGATCAGGCGGCCTTCACCCTCGATGACGGTGCTGCGGGCGGGGCGGGCACCGGGGGTTTGTGCGGCCGTGAAGGCTTTCGCGCGCTGCCAGCCGGGAGAGGTGTAGCCGGTGCTGAAGGAGGGGGTGTCGTCCCAGCGGGATTTCGCCTCCTTCATGCCGGCGGAGGCCCCGTAATAGCCGGTATCGCTTTCGGCCTCGACATGGGCGATGGGCAGTTCGTCGACGAAGCGGCTGGGCAGCTGCGATGTCCAGCGGCCGTAGACGAGGCGGTTGGCGGCAAAGGAGATGCGGGCGTCCTGCTTGGCGCGGGTGACGCCGACGTAGGCGAGGCGGCGTTCCTCCTCCAGGCCTTTTTCGCCCTTCTCGTCGATGCTGCGCTGGCTGGGGAAGACGCCTTCCTCCCAGCCGGGCAGGAAGACGAGCGGAAACTCCAGTCCCTTGGCACCGTGCAGGGTCATGATCTGGACGGCGTCCGAGGACGGGCCGCGGTCGAGGTCCATGACCAGCGAGACGTGTTCGAGATAGGCACCCAGCGTGTCGAACGACTGCATCGCCTGGGTCAGTTCTTTCAGGTTGTCGAGGCGGGTCGGGCCGGTCACGCGGTCGGCCTTCTGCATGTCGGTATAGCCGCTCTCCTCCAGCACGGCCTCGGTCAACAGCCAGTGGCGGGTGTCAGCGGCAAGGGCGCGCCAGCGGTCGAGGTCGCGCACGAAGGTCGACAGGGCGGTGCGGGTGCGGGCCTGAAGCTCGTCCGACGTGATCAGGTCACGAACGGCGGCCATGGCCGAGACGCCGTTGTGACGGGCGATCTGCAGGATCTTCTGCACACTGGTGTCGCCGATGCCGCGCTTGGGCACATTGACGATCCGCTCGAAGGCCAGGTCGTCGTCCTCGGACTGGATCAGGCGCAGATAGGCGTGGGCGTCGCGGATCTCGGCGCGCTCGAAGAAGCGCGGCCCGCCGATAACCGTATAGGGGATGGCCAGGAGGACGAACCGTTCCTCGAAGGCGCGCATCTGAAACGATGCACGAACCAGGACGGCCATATCCTTGTAATTCGTACCCTCGCGACGGGCGGTCTCGATCTCGTCGGCGATCAGGCGGCTCTCGGCCTCGCCGTCCCAGACGCCGCGCACGCGGACCTTGTCGCCGGTCTGGTCCTCGGTCCACAGGGTCTTGCCCAGACGGTCGCGGTTGGCGGCGATCAGGCCGGACGCGGCCCCGAGGATGTGGCTGGTCGAACGGTAGTTGCGCTCCAGCTTGACGATCTTCGCGCCGGGAAAGTCTTTTTCAAACCGGAGGATATTGTCGACCTCTGCGCCTCGCCATCCATAGATGGACTGATCATCGTCACCGACGCAGCAGACATTGCCGGTCGAGGACGTCAGGAGCCGCAGCCACAGATACTGGGCGACATTGGTGTCCTGGTATTCGTCGACCAGGATGTAGCGGAAGCGTTTCCGATATTCGTCAGCTATGTCCGCGTGTTTCGACAAAATTGTGAGGTTGTGCAGCAGCAGATCGCCGAAATCGCAGGCGTTCAGTGTGGCCAGGCGCGACTGATAGGCGGCGTACAGGCTCTGGCCCTTGCCGTTGGCGAAGTCCTCGCCGGAGGGCAGCTTTTCGGGCGTCCAGCCGCGGTTCTTCCAGTGGTCGATCAGGCCGGACAGCGATTTGGGCGTCCAGCGTTTGGTGTCGATGTTGGCGGCTTCGAGCAGTTGCTTCAGCAGCCGCTCCTGGTCGTCCGTGTCGAGGATGGTGAAGGTGGACTTCAGCCCGACGAGCTCTGCATGGCGGCGCAGGATCTGGGCTGCGACCGAGTGGAAGGTGCCGAGCCAGCGCAGCCCCTCTGCCGACGGGCCGATCAGGTGGGTGATCCGCTCGCGCATCTCGCGTGCAGCCTTGTTGGTGAAGGTGACGACCAGCAGTTCCCACGGCCGGGCGCGGCCGGTGGCCAGGATATGGGCCAGGCGAGTGGTCAGGACGCGGGTCTTGCCCGTGCCGGCCCCGGCGAGGACAAGGACCGGGCCCTCGGTCGCCTCGACGGCCGCGCGCTGTTCGGGGTTGAGTCCTGACAGATAGTCGGGGGCCTCATGCGTCACGCCACCGGGACCGCGCGAGCGGGCGAGGTCGGAGATGCGCGGGGCGGGCAGGGCGTCAGTCAATGCGGGGATCCCGGGATTCGGCGTGACCCGGAACATAATGAGCACAGAGGCCAAAGTCAGTCCCTGACTTCGACGGGCCAGGAACCGGCAAGCCGCGCTGTCGTTTGTCCGGTTCAGGGGCGGCATGGAAGCGCCCAGGCTGCCGGAGATCGAGCCGCCGACCCTGCCGGTGCCGGGGCCGGCCCCCTCCAACTGATGTCGGTGTCTCCTCCCGATCGCTTCGCGACCGGGAGGAGACCGAAGGACTATTTCAGCTGGTAGGTGACCGTGGCGACGACGCGGACGCGCTTGTCCAGCGAGGTGGATTCGTTGTCGATGTCCTCGCGGGCAAGGATTTCGAACGACCCTTGCGTCGCCTGACGGATGGGCCCGAGCGGCGCGCCGGAATCCTTGGCGAACTGCTCCGCACCCGAGCGGGCCGAGGCCGTGGCTTCCGCGATCATGGACGGGCGGACCTCGTTCAGCTTCGTGTAGACATAGACCGGGTCGGCGAACCCGATCAGCACGTCCTGACGCACCAGCTGGTCCAGCGAACGCTGGGTCTGGGCCACGCGGGCCACGTCGCGGGTGCGGATCGTGACGGAGTTGGTCGCGGTATAGTGCAACACGTCGCCGGCGGGCTGATAGGCATTGGCCTTGTTGTCCGTGACGGACAGGCGACCATTGGTCAGGGCGTCCTCGGGATAGCCCTGGGCCTTCAGGAACTGCTGGACCTTGAGCAGGTCGCCATCGATCTTGCCGGTGACGGCATCCAGATCGTCGCCCGACTGGCTGAAGTTGATGGTCAGGACGGCCAGATCGGCCACGACGTTACGCTCGGCCACGCCGCGCACCGTGACCTGTCGATTGCCCACCTGGGCATTGATGACCCCGCCGCCTATGGCGATGCCGGACCCGATCAGGCCGATGGCGATGAGCCCGCCAAAGATGGCGGGCGGAAGAAGGCTGCTGCGATCGACTGACACGGCGATATCCCCTGGTTGAGAGGGAGACCGTGCGCGCCATTGTCGCAATTAGCGAGTGATGGAACCTGACCCCGCGTGCTCCAGCGCAAGAAGCCGACAGGCGGAGGCGAGCGCGCGACGCCCGCGCGTCTGGTCGATCCAGACCAGCAGGCCTGCGTGGCTGAGGTTCCGTTCGGCGGCGATGCGGTCCAGGATGACCCAGAACTCGGGTTCCAGAGCCACGGAGGTGGCGTGACCGGCCAGGGTGACGGAGCGCTTCTTGAGCATCAGACCGTGCGTTCCGCCAAAGCCGCCTCCTCCACGTGGATACGATAGATCACCAGCGCCGTGTTCAAAAGGCCGAAGGCCTCCCCCTGAAGCCACCGTGGGCGGTGGAGAGGACGGCGAGGCGTCGGGCCAGGGTTCGCGACGGTCGCCGGGTGCGCTATAGTCGGGTTCCTCACAGCGGGATGACTCGATGACGATCGATACGCTTGCCTACCCCGAAGAGTTCCAGTCGCTGAAGCCGCAGCGTATTCAGCCGCTTGCCGCCTATCGGGCGTTCCGAAAGCTCATCCGGGACAAGGAAGACACCGCCCAGGTGTTTGAAATCATGAAGGCCCTCTCGGGCCGATCGCAGGCCCGCGGCTATGCGCGGATGCTGCGCACCATGGAGGGGGGGCGCCAGGCCTTCCTGCGTGACGAACTGGCGCACAGGCTGGATGATCCCGCATGGCTGGCCCGCTTCAAACCGGGAACGGTCGGCGCGACCTACCGGGCGTTCCGGGAAGCGCGCGGCTTCACGGCCGACGGCCTCGCTGAGGTAGAGCGGGAGGTGGTCCCCTTCATCGACGCGCCGCATCCGATCGTCTGGTATTCGCGCAGGCTCAGGGACATCCACGACATCTGGCACGTCCTGACCGGCTATGGCACCGATGCCCTGGGCGAAGCCTGTGTGGTGTCATTTTCCTATGGGCAGACCCGGAACCTGGGGTTTGCCTTCATCGGCTATGGCGCGGCGCAGGAGATCCAGCGGGAGAACCGGGCCATTCCGGCGCGGCGGGCGGTCCTCCAGGCGTGGCGAAACGGGCGCGCGGCGCGGTGGCTGCCGGGACTGGACTATGAGGCCCTGTTCCGTGAACCCCTGGACGCGGCCCGCATGCGACTGGGGATCCGGCCGGCCACCGTTTATGCGGCCGTGCCTGAAACCGTGCGCAACGTCATCAAACTGCGGGCATGACATAAGGCAGCCTTGGCCTTTCGGGCGGGGATCGCGGTTGCCTGCGATGCCGTCACCCGGCAAGGGTCGGCTCTCCCCCTTGACCGAGAGTCTGCCTTGAACCTGCCCGAACCCCTTCGTCGCCCGTCCGCCAATGCCCTGGCCATCGCCGGGGTCGTCCTGTGTGCCGTGATCTGGGGCACGACCTGGTATGCGATCACCTGGCAGTTGGGCACGGTCGATCCGGTGGCGTCGCTGGTATGGCGGTTCGGGCTGGCCGCGCTGGTGCTGATCGTCGGCTGCGCGGTGATCGGGCGATCGCTGACGCTGACGCGGGGCCAGCATCTGGCGGCCTTGGGGCAGGGTGCCTTTGTCTTCGCCGTCAGCTACTCCTTCACCTATGCCGCCGAGGGGCATGTCACCTCGGCCATCGTGGCTGTGGTGTTCGCCGGCCTGGCCTTCCTGAATCTGGTGCTGTTCCGGGTGGTCGTGGGCCAGAAAGCCTCAGGCGCAGCGTGGACGGGGGCCACACTCGGCATCATCGGGGTCGCCGTCCTGTCGGGCGGCGAGGCGCTCGGGGCGGGTTTCGACCAGCGCGCATTGATCGGGATCGGCCTGGCCTTTCTGGCGGTGATGAGTTCTGCCGTCGGCAACTACTTCTCGTGGCGGGGTCAGGAGATGGGCACCGCAATCCTGCCGCAGACCGGCTGGGCCATGGCCTATGGGACGGGGATGCTGGTCGTCTTCGGACTGGTGACCGGTGCGCGGTTCACCATCGATCCGAGCCCCGCCTATCTGATCTCGCTGGTCTATCTGGCCGTCCTGGGGTCGGTCGTGGCCTTCGTCACCTATTTCGCCGTGGCGAGGGCGCGGGGCTATGCCCTGGCCAGCTACATCTCGGCCCTGACGCCGCCGATCGCGATGCTGGTGTCGGTGCTGTTCGAGGACGCCCATTTTGGATGGTCGGCGGCGGCAGGACTGGCGCTGGTGCTGGGCGGGCAGGCGCTGCTGTCCCGCGCGCCGAAGGCGGCCACCTAGTCTTCGAGGCGGGACTGATCCAGCAGGCGTGACAGGCGTTCGCGTTCTGCGCGGGCGGCGTCGCGTTCGGCCTTGGTGAGGCCATGGAGCACGCGATTGGCCTCGGCCCGTGACTTCGCCCCGTCCTTGTTTCGCGCCTTGCGCACGCGGTTCAGGTTTACGATCTCGGCCATCGGATCCTTTCGGCGCAGTCGGCAACCCGGCGCACGGGTCGGCGTTTGAGTGTCTCACCCCCGCCAGGAGACCGCCCATGGTAGACGTCACGCGCATCAAGGAACACCTAGAAGTCGTCGGTTCGGACGGCGGTCACGTCGGGCGTGTCGACCACGTCCTCGGCGACCAGATCGAGCTGGCCAGGCTGGATCTCGCCGGTGTCTTCAAGCACCACATGATTCCGGTCAGCTGGGTCGACGACGTCCGTGACGACACGGTCCGCCTGTCGCTGACGAAAGATCAGGCCAGGGCCCAGTGGACCGAAAAGCACCACGACGCACACTAGGCATCCGCCGGGTTACGACGAATTCACGAGGGCCCCGCTGATATCGGCGGGGCCTTTCGACTATGTATTCGGGGTCGGCAGCGGGCCGGCAGGAGAGACGCCCTTGATCCGACTGATCCTGAACATCCTGTGGTTCGTCTTCGGCGGCTGGATCAGCGGCCTGCTGTGGCTGCTGGGCGGGGCGATCCTGGCGCTCACGGTCGTGGGTCTGCCCTGGAGCTTCGCCGCCTGGCGGATCGCCAGCTATTCCTTCTGGCCGTTCGGGCGAGAGGTGGTCTGGGCGGGGGAAACCGGGGGCAAGGACGTCGGCTGCTTCGGTGTGGGCCTGAACGTGATCTGGTTCGTGTTCGCCGGCTGGTACATCGCCCTGTCGCACATCATTATCGCTGTCGCCGAGGCCATCACCATCATCGGCATCCCCTTCGCCCTGAAGGATCTGGAACTGGCCAAACTGGCCCTCATGCCGGTCGGTGCGACGATCCGGGACAAGCCCTGATCAGAACCCGGTGAACAACCGGTCGAGGGCGCGACGGATTTCGTCTTCGTAGCGCTTGAGATCGCCGACGGCTCGCTTCAGTTCGGACCGCAGGACGGGCGCCATTTCAGGCAGCGAGAGATGGAACGGCTCGTCGTTCAGTCGAATCAGGATCGAAACGCGCGTGAATTCGCCGCTGCGAGGTTCCCGGATCAAGGGCGCGATCAACGCCGTTGGCATCTCCTCCACGAAATGGGACTGCATCAGGACGATGTAGGGAGCGGCTATGCGAGAGCGGGGTGACGGGTTCGCAAACACGTCAAACTGGCGCATCACCAGGTCCGCAAGTCCTCACCGAAGACGCCGTCGCGCTCGATGCGCAAACGATAGGCTTTCAGCGCCTCTGCGTTCTCTTCGGCCCACCGCTTCGCGCGTGCTTCGGCCCCGGCCGGATCGACCTTTTGCAGATAAAGGCGAAGGCTTCTTTCATCCACGCCGGTCACATCAATACCCAGCCGCGCGGCCTGCTCCAGCAGTTCCGGTTCGATCTCGATCTTTTTCAAGACAGGATGCACCATAAGACTACTCTAGTGCGAAAGGCGGCCAAACGCGAGCGGGCGGCTTCACCCCGGCGCGATCATCTTCTCGGGCCGCACCGCCTCGTCGAACTCGGCGTCGGTCAGGTAGCCGCCGCCGACGGCTTCCTGGCGCAGGGTCGTCCCGTTCCTATGGGCCGTCTTGGCGATCTTCGCGCAGGCGTCATAGCCCAGCTTGCCGTTCAGGGCGGTGACCAGCATCAGCGAGTTGTTCAGGCCGCGTTCGATGTTGTCGATGCGGGGCTCGATGCCAACGACGCAGTTGTCGGTGAAGCTGACCGCCGCATCGCCGATCAGCTTCATCGATTGCAGCACGTTGTAGATGATGACGGGCTTGAACACGTTGAGTTCCAGATGCCCGTGCGATCCGGCGACCGTCACGGCCACGTGATTGCCCATCACCTGCGCGCAGACCATCGTCATCGCTTCGCACTGGGTCGGGTTGACCTTGCCCGGCATGATCGAGGAGCCCGGTTCGTTGGCGGGGAGGCTGAGTTCGCCGAGGCCTGCGGGGCCGGAGCCCAGGAAGCGGATGTCGTTGGCGATCTTCATCAGGCTGACCGCGAGCACGTTCAGCGCGCCCGAAATCTCGCGACCATCGCGTCATGCGCCGCGAGCGCCTCGAACTTGTTGGGCGCGGTGACGAAGGGATGGCCGGTCTCGGCGGCGACTTCGGCGGCGAAGGCGGTGTCGAAGCCGAACCTTGGCGTTGACCCGGTGCCGACAGCGGTGCCGCCCTGCGCCAGCTCGAGCACGCGCGGCAGCGCCGCTTCCACCCGCTTGATGCCCGTAGCCAACCTGCGCGGCGTAGCCGAGAACTCCTGCCCCAGCGTCATCGGGGTCGCATCCTGCAGGTGGGTGCGGCCGATCTTGACGATGTCGGCGAATTCCTGCCTCGGCATCGAGCGCGCCGTGGAGCTTCTTCAGGGCAGGGATCAGGTGGTCCAGCGCCTCGACCGCCGCAGCAATGTGCATGGCGGTGGGGAAGGTGTCGTTCGACGACTGACCCATGTTGCAGTGGTCGTTGGGGTGGACGGGGGTCTTGCCTCCCTTCTTGCCAGTGAGAATCTCGTTCGCGCGGCTTGCGATCACCTCGTTGGCGTTCATGTTCGACTGGGTGCCCGAACCCGTCTGCCACACCACCAGCGGGAACTGGTCGGCGAGGGTGCCGTCGATCACCTCGCGCGCGGCCTGGACGATCGCCTCGCCGATCCCGGCATCCAGCCTGCCCAGCGCCATATTGGTCTCTGCGGCGGCGCGCTTGACGATGCCCAGGGCGCGCACGATCGGCAGGGGCTGCTTTTCCCAGCCGATCCGGAAGTTGCCGAGCGAGCGTTGCGCCTGGGCCCCCCAGTAGCGGTCGGCGGCGACCTCGATGGGGCCGAAGGTGTCGGTTTCGGTGCGGACGGTGTGGGTCATGGTCTGCTGTCTTCGGCTTGGCGATAGATCGCGGCGGGGTGTAGCACGGCGATGCCGTCGGGCAAGGCGGCGAGCCATGATCGGAGCGAGGCGATGAGGCAATTCGAGATCATCTCGGCTGCGGTGTTGAGCATGACCCTGGCGGGCTGCGCGACGATATCCTCGGCCCCGCCGGTCCAGGTCGTCATCGCCACGGACGCGGGGCGGTTGGTCGTCGATCTGGACGTCGAACATGCGCCGGTCTCGGCCTGCAACTTCATCAGTTATGTGACGACCGGCGACTATGACGGGGGCAGTTTCTTTCGCACCGTGGTGGCGGCGACCAACGCCAATCCCAACCCGATCAATGTGATCCAGGCCGCGACGCCGCGTGGATCGGACGATGCGTCCAGGCCCCCCATCTCCCTGGAGCGGACGCGGGACACGGGCCTGCGCCATCTGGCGGGCACGATTTCGCTGGCCCGGGGAGGGCCGGATACGGCGACGTCCAGCTTCTTCATCGTGACGCACGATACGCCCAGTCTCGACTTCGGCGGCGGGCGCAATCCGGACGGTCAGGGGTTCGCGGCCTTCGGGCAGGTGAGCGAAGGTCTGGAGGTGGCGCGGGCTATTCAGGCGATGCCTGCCGATGGCGAGGAGCAGCTGACGCCACCGGTCGTCATCCGTTCCGCCCGTCTGATCGGAGAGCGGCCGTCGCGGTGCCGCAATTGACCGGCGACTGGGTCGTCTCCGGCAAGGTTCGGGCGCGCGAGGAGGGGGAGGCCGTCGTCATCATGATCGACGGCCTGACCACCCAGGCCAAATACTACAAGCCGCTGGTCTATGAGTTCTTCAGGAAGGAATGGCGCGGCGCGCGGCCGTCCTATGGCGACTATGTCGTGGAGATCGTGATGGAGCACGTCGGCGAGCCGCCCTGGATGGACCTGGACAACCTGGCCAAGGCGCTGCTGGACGCCATCAAGGGATATCTTTTCCACGATGATGCCCAGGTGGCCCGGCTGCTGGTCGAAAGGCACGAGGGCGAACGCGAGCGAATCACGATCCGTGCCTATCCCCGTGCGCCTGGCCGCCCGAGCGGGTGAACCGCAGGGTCGGCAGCAGCAGCTGCATATTGGGACCAATGAAGACCTGGGGCTCCGAGGCGGGCGTCAGACCTTCTGCCGCCTCGCGCTGGCTGACGCAGGCACGGGTGGCATTGGCCAGGGCGATGAAGTCCGTGGCGGTCGGAAGGCTCTCGATCACACAGCCGTCGAAATACGGATAGGTGGCGTCCTCGCTGCATCCGAACGAGGCCCGGTCACGGCGTGCCGCGGTCATGACCATGCGGTTCGGTCCCGCCAGGCTGTCGAGGAACACGCCGGAGAAACAGGCGGATATGACCACGACGGTCGGCCGCTCGCCGCACACCTCATGGACCAGGCGAGCCATGGCGGTCGGCGTGACCCGCGCCGCGGGACCGAAGTTGATCCCCTCGGGCGAACCGTGGGAGCTGATGTAGAGGAAGCAGCCGCGCGTGGCCCGGGCCGCCGTCTCGGCGATGCCCGTTACGGCCGCCTCGGCTGACGTGGGCGGCTCGGCATCCGGGCGCAGGCTGTAGTCGACCATGTCGGCGCGGGAAAAGCCGGCGGCGAGGAACCCGGCGGTCAGGTCGCGACGGGCGTTGTCGAAAGCCTGGATCGGTTGACCCGCGCTGGTGCGCCAGTCGGCGGCCACGATCGCGGAGGCCCAGCCGTCGAACCGGCTCTGGGCGAGCGCTGGGACTGCGCCCAGCCATGCCAGAAGAACGATGACGACCGAGCGAACCAGGAGACGCTCCCGACTGGAGGAGATGACAGCCTACCAACAGCGCAGGCGGCGCAAAGCCTATTTCTTGCGGAACTGATCCAGCGACACGACCTTGGGGCCGTCGTCGCCCGACGGCACGGGCTCGGTCCGTTTGGGCGCAGGCAGCTCCGCGACGGGTTCGGCCACGACCTCGGGGGCCTCGAACTGCAGCAGGAACTGGACGCTGGGGTCGTAGAAACGGGTCACGGCCGCATAGGGCACGGTCAGGACCTTGGGCATGCCGCCGAACTTCAGCATGACGGAAAACAGGTCGTGCTCGACGGAGAGGTCCCAGTACTGGTGCTGGAGCACCACGGTCATCTCGTCGGGATATTTCGCCACGACGTCGGGCGGAACCGAGACGCCGGGCGCGCGGGTCTTGAAGGTGATGTAGAAATGATGGGCACCCGGGATACCACCGGGACTGGCGGCGCGTTCGAGCGCGGCACGGATCACGCCACGCAGGGCATCCTGCGCCAGCCTTTCGTACAGCATCTCGTCAATCGGCGGCGCGTCGTCGGCCATGAATACCCTCGGTGTCTGGCGACAGATAGCGGCACCGGGCGCCGGGCGGAAGACGCCATGTGCGGAAAGCGCCGGGGATTCTGTTGGCAGGCTCCCCGACAGGCCCCGCCCAGGGATCTGAACCCCTGGGACTCAAGATTCGAAATCAACCGAACCGCATTACGCGGCGAGGCGGACTTCTCCAGCGAAGTTATCGTTCGCAGTTAGAAAATGGCCCGATACGGTGGGCCAGGACGAGCGAAAGCAGTCTTCTTTACACGTCCGTCGATGCTAGTCGGCCCCATAAGCCTCCGCCGATAACGCGGGGAAGATGGTGGAGCCGCCGGGAATCGCACCCGGGTCCGGTCCGCTTATTACAAGCGCGTTTATCGCCATATCCGGAGCAAGCCCCGGCAAGAGGCAATATAGGCCGAGAAGTCCTTGCATCCAAGTTGCGAAGTGAAGTCTGCTGCAAGGCAGGGGGATTTCGCATGGCGGAGGACGGCAGGCTGGAGATTGCGGCGGGGTTCGCGACCGCGCTGGGACCGCGCAAGGACAATCAGGATTTCGGAGCCGTCCACATCGGTGCCCCTTCGGAGCAGGCGCTGCACGGGATGGTCGCCCTGGTCGCCGACGGCGTGAGCGGGTCGAAGGCCGGGCGCGTGGCGTCTGAACTGGCGGGTCGCACCTTCATCGACGCCTATGTCGATCAGAACCCGCTGAAGGGCGTCGCGGCGGCGGGCGTGGGGGCCCTGGCCGGCTATAACCGGTGGCTCCATGCCAAGGGCCGATCGGATCCGGATATGGCCGGGGCAGCCACGACCTTCACGGCCCTGGTGATGCGCGGGCGCGAGGCGACAGCGCTGCATGTGGGCGACAGCCGGGCCTGGCATTTCCGCGACGGGGTGCTGACCCGACTGACCGAGGACCATGTGCTGAGCCAGCCGGGTCTGAGCCATGTCCTGTATCGGGCGATCGGAATTGAACCCGACCTGCGGCTCGATACGCGGGCTGTGGGGCTGAAGGCGCACGACCGGCTGCTGCTGACGACCGACGGCGTGCACGGCGTGGTGTCCGACGAGGATCTGGGCCACCTGCTGGGACGGCGGGCTTCGCCGGAGGCGGACGCCCGGGCCATCGTCGATGCGGCGGGTCTGGCCGAGACGCGCGACAATGCCACCGCCATCGTCATCGACGTCATCCGCATCGGGGCCGTGGATCAGGATGCGATCGGGGCGGAGGTCGCGGGGCTGCCGATCCTTCCGCCACCGAACGCGGGCGACAATGTCGACGGGTTTCGGCTGGAACGGCTGCTGTCCGATGGCAACTACACCCGGCTGTTCATTGCCCGGGACGGCGAGGCGACCACGCCCGTCGTGCTGAAGTTTCCCAAGCCCGCCCTGCTGTCCGAAAGCGGGGCGCGGGGTGCCTTCCTGCGCGAGAGCTTCATCGGCCGGCGGATCGACAGTCCGTTCGTGGGCAAGACCCTGACGCTCGATGTCGGTCGCCAGAGCCGCCTGTACATCGCCCAGCCCCTCTATGTCGGACGAACGCTGCACGCGAAGATCGCCGAGGAACCGTTCGACATCCCGACGGGCGTGGATGTCGGCATCCGCCTGGCCAGGGCCGTCGTAGCCCTGCACCGGCAGGGGATTGCCCACCGCGACATCAAGCCGGACAATGTGATCCTGGAGAAGGACGGCGGGCTGAAGCTGATCGATCTGGGCGTCGCCAGACTGCCGCGGATCGAGGAGTTCGCCGAGGCCGAGGCCCCGGGCACGGCCGGGTACAAGGCACCGGAGTTGTTCGCGGCCTATCCGGGTGATGCCCTGAGCGATCAGTATGCGCTGGGGGTGACGCTGTACCGGCTGTTCACCGGCGACTACCCCTGCGGCCAGGACGAGGATTTCAACCGGATGCGGTTCGAGAAACCGACCCGACCGACCGTGCTTCGTCCCGATATGCCGGCCTGGCTGGAGGCGGCGATCCTGCGGACGCTGGCGGTCGAGCCGACCGACCGGTTCGCCGACGTCGAGGAACTGATTCACGTGCTGGAGAGCGGCAGCGCCGCGGCCGTGCCGGCACGACGCGAGCTGTCGCTGATGGAGCGCGAGCCGGTGCGGTTCTGGCAAGGGGTCAGCGCGCTGCTGCTGGTCCTGCTGCTGGTATCGTGGATGATCCGCTGAGGGCGACGGCCCGATGCCTCCCTCGACAGGGAGGTTTCAGCCGCGCGACTGGATCGGCACGTAGTCGCGCTGCGTCGGGCCGGTGTACAGCTGGCGCGGGCGGCCGATCTTCTGCGCCGGATCGGCCAGCATTTCTTCCCACTGGGCGATCCAGCCGACGGTGCGGGCCAGGGCGAACAGCACGGTGAACATCGAGGTCGGAAAGCCCATGGCCGACAGGGTGATGCCCGAATAGAAGTCGACGTTGGGGAACAGTTTGCGCTCGATGAAATATTCGTCGGACAGGGCGATGCGCTCCAGTTCCTTGGCCACCTGGAACAGGGGATCGTTCTTGTCGCCGACCAGGTCGAGGATCTCGTCGGCCGATTCCTTCATCACCGTCGCGCGGGGGTCGTAGTTCTTGTAGACCCGGTGGCCGAAGCCCATCAGCTTGTATTTCCGGGCCTTCACGCCCTCGATGAACTCCGGAATCTTGTCCGGCGTGCCGATCTCCCGGAGCATGTTCAACGCCTCTTCGTTGGCGCCGCCGTGCGACGGTCCCCACAGACAGGCGATGCCGGCGGCGATACAGGCGAACGGATTGGCCCCCGACGAACCGGCCAGGCGCACCGTCGAGGTCGAGGCGTTCTGTTCGTGGTCGGCGTGAAGAGTGAAGATCCGGTCCATGGCCCTGGCCATCTTGGGGTCGACTACATAGTCCTCGGCCGGAACCGCAAAGCACATGCGCAGGAAGTTCTCGGCGTAGCTGAGGTCGTTGCGCGGTGACACGAAGGGCTGGCCGATGTGGTATTTATAGGCCCGGGCCGCGATGGTCGGCATCTTGGCGATCAGACGGATGGCCGAGATGTCGCGCTGGACCGGATCATGGATGTCCAGGCTGTCGTGATAGAAGGCCGAGAGGGCGCCCACAGCCCCGACCATGATCGCCATCGGATGGGCGTCGCGGCGGAAGCCCTCGAAGAAGCGATCGAACTGGGCGTGCAGCATGGTGTGGCGGGTGACGATGGTCTCGAACGCCTCGTATTCCGCAGCCGTCGGCAGTTCGCCCTTCAGCAGAAGGTGGCAGACCTCGATGAAGTTCGACTGCGAGGCCAGCTGGCCGATCGGATAGCCGCGGTGCAGCAGGATGCCGGCGTCGCCGTCAATGTAGGTGATGGCGCTTTCGCAGGCCGCGGTGGAGGTGAAGCCGGGATCGAAGGTGAAGGTATCGGTCGCGCCATACAGCTTGCGGATATCGATGACGTCCGGGCCCGTGGAGCCCGACAGAACCGGCAGTTCGACGGTCTTGTCGCCGTAGGTCAGGGTCGCCGTTCCGGCGGGTTTGGAGGCTTCGGTCATCAGGCGCCCTTGCGATGGTGTTCGGACCGGACGGGAAGACCCGGACCGCGACGGTTACCTACGATCATCTAGTCTGTTGCAGCGCATCATCCAAGCGGCCGAGCGATTCTTCCCGACCGAGCGCGGCGAGGGTCTTTGCGATGTCGGGTGAAACGCCGTCGCCCGTCAGCGCGGCCCGGACAGCGGGGCCGATCTTGCCGAATCCCACCGCTTCCTCCTCGGCGAAGGCCTTGAGCTCGGCCTCCAGGGCGAAGACGTCCCAGCTGGCGAACAGTCGTAAGCGGTCACGCAACCGCGCGATCCGTTCGCCCGATTCGCCCGTGAGGAGGGGCAGGGCCTTTTCAAAGATCTGCAGAGGGCGCCGGCGAAGGACGAAGCCGGTCTGATCGGCCAGTTCCAGCAAAGTCCGGGCCCTGTCCTTGACGAGGGGCATGGCCCGCAGAAGACATGCCTCGTCGCCCTCGGCCAGCGCATGCCCGCGCGCCAGATGTGTGTCCAGCACGGCCTTAGCCAGCCGGTCGTCGTCGGCCAGCCGCATCCAGTGCGCATTGACGTGGGCCAGTTTGTCGAAGTCCAGCCGGGCGGGGGCCTTGCCGACGCCGTCGAGGTCGAACCATGCGCGGGCCTGATCGTCGCCGAACAGTTCATCGTCGCCGTGGGCCCAGCCCAGACGGGCCAGATAGTTGCGCATGGCCTCGGGCAGATAGCCCATCCCGGCATATTCGTGGACGGCCTGGGCCCCGTGTCGTTTCGACAGTTTCGCGCCATCGGGACCGTGGATCAGGGGGATGTGGGCGAAGGTCGGTCGCGGCCAGTCCAGCGCATCATAGATCAATGATTGACGTCCGGCGTTGTTCAGATGGTCGTCGCCCCGGATGACGTGGGTGACCCCCATGTCATGGTCATCGACGACGACGGCCAGGTTGTAGGTCGGGGCCCCATCGGAACGCAGCAGGACGAGGTCGTCCAGATCTTCGTTGCCCCAGCTGACTTCGCCCTGGACGGCGTCACTCACGATCACCCGGCCCGGCAGGGGGCGTCGGAAGCGGACGATGTGAGGCCGGGACAGGTCGTCCATCGTCGGCTCGCGGTCGCGCCAGGGCGATTCGAATGGACGGCGTGCGGCCTTGGCCTCGTCACGCAGGCGGCCGGTTTCCTCGGCGGATGTGAAGTCGCGATAGGCGGCCCCGCGCTCCAGCAGTTCATCGACAACCTGGCGGTGTCGGTCCGCGCGGGCATACTGGAAGACGGGGTCCTCGTCGGCGAACAGTTCCAGCCAGCTGAGGCCGTCGAAGATCGCCTTGACCGCCTCGTCGGTCGAACGCTCGCGGTCGGTGTCCTCGATGCGGACCAGGAACCTGCCGCCGCGGCCTTTCGCGTAAAGGTAGTTGAAAAGCGCCGTTCTTGCGCCGCCTATGTGCAGATAGCCGGTCGGCGAGGGGGCGAAACGGGTGATGACTCGGGGGTCGGAGGAGGAGGTCATGGGGGGCGTGTCCGGACGGGCCGCCCTTATACCTCCCGATGCCGCAAAGCCCAGCCCGCGAGAGAGGATCGCCGCGTGGCTTTCCGATGAAGTCCGGGCGCAGTCGCTGCGGTGGCGGTTGCTGGCCCCGGTGGCGTTCGGCTGCGGAGCGGCCCTCTATTTCGCGCTGAAGCGCGAGCCGCCATTGTGGCCGCTGCTGGGAATGGCCGGGGCCATGCTGGCGATCTGGCTGGGTGCACGGTGGCGGGGGAACGGGCGCAGGATCACCCTGCCGCTGATGCTGCTGGCCTGTCTGGCGTGTGGACTCGCGGGGGCGAAGGTCCGCAGCGACCGTGTCGCGGCGCCGATCGCACCGGCCATGGCCGAGCCCACCGTGATCGAGGGCTGGGTCGTCGATGTGGACAGCCCGGGCGACCGGGGGCACCGGGTGGTCGTCGCCCCCGTCCGCGTGCAGGGCCTGCTCCCGGAGGCGACCCCGATCCGTCTGAGAGCCACGGTCAGGGGTGAGCCGCCGGTGCCAGGGTCAGCCATCCGCCTGTACGCGATCCTGAATCCGCCGCCGCCGCCCGCCAGCCCGGGAGCCTATGACTTCGGGAGAGGGGCCTGGTTCGACCGCCTGGGCGGCACGGCCTTCGCGCTGGGCGAGACGCGGACGGCCGGGCTGCCCGCGGCGCCATGGAGCCTGCGGATGGCGATGCGGGTCAATGCGATGCGGTTTGCTCTGGCCCGGCGGATCGTCGATCGCCTGGGCGAGCGAACCGGCGGGATCGCGGCGGCCATGACGACGGGGCATGAGACCTGGATCCAGCGCGAGGATCTGGACGCCATGCGCGATTCCGGACTGGCACACATCCTGTCGATCAGTGGCCTGCACATGGCGATCGTGGGCGGGTTTGCCTTCTTCCTCGTGCGGTTCGGGGTGGCGGCCTGGCCCTGGCTGGCGCTGCGGGTGTCAGGCAAGAAGGTGGCGGCGGTCGCCGGGCTGATCGCGGTCTGGAGCTATCTGGTGCTGTCAGGCGCACCCGCCCCGGCGGAGCGGTCGGCGATCACGGCCTCGATCGCCTTCGCGGCCATCCTGCTGGACCGGCCGGCCATCAGCATGCACGGGCTGGCTGTGGCCGCCATGGTCGTGTTGATCCTGCAGCCCGAAGCCATCGTGACACCGGGGTTCCAGATGTCGTTCGCGGCAACAGCGGCCCTGGTGGCCCTGGCCGAGGCCTGGCCACCCCGGACACGCGCTCTGTCTGTGCCCTGGCCCATCGCCCTGATCCAGTCGGCGCGGCACTGGCTGGTCATCGCAGTCAGCGCCAGCTTCGTGGCGGGCGCGGCGACGGGGCCGTTCGCGATCCAGCATTTCAACCGGACCGCCGTCTTTGGTCTGATCGCCAATCTGGCGACGTCGCCCATCGCCGATTTCATCATGATGCCGGCGCTGGCCCTGGGTGCGCTGCTGGAGCCGGTCGGGCTGGGCGGGCCGTTCCTGTGGGTGGCGGGCAAGGGGGTGGATGCGATGCTGTTCGTCGGCCACCGGGTCACGGCGCTTCCGGGCGCGGTCAGGACCATCGCCAGCGCGCCGGACCATGTGTTGCCGATCTCGTTCCTGGGCGTGCTGTTCGTCTGTCTGTGGCAGGGGCGGCTGCGGTGGGCCGGACTGCCGTTCGTCTGCGCGGTGCTGATCTGGCCGCGCGATCCGACACCGACAGTCTGGATCGGCGATGGGGGGATCAATGCGGCCTATAGCGTCGGCGGTCAGGCGGTCGTGGTGCGGCCGGGCGTGCGGGATTTCGCCACCGAGGTATGGTCGCGGCGGCGCGGACTGACGCGGGCCGAGCGGGACGACGCCGGCTGGATCTGCGAGCGGTATGCCTGTGCGCCCCGAACCGGTCATGCGCCCCTGGCCGTGTGGTGGGGCAAGGTCGCGCCGGATGCGGAGGCGCTGGCGGGCCTGTGTGCCTCGGCCCCGCTGGTCAGCGTGCGGGCGACGGTGTCAGCCCTGCCCAGCGCTTGCGCCGACCGCCTCGTGCTGGACGGGGTGGACTACGCACGCGGCGGGGCGGTCGAGCTGTGGCAGACACCGCAGGGCTGGCGTGCGGTCTGGTCTGCGGATACTCGGGGAGACAGGCCGTGGAGCCGCCCCGGACAAGGTCTCCGACCTTTCCGGGATGACAAGGCCGATCCGGATGCGGCCGAGCCTGGCTCTAGTGATACTGGCGGATGAGACCGACCAGCTTGCCCTGGACCTCGACCTGGTCGGGGCCGAAGATGCGGGTTTCATAGGCGCGGTTGGCGGGCTCGAGGGCGATGGAGTTGCCCTTCCGGCGCAGCCGCTTCAGCGTCGCCTCCTCGCCCTCGACCAGGGCGACGACAATCTCGCCGGACGAGGCGGTATCGACCCGTTTGATGACCACCAGATCGCCGTTCAAGATACCGGCCTCGATCATCGAATCGCCCTCGATCTCGAGCATGTAGTGTTCGCCCGCGCCCAGCATGGCTTCGGGCACATGATAGCGGCCGTGATCCTGCTGGATCGCGGCAATGGGCACGCCGGCGGCGATCTTGCCGACCAGAACCAGTTCGCGGGTGTCGTTGGCGGGTTCTGCCGCCCGCGGACGGCCGCCGCCCTCGATGACGTCGGGGCGGAAGGGGGCGCGGCCCCGGACCGGGCCGGTCGTGGCCTGTTCCGGCAGCTTCACGACCTCAAGGGCGCGGGCGCGGTGGGCGAGGCGGCGGATGAAGCCGCGTTCCTCCAGCGCCGTGATCAGCCGGTGGATGCCGGACTTGGACGCCAGATCCAGAGCCTCTTTCATCTCGTCGAACGAGGGGGAGACGCCCGTCTCCTTGATCCGCTCGTGGATGAACATCAGGAGTTCGTGCTGCTTTTTCGTCAGCATGGTGAGAATCGCCTTCAGAACAAGTCGTGAACCGTTGTCGATGTTCTGTAAGTGTTCCTCCCTAATGTCAACTTAACGGGAAACAGGCTCCAGCAGCGACCGCGTGGCGGCCTCGACGTCCGGTTGCCGCATCAGGCTTTCGCCGACGAGGATGGCCCGGGCCCCCGCCGCCGCCACCTCGGCGACGTCCGCCGCCATAGAGATCCCGCTCTCGGCGACCAGCAGGGCTCCGGCGGGGGCCATGGCGGCATAGCGGGCGGTGGCGGACAGATCGACCTCGAAGGTGCGCAGGGAACGGTTGTTGATGCCGATCAGGACGCCGCCCGCGTCTGGCTCAGAAAGCGCCACGGCGCGGGCCATCTCGGCTTCGTCATGGGTCTCGATCAGGGCGTCCATGCCGAAGCGGCGGGCCTCGGCCAGCAGGTCGACGGCCAGGGCGTCGTCAACCATCGACAGGATGATCAGGATGCAGTCGGCCCCCAGCGCCCGGCTCTCGGCCACCTGCCAGGGGTCGACGAGAAAGTCCTTGCGCAGACAGGGCAGGGCGGTGGCGGCGCGGGCGGCGATCAGGAAGTCGTCGTGGCCGTGAAAGCTGGGTTGATCCGTCAGGACGGACAGGCAGGTCGCGCCGCCCGCCTCATAGGCGCGGGCCAGGGCGGGCGGGTCGAAGTCGGCGCGGATCAGACCTTTGGAGGGGCTGGCCTTCTTGATCTCGGCGATCAGGGCGGGGTGCCCGTCCTGCGAGCGCTTGCGCAGGGCGTCGAGAAAGCCGCGCGGCATGTCGGCGACCCGGGCGAGCGATTCGACCTCGGCCAGCGGACGGGCGGCCTTGCGCGCCTTGACCTCGACCCGTTTGTAGGCGGCGATCTGTTCCAGGATGTCGGTCATGCGGCCGACTCCGGCTCGGGCGCGGAGGTGATGGCGGCCAGCTTCGTCAGGGCTGTCCGGGCCGCACCGTTGTCGATGGCGCGGGCGGCGATGGCTACCCCTTCCCTGAGGTCCGCCGCCTTGTCCGCGACGATCAGGGCGGCGGCGGCGTTCAGCAGGACGACGTCGCGATAGGGCCCGGTCGCGCCGTCGAGCAGGGCAGTCAGGGCGGCGGCATTGGTCTCGGCGTCGCCCCCGCGCAGGGCGGCGATGTCGGCGCGGGGCAGGCCGGCGTCCTCGGGCGTCACGGTGAAGCGGCGGACAGTTCCGTCCTTCCATTCAGCGACCTCGGTCGGGCCGGTCGTGGTCAGTTCGTCCAGTCCCTGACCGTGCACGGTCCAGGCGCGGGTGGCCCCAAGGTTTCCGAGCACCCGGGCCAGGGGCTCCAGCAGGCGCGGGTCATAGACGCCCATGACCTGACGCCGGGCGAGCGCCGGGTTGGACAGGGGACCCAGCAGGTTGAACACAGTGCGAAAGCCGATCTCGGCCCGGATCGGCCCGACGTGGCGCATGGCCCCGTGATAATGCGGCGCGAACAGGAAGCAGATGCCCGCTTCGTCCAGCGCCTGTTTCTGACGCTCCGGCCCGGCGGTCAGGTCGACTCCCAGCGCCGAAAGCACGTCGGACGAGCCCGATCGGGAGCTGAGGGCGCGGTTGCCGTGCTTGGCGACCTTCAGGCCCGCGCCGGCCAGGACCAGTGCGGCGGCGGTCGAGATATTCCAGGTGTGCTGGCCATCGCCCCCGGTGCCACAGGTGTCGATGACGTCATATGGCTGGTCGAAGGGGCTGGCGGCGGCGCGCATGGCGCGGGCGAAGGCGGTGATCTCGTCCACCGTCTCGCCCCGGATCCGCAGGGCGGTGACGGCGGCGGCGACCTGGGCTGGGGTCGGTTCGCCGCGCAGGCAGGCGGCGAAGAAATCGCCGGCTTCCGACTCGCTCAGCGTCTGGCCGTCGACCAGCCGGGCCAGCAGCGGCTTGAATCCTTCGGACACCGCCTCAGACCATGGCCAGGCGCTTGACGCCCGCCAGATCGAGGAAGTTGGCCAGAAGCGCATGGCCGTGTTCGGTGGCGATGGATTCGGGGTGGAACTGAACACCGTGGATCGGGCGGGCGTGATGCTGGACGCCCATGATCTCGCCGTCCCCGGTCCAGGCGGTGACGTCGAGGCTGTTCGGCAGGGTGGCGCGGGCCACGGCGAGGCTGTGATAGCGGGTCGCGATGAAGGGGCTGGGCAGGCCCGCGAACAGGCCGCGACCGTCGTGGGTGATGGGCGAGGTCTTGCCGTGCATCAGGGCCTTGGCCCGCACGACGTCCCCGCCGAAGGCCTGGCCGATCGCCTGATGGCCCAGGCAGACGCCGAGGATCGGCATGTCGTCGGGTGCCGTGGCGATCAGCGGCAGACAGATGCCGGCCTGATCCGGCGCACAGGGGCCAGGCGACAGCAGCACCGCCTCGGGCTTCAAGGCCCAGGCTTCCTCCACGGTCAGGTCGTCGTTCCTGACGACATGCGTGCGCGCGCCCAGCTCCGCGAGGTAGTGGACGAGGTTGTAGGTAAAGCTGTCGTAGTTATCGACGACGAGGATCATCCGGCGCTTCTAGAGACTGGTTTCACTGCCGCCAAGCGGACGCGTGCGCACAACGGATCGTTAACCGTTGCGGTTCGAGATCGGCATTCGAACCGGAGGGTGAGTCCATGACCATGCAGGCCCAGATCGATCAGGCGCGGCAGGCGCTGGTGGAGGTCGAGTCGAAGCCAAGTGTCATGGCGACGCTGGGGGCCGCAGCGCTCGCAGCGGCGGCGGCGGTGCTGCTGGCCGGGGTCATGATCCTGGGGCCAGGCGTGGCGATCGAGGATCAGCCGGTGCCGGTTAGCGCGACGACCTAGACACCGCCCGCGTCATTCAGGGGCGCGCCCAGCTCGAACCGCCAGGCATCCCCGGCCGCCCGCATCGGGGCGCGGGCCTTGGCCTCGGTTTCCGCATATTCGGCCGCCGGATCGCTGTCGGCGACGACACCGGCCCCGGCCTGGACGAAGACCTGGCCGTCCGCGAACAGGGCGGTGCGCAGGACGATGCAGATGTCGGCCTCTCCGCCCGCCGAGATATAGCCGACACCGCCGCCATAGCCGACACCGCGCTTTTCCGTCTCCAGCTCGTCGATGATTTCCATGGCGCGAACCTTGGGCGCGCCGGACAGGGTGCCGGCGGGCAGGGCGGCCAGAAGCGTATCCACCGCGTCGAGGTCGGGGTGGGCGCGACCCTCGACATTGGAGACGATGTGCATCACCTGGCTGTATCGTTCGACGACGAAGCTCTCGGTCACCTTGACGCTGCCGGGGGCGGCGACTCGGCCCACGTCGTTCCGACCCAGGTCCAGCAGCATCAGATGCTCGGCCCGTTCCTTCGGATCGGCCAGAAGCTCGGCCTCCAGCGCCCGGTCGGCCTCCGGCGTCGCACCGCGCGGCCGGGTGCCGGCGAGCGGGCGAATGGTGACCCCGCCGTCCTTCAGACGCACGAGGATCTCGGGGCTGGAGCCCGCCAGCTGAAAGTCGTCGAAGGTGAGAAAATACAGATAGGGCGACGGATTCTGGCGGCGCAGCGAGCGGTAGAAGGCGAACGGATCGCCCGTCCACGGCGCACGGAAGCGGTGGCTGAGCACGACCTGAAAAATGTCACCCGCGCCGATGTAGTCCTTGGCCGCAGCGACCAGTCCGGCATAGGCGGCGGCATCGACCGGGGACGCAAAGTCAATGGCCGGGGTGGGCGTGGCCTGGGCACGACCGAGCAGGGGACGACGCAGCCGGTCCTCGAAATCGTCCAGCCGGGCCTCGGCGGCATCGACGGCTGTCTCCGGGTCGTCCCCGGGCCAGACCGGAGCCATGACGACGATCTCGTGCTTCACTGAATCGAAGACGGCAATGACCGACGGGCGGGTCAGGACGGCGTCGGGCAGATCGAGCGGATCGGGATTGGGCGCGCCGAGGGGTTCCAGCAGGCGGACCATGTCGTAGCCGAAGACGCCGAACAGGCCCGCGGCCATGGGAGGCAGGCCGTCGGGCAGGTCGAACCGCGTTTCCGCGATCAGGGCGCGGAGGTTGTCGAGCGCGCCGCCGGGCTGGTCAGTATAGCGTCTGGCGGCGATATCCGGCCCTCGCGCGATCGAGGCGACGCCATCGCGGCAGCGCCAGACCAAGTCAGGATCGAGCGTGATGATCGAGTATCGGCCGTTCAGCGCGCCGCCTTCCACCGACTCCAGCAGGAAGGCGTGAGGGCGGCCCCAGCCCACCTTCAGATAGGCGGACACTGGCGTCTCCAGGTCGTCGATGATCCGGCGCACCGCGATCTGCGGCGTTCCGGCCTTCAGTCCCGCGACCAGAGCCTGCCGGTCGGTCGTCTCGCTCATGGAGCGGGAGCGGTCGGCGTCGCTTCCGGTGCGGTGACGCCGAGGGCCTCGATCGCGGCCGCCGGATCATTGGTCGCCTTCGAACGCGCCGCCGCCGCCGTCACCAGCTGCTCGACGCCGGCATTGACGATGTCGCTTCCGATGCGGCCGCGAATCTGATCGGCCAGACGCGAGGCCGTGGCGGGATCGGCCGGCCGCACCGCATCGACGCGGCCGACGACGAAGCTGTTGTTCGTGCCGGGGCCGGTGAAGATCTGGCCACGGCTCTGGCCGAACAGACCCTCGAGCACGCCCTGACCCAGAGCGGTCTGGGCTTCGGCATTCTGTTGCACGCCACTGCGGTTGATCAGGGTGGCACCCGCCGAGGCCGCGACGGCGGCGATGTCCTGACCGTCGCGGACACGCTTGGCCAGTTCCTCGGCCTTGGTGGACAGGCGTCGGGCGTTCTCGCGCAGGGTCCACTGCTGGGTCAGCGGCCCACGGACCTCGGCCAGGGCCGGCAAGGCGGCGGGACGGATGTCGTCCAGGCGCAGCACGAAATACTGGCCCTGGCCGGCGTCGATCACATCGCTTTCGCCGCCCCGGGTCAGGGCATAGGCGCTCTGGAGGATCTGCGGCGGGGCATTCATCGGCTGGCCGTCGGGCAGTCGGCCGTCCTGGGTGAAGGGGGGAAGCTGGACGAAGCGGGCCCCGACCTGTTCGGCGGCGACGGCCAGGGGCTTGCCCTCGGTGCGCGCCTTCTCATAGGCCTCCACCCGGGCATAGACGCGGGCCTTCATATCCTCTTCCTGGAGCTCCGCCACGATGGCCCCGCGAACCCCTTCCAGAGTGGCGGGCGTGCCGGGCAGGATCACGGTCACCTTGGCGACCGAGAAGCCGACACGGCCCTGGATCGGGGCGGACACCTGATTGGCGGCCAGAGCGAAGACGGCGGTGGCGACGGCCGGATCGGGCAGGGCGCTTTGGGGCTGGGCCTCGTAGACGGCGGGCTGGATATTGTTGGCCTCGGCCACGGCCTGGGGGGTCTGGCCCGCGCGCAGGGCGCCGGCGATGCGGTCCGCGGCCGCCTGGGTCGAAACGGTCAGGGTCGTGAAGGTCCGGCGTTCCGGGGTCGACAGGGCGTCCTTGCGGAAGTTGAAGCGCTCGACGACCCGCGCCTCGGGGATCGCCGGCGGAGTGAAGCCCGGCGCATCGTTGAACAGCAGGACCGTGGCAATACGGAATTCGGGCCGACGCAGCTGGCTCGCGTTCTCGTTGATGAAGGCCGTCAGCTGGGCGTCGGTCGGGGCGGGCGTCGCGCCGGCCATGGCCTGGGTCACCTCGAACCAGCGGCCGTCGCGGACCTGGAAGGCCTGACCCGCCAGCAGCGCGCCGAAGATGCGCGGGGTGCGCAGGCCCGCCTGGATGGCCGTGCCGAAATGCTGGCTGACGGCCGTGTCGCGGAACTCGTCCTCGAGCATGACCGGCGTCACGTTCTGGGCGGCCAGGGCCTGCTCGTACTGGGCCTGATCGAACTGGCCCGTGACCTGGTTGAAGAAGGCCGGAATCTCGCGGATGCGCTTCAGGACCAGCTCCTCACTGACACGGATGCCGGCCTTGTAGGCCCAGTCCAGGAAGCCGAGACGATTGGTCTGGCCTTCCAGATAGCGGACGTGGACGTTTTCCTTGACGAGGTCCTCGTTTGTGACCGGACGTCCGGCCTGCTCCTGCATGCCGGTGCGGACGCGCTCGAACTCCGACCGGAACTGGGCCACATCGACCGAGCGATCGCCCGCCGTGATGATGTGTTTGGGGCCAAGATTGCGCAGGACGTCGGTCTGGCTGCCGCCCACGATCAGGAAGCTGAGGATCAGCAGGACGAACAGACCCGCCGCCCACTTGGATTTGGCGAAGGCACGGAACAGGGAAATCATCGAGTGGGCCTGACGGTCGGACGGCGAGACACGCCGCGAATGGGGATATGGGCGTATAGGGGAGGCGACCTATCCCCCGCAAGCGCCGGGCTTGGCAGGCGGCGAGACGCTGCCTAGACAGGCCGGATGAAACAATCCGTGAAGATGATCGTCGGCAACTGGAAGATGAACGGCGAGTCCACCGGGGCGAAGGAGTTCGAACGCCTCGCAGCCCGCCTGATCGAGGATCCCTGCCGGGTCGACGTCGCCATCTGCCCTCCCGCGACGCTGGTCGAACGCTTTGCACGCATGGGCGGGCCGGCAGGAATCGGCATCGGGGGCCAGGACTGTCACCCTGAGCCGCGCGGGGCCTATACAGGCTCGATCTCTGCCGAGCTTCTTTTTGAGGCGGGGTGCGCGTTCGTTATCGTGGGCCACTCCGAGCGTCGTCAGCTGTGCGCCGAGACCGATGCGATCGTTTCGGCCAAGGCTGATGCAGCGATAAGGGCGGGGCTGGCTCCGATCATCTGCGTTGGCGAGACTTTGGCAGAGCGCGAGGCAGGAGAGGCGGTCGCCGTGGTCCGACAGCAGATTCTGGGATCGCTGAGTGATCGCCTGGCGGGTAGGGAATGGGCCTTGGCCTATGAACCGGTCTGGGCCATCGGAACCGGCCGGACGCCTACCCTGGAACAGGTCGCCGAAATCCATGCAGCCGCTCGTGAAGCCATGACCGAGCGGCTCGGCGATTGCGCCCGCCACACACCCATCCTGTACGGCGGTTCCGTGAACGTCGACAACGCCCGAGAAATCCTGGCGGTTGAGAATGTCGGGGGCGCGCTCGTTGGTGGGGCTTCGCTGAAGGCCGAGGACTTTATCGCGATCATCCATGCCGCCGAACTCGCCCTCGTTGCCGCTGGCGCGCAAGGATGATAGACGCCGCCGCTTGATCGGCGGACCGTCCCGCCACACATGTAAGCGACCATGCTCCAGACCATTCTCCTCGTCGTCATGATCCTGATCTCGCTGGCCCTGACCGGCGTGATCCTTTTGCAGCGTTCCGAAGGGGGCGCCCTGGGCATGGGCGGAGGTCCGTCGGGCTTCATGACCGCGCGCGGGGCGGGCAATCTGCTGACCACCACGACCTGGTGGCTGGGCGCGGGTTTCGTGATCTGCGCGATCAGCCTGACCATTCTGGGCAATGTGGAGCGGTCGAACCGTTCGGTCGTTGATGCCGATGCCGTCGGCTCCATCGCCCTCGATACGGCTCCGTCGACGCCGACGGCCCCGGCACCCAATCCCGCGACGCCGTCGCAGCCGGCCGCGCCGTCGCTGGACGACCTGGAAGCCAGCCTGCCGACAGCGGGCGTGGCCCCGGCCCCGGCACAGACGCCGGCGAACTAGGGTGACGGCGGAGGCTCCTCCGCCGCTTCCCCGCCGATCCAGCCTCCTGCACCCGCCGACGGTGGGGCCGAAGATGTGTTTTCAACAGATGGATCGCGAACCGATCCGAAGCTGGAGCCGAATCGGCTCTAAGGTGATGCCCCGTGGCTAGATATGTCTTCATCACGGGCGGCGTGGTTTCCTCGCTGGGCAAGGGGCTGGCGTCGGCGGCCCTGGGCGCATTGCTCCAGGCGCGCGGCTACAAGGTCCGGCTTCGCAAGCTCGATCCCTATCTGAATGTCGATCCGGGCACGATGAGCCCCTATCAGCACGGCGAGGTCTTCGTGACCGACGACGGGGCCGAGACCGACCTCGATCTGGGTCACTATGAGCGGTTCACCGGCGTGTCGGCGGCCAGGTCGGACAACATCACGACCGGCCGCATCTATTCGACGATCATCGAGAAGGAACGGCGCGGCGACTATCTGGGGGCCACGGTGCAGGTCATCCCGCACGTCACCGACCAGATCAAATCCTTCTGCCTGACCCCCGCCCTGACCGATGAGGGCGAAGAGGTCGACTTCGTGCTGGTCGAGATCGGCGGCACGGTCGGCGACATCGAGGGCCTGCCGTTTTTCGAGGCGATCCGCCAGCTGGGCCAGGACCTGGAGCGGGGCCAGTCGTGCTTCGTCCACCTGACGCTGCTGCCGTTCATCAAGACGGCCGGGGAGATGAAGACCAAGCCGACGCAGCATTCGGTCAAGGAGCTGCGCTCCATCGGCATCCAGCCGGACATCCTGCTGTGCCGCTGCGAACTCCCCATCCCGCCGGAGGAGAAGCGCAAGATCGGCCTGTTCTGCAATGTGCGCGAGACGGGCGTGATCCAGGCGATGGATTCGGCCGATATCTATGCCGTGCCGCTGGACTATCACCGCGAGGGTCTGGACGCCGAGGTGCTGGCCCATTTCGGCATCAAGGACGCGCCAGAGCCCGACCTGACCCAGTGGCAGGAGATCGCACGTCGCCGACTGCAGCCCGACGGCGAGGTCACGGTCGCCGTCGTCGGCAAATACACGGTCCTGAAGGACGCCTATAAATCCCTGATCGAGGCGCTCCATCACGGCGGGGTGGCCAACAACGTCAAGGTCAACATCGACTGGGTCGAGGCCGACACCTTCGAGGGCGACCGCGAGCTGTGCGAACAGCGACTTCAGGACGCCCACGCGGTCCTGGTGCCCGGCGGCTTCGGCGAGCGGGGGGCGGAAGGCAAGATCGAGGCAGCGCGGTTCGCCCGCGAGCGCAACATCCCCTATTTCGGCATCTGTTTCGGCATGCAGATGGCGGTCATCGAGGCCGCCCGGAACCAGGCAGGGCTGACCAGGGCCTCCTCCACCGAGTTCGGTCCGACCGAAGAGCCTGTCGTCGGGCTGATGACCGAATGGACACAGGGGAACCAGCGCGTGCTTCGGCAGCAGGGCGGGGACCTGGGGGGCACCATGCGTCTGGGGGCCTACGATTCGACCCTGACCCCGGGATCGAAGATCGCCGGGATCTACGGAACCACGGCGATCAGCGAGCGTCACCGCCACCGTTACGAGGTCAACATCAACTATCGCGATGCGATCGAGGCCATGGGCCTGCGATTCGCCGGTCTGTCGCCCGATGGCGTCCTGCCCGAGACCGTCGAACGCACCGATCACCCGTGGTTCATCGGCGTCCAGTATCACCCGGAGCTGAAGAGCCGACCGTTCAAGCCCCATCCGCTGTTCGCCAGCTTCATCGAGGCGGCGCTGGTGCAGAGCCGGCTGGTTTGATAGGCCTAACCTATCCTGACGATCAATATTTCAAGTTAGACTAATGCCCGCCAGGGTCTATCCTCTCCGTCCTCAACCACATAACGGCAGGATGGAACGATCATGGACGGCAGCGATATCGTCGAGCCCACCACCAAATGCCCGCTGGGGCACGGCGTGCGGTTTCACACCAGCTTTGGCGGCCGGTCCAACCGCGACTGGTGGCCCAACCAGCTGAATCTGAAGCTCCTGTCGCAGCATTCGTCGATGGTCAGCCCGTTCGCGCCGACCTTCCGCTATGCCGACGAACTGGAAAAGCTGGATGTCGAGGCGCTGAAGGCGGACCTGCGCGCGCTGCAGACCGATTCAAAAGACTGGTGGCCCGCCGACTTCGGTCACTACGGCCCCTTCTTCGTCCGCATGGCCTGGCACAGCGCGGGCACCTACCGGACCGGCGACGGACGCGGGGGTTCGGGGGCGGGCACGCAGAGGTTTGCCCCGCTGAACAGCTGGCCGGACAACGGCAACCTGGACAAGGCGCGCCGCCTGATCTGGCCGATCAAGCAGAAATACGGAAACCGGATCAGCTGGGCCGACCTGATGATCCTGGCCGCCGACGTCGGCATGGAGACCATGGGCTTCAAGACCTTCGGCTTCGGCTTTGGTCGCGAGGATGTCTGGGAGCCGGCCGAGGACGTGTTCTGGGGGGCCGAGGATACCTGGCTTGGCGATGAACGCTATCAGGGCGAGCGTGAGCTCGACAAGCCGCTGGCCGCCGTCCAGATGGGCCTGATCTATGTGAACCCGGAAGGCCCGAACGGGAACGCCAGCCCCTCCGCCGCGGCCCACGACATCCGCGAGACCTTCGCCCGGATGGCCATGAACGACGAGGAAACCGTCGCCCTGATCGCCGGCGGCCACACCTTCGGCAAGGCCCACGGCGCGGGCAGTCCGGCCCATGTCGGTGTCGAGCCGGAAGGTGCGGGACTCGTGGAACAGGGTCTGGGCTGGCGGAACAGCTTCGAGAGCGGCAAGGGATCGCACACGATCACCAGCGGCCTCGAAGGTGCCTGGACCAGCCATCCCACGCGTTGGGACAACGGCTATTTCGACCTGCTGTTCAAGTACGACTGGGAGCTGACCCGCAGCCCGGCCGGTGCCCAGCAATTCACGCCGGTCAACATCGCCGACGATGATCTGGCCCCCGACGCACACGATCCGTCCCGGCGCGTCAAGCCGATGATGGCCGTGACCGACATCGCGCTGAAGACCGACCCCGCCTATCTGGAGATTTCGAAGCGGTTCCACGCCCATCCGGACCAGTTCGCCGACGCCTTCGCGCGAGCCTGGTTCAAGCTGACCCACCGCGACATGGGACCGCGGGCCCGGTACCGTGGTCCGCTGGTGCCGCAGGAAGTCCTGATCTGGCAGGATCCGATCCCGGACGTGGATCACCCGCTGGTCGAGGCGGCCGACATTGCGGACCTGAAGGCGCGCATCTTCGCCTCGGGTCTGTCCGTCAGCGCGCTTGTCGCCACGGCCTGGGCCTCGGCCTCGACCTTCCGGGGGTCGGACAAGCGGGGCGGGGCCAACGGTGCCCGGATCCGTCTGGAGCCGCAAAAAGACTGGGCGGTGAACCAGCCGGCGCAACTGGCCCGGGTTCTGTCCGCTCTGGAAGCCATCCAGACCGACTTCAACGCGGCCCGGACCGACGGCAAGAAGATCTCCCTGGCCGACCTGATCGTGCTGGCCGGTTCGCTGGCTGTCCAGAAGGCCGCCCGGGACGCCGGCTTCGACGTCGAGGTGCCGTTCACGCCCGGCCGGATGGACGCCAGCCAGGCGCAGACCGACATCGAGTCCTTTGATGTGCTGGAGCCGACGGCCGACGCCTTCCGCAACTACCTGAAGACGGACTACACCCTGACGGCCGAGGAGCTGATGGTCGACCGGGCGCAACTGCTGACCCTGACCGCACCGGAGATGACGGTTCTGGTCGGCGGCCTGCGGGCGCTGAACATCAATACCGACGGTGTCCAGCACGGGGTCTTCACCAAGCGTCCGGGTCAGCTGACCAACGACTTCTTCGTCAACCTGCTGGACATGGACACGGTCTGGACCGCGACCTCCGACGAGGAGGCCGAGTTCGAAGGGCGTGACCGGGCGACCGGTGCGCCGAAGTGGACCGCGACCCGCGTCGATCTCGTCTTCGGCTCCAACTCGCAACTGCGGGCTCTGGCCGAGGTCTATGCCCAGTCGGACTCGGGCGAGAAGTTCGTCACGGACTTTGTCGCGGCCTGGACGAAGATCATGAATGCGGATCGGTTCGACCTGCGCTGACCGGTCGAGGACCCGAGACGTTAACGGCCCCCGTCCGACCCGGGCGGGGGCCGCTTCGTCTTGGAGCTGTGGCGGACAGGGTGGGATTCGAACCCACGGCAGGCTTTCACCTGCGGCGGTTTTCAAGACCGCTGCCTTAAACCACTCGGCCACCTGTCCGTATGGACACAAGGCATAGCAGCGACGCGCCCGTTAACCAAAACGGAAATCGTCCGGTCGATCATGAAGCCATGATCGGGATGACAAACCTTCGGGCGGCTCTCAGGTTCTTGGTCGTCGGCACCGCGTTGTCGACGCTCGCAGCCTGCGCCAGCGCCGGCGCGCCCGGTGGCACGCGACGGGCCGTGATTCCGGTCGTGACCGACCCCGCACCGATCGTGTCGGGCACGATGCGGCCGTATCAGATCAGGGGACGCTGGTATCGACCGGCGGAACAGCCGGGATATGACGAGGTCGGCATGGCGTCCTGGTATGGCGACCAGTTCAACGGGCGGCCGACATCGACCGGCGAGCGGTTCGACATGCACGCCCTGACGGCGGCCCACAAGACACTGCCGCTGCCGGGGCTGGTCGAGGTGACCAACCTGGCCAACGGACGGACGGTCGTCCTGCGCGTCAATGATCGGGGACCCTTCGTCGACGACCGGATCATCGATCTGTCCCGAGGCGCCGCCGAGGCGCTGGATCTTCTGCAGCGTGGCGTGGGCGAAGTTCGTGTCCGTTACATGGGCCGCGCCCCCAGGGTCGGGGGTGGTGCCGTGCTTTCGTCCGCCCGGTCGCAACCCCGACAGCCGGCCGCCGTGCCCGAACCGGCCCCCATACCCATGGCTTCGTCCGCACATTTCTGGATCGAGGTCGCGGCCTATCCGACCCGGCCGGAGGCGCGGGCCGCGGCCGGGCGTCTGGGCGAGACGGCCCGGGTGCAGGCCGCGACCGACAACTCCAGGTTCCGGGTGCTGCTGGGACCCTGGCCCGACGCGAATGCCGCCGAACAGGCACGACAGTCCGTCGTGGCGCGGGGATTTCGCGACGCCCTGTTGATATCGGCGCGATAGGACCGAAGCGCCCTTGGCCCCGGGCGTCGGGGTCGCCATTGTGCGCCGATGGCGCGCGGTCGGTTCATTACGTTTGAAGGCGGGGAGGGGACCGGAAAGTCCACCCAGGTCGCCCGTCTGGTCGATCGTCTGCGCGCGGGGGGTCGCGAGGTGATTCGGACCCGCGAGCCCGGGGGGTCCCACGGCGGCGAGGCCATCCGCGAGCTGGTGGTCCGCGGCAGCGCCGATCGCTGGTCCGCGCGGACCGAGCTGCTGCTGATGTTCGCGGCGCGCTCCGATCACCTGGAGCGTACCATTCTGCCGGCGCTGGAGGCCGGACACTGGGTCGTTTGCGACCGCTTCGCCGATTCCAGTCGCGCCTATCAGGGATTGGCGGGGGGCGCCGAGACCGCGTTTGTCGAGGCGCTCGACCGGCATGTGGTCGGGCGCAATCAGCCGGATCTGACGCTCGTTTTCGACCTGCCGACCGAAGTCGGACTGGAACGCGCCCTGGCGCGTGCCCAGGAAGACACCCGCTTCGAGTCCAAGGGCATCGCCTTTCATCAGGCTCTGAGGCAGGCCTTTCAGGCCATCGTCGAAACGCATCCGGAGCGGTGCCGCCTGATCGATGCGACCGGGTCGGTCGATGAGGTCGAGGCGCGCGTGTGGGCGGCCGTGGAGACGCTGGCACCATGACGGCCGAGCCGAGAGATCGCTTCGACCTGGTGGCGTCCGCAGGGGCGGAAAAGGCCTTTCTGGAGGCACTGGATCGGGGGCGGCTGCATCACGCCTGGTTGCTGTGCGGACCTGAGGGTCTGGGCAAGGCGACCTTCGCCTATCGCGCGGCACGCCGTCTGCTGGGGGCGCGGCCTGACCCGACGCGGGGGGCGCTGGGCGCATCGCCCGGCGATCCGGTCAGCCAGCTGGTGTCGGCCCAGTCGCATCCGGATCTGATGGTGCTCGAGCGCCTGTCGGACGGTGGCAAGACGAAGAAATCCATCTCCGTCGATCAGGCGCGCGATCTGCCGGAGTTCTTTTCCAAAAGCCCGTCCCAGGCCGCGTATCGCGTCGCGATCGTGGATACGGCTGACGACCTGAATTCCAATGCGGCCAATGCCTTGTTGAAGACTCTGGAAGAGCCACCGGAGCGCGGTGTGCTGTTCCTGATCAGTCATGCGCCGGGGCGACTGCTGGCCACGATCCGGTCGCGATGCCGTCGGCTGACGTTCGCGCCCTGGGATGATGCCGCAGTCGCGGCTCTGGTCTCGCGCCAGACCGATCTGGACGGTGACGAGGCCCTGCGGATCGCGGGGATGGCGCGGGGATCGCCCGGCGCGGCCCTGTCCCTGGCGACCGAGGCCAGTCTGGCGCTCGACCGGCTCGCCCGGCGCTGGGTGGACGAGCCCGCGCTGGACCGGGCCGAGCAGATGGCGATGTCGGACACCTTTCGCGGGGCGGACGGGCAGGGGCGGTTCGAGGCGCTGATGGATCGCCTGACCGCCGCCGTGAAAACGAGGGCGCTGGAGGGGAGCGACGGCGCGGTCTGGGCGGATCTCTGGACCCGGCTGAGCGAACTGCCGGACCGGACCGCCGCCGTGAACCTGGATCGCGCCGACGTGCTGGCCGGGGCCCTGGCCGACCTGTCGCGGGCCAAGGCCCAGGCGGGTCGGTGAGGTCGCCATGCTGATCGACAGCCACGTCAATCTGCATGCGGTCCAGTTCGACGAGGATCGCGATGCGGTCATCGCGCGCGCACGGACGGCGGGCGTGGACCTGATGGTCGAGATATCGGACTCGCTCGCCACCTTCGAGGCGACCCACGCCCTGGCAACGCAGCATCCCGACATCTGGTGCACCGTGGGGGCGCATCCCCACGAGGCGCGGCATCACCTTGAGATGACCGCTGCGGATCTGGTGGCCCTGGCCCGGCGCCCGCGTGTGGTCGGAATCGGGGAGTGCGGACTGGATTTCCACTATGACCTCAGCCCTCGGGACCAGCAGGAGGCGGTGTTTCGCGAACATATCGTCGCCGCACGCCAGACGGGCTTGCCGCTGGTCGTGCACACGCGCGAAGCGGACGACCGGATGGCCGCGATCCTGAGAGAAGAGGTGGAGAAGGGGGCCTTCAGGTTCCTCATGCATTGCTACACAAGCGGGCATGAACTTGCAGAAACAGCTTCGGAATTGGGGGCCTGGTTCTCGGTCTCGGGCATCGCCACCTTCAAGGCGGCGGAGGATGTGCGCGCGGTGATCCGCACCATGCCGGCGGATCGCATCATCGTCGAAACCGACTGTCCGTATCTGGCCCCGGTGCCCCATCGCGGACGGCGGAACGAGCCCGCCTATATCGGCCATGTGCTTCAGGCGCTGGCGGATATCCGGGGCTGGACGCCGGAGGAGGCCGAGGCGCAGACGACGGATGCCTTCTTTGGTCTGTTCGATCGGATCCCGAGGCCCGCATGAGCGATCTGGAGATCACCATCCTGGGGTGCGGGTCGTCCGGTGGCGTGCCACGGGGCGATGGCGACTGGGGGGCGTGCGATCCGGCCGAGCCGAGGAACCTGCGCTCCAGATGTTCGATGCTGGCGCGTCGGAAAGGCCCGGACGGAGAGACATGTCTGCTGATCGACACGTCTCCGGACCTGCGTCAGCAGATGCTGACCGCGCGGGCGACCCGCGTGGACGCCGTGCTGATCACCCACGATCACGCCGACCAGACCCACGGTATCGACGATCTGCGGGTGTTCGCCCTGCGACGGCGCCAGCGGCTTCCGGCCTGGATGGATGCAGCGACACGGACGGCGCTGACCCACCGGTTCGACTACATCTTCGAGAGCAAACAGGGTTATCCGGCCATTCTGGAGGCGCAGGACCTTCCGGCTCACGGCACGCCCTGGGAGGTCGACGGCCCGGGGGGCGCGGTACCGGTCGTGACGTTCGACCAGGGCCATGGGCCCATCCGGTCCGTCGGCTATCGACTGGGTCCTGTCAGCTATTCGAGCGATGTCGATGCCCTCGACGATGACGCGCTGCGCGCCGTGAGCGGGTCCGACATCTGGATCATCGACGCCTTGCGCTGGACACGCCATCCGACGCACGCCCACGTGGACCAGGCGCTGGAATGGATCGCCGCTGCCGATGTCGGCAAGGCGGTGCTGACGAACCTGCATATCGATCTGGATTACAAGGCGTTGTCGGCGCTTGTTCCGTCAGACGTGGAGATCGCACACGATGGCTGGACCGCAGCGATCCGCCTCTGATCCATCTACAATTTCGCATAATATATCTTAGGCGATAAAGGGAAACGCCCTCATGGCTGGCCTCAAGGACAAACGCGGTTTCATCGACAAGGACCGTCTGGACCTGTCGGAGCGCCAGGCTGTCGAATACTGGATGAAGCGCTGGGGCGTGACCCGAGAACAGATCACGGCGGCGCATCGCAAGGCCGGCCGGATGGTCAAGGACATCGCTGCAGAACTCGGCAAGAAGCGCTGATTCAGGTCACGACGCCAAACAGTCGGCCGATGCCCGCTGTGACGGCCAGGGCGATCGCGCCCCAGAAGACGACACGCGCGATGGGCCGGAACAGGCCTGCCCCGCCGGCGGCGGCGCCGAGCCCACCAAGGACGGCGAGAAAGACCAGGGACGATACGGCCACGACGGGCATCACCCCCTCAATGGGCGTGATGAAAACAGCCAGCAAGGGCGCTGCGGCCCCCAGGGTGAACGTCGCTGCAGAGGTCAGCGCGGCCTGGACGGGTCTGGCCGTGGTGAAGGTCGAGATGCCGAGTTCATCCCGTGCGTGGGCCATCAGGGGATCGACCCGCATGAGCTGCGCGGCGACCTGATTGGCAAGGTCCGGGGTCAGGCCACGCTCGACGTAGATCTGGCTCAGCTCGCGCGTTTCCGCCTCCGGCGATGCCTCCAGCTCGGCCCTCTCCTTGGCCAGATCCGCCTTTTCGGTGTCCGATTGGGAACTGACGGAGACGTATTCGCCTGCGGCCATCGACAGGGCCCCGGCCACCAGACCGGCGATGCCGGCCACCAGGACGGCGGATTTCGAGGAGCCGGCTGCGGCCACACCCATGATCAGACTGGCCGTCGACACGATGCCGTCATTCGCGCCAAGGACGGCCGCCCTGAGCCATCCGACGCGCGAGATGACGTGGCCTTCGAGATGGGATCGCTTCATCTGCGCACAGAGCGCCCTGCCCCGGCCGAGCGCAAGCCTTCAGTGAGATGCGGATCACCCGGCCACAGGCGTTCACCGATCGGCGCGGACGACCGTTTGGGCTAACCGGGTTGCACCCTGCCCCGCCAGAGAGCAAACGAGGCCAGGCCGACGGGGCCCAGCAGGGCCAGGGCGACGGGTCGCTGGATCGCACCCTCCCACCGGATCAGGTCGATGCCGGTCTGGCCCGTCATCACCGCAGCAGAAGCGGCGACCGCCAGCAACGCGAAGAGGAACGCGAGCCGCCAGACAGACGAGCGCCGGAAAACGATCAGGAGGATCGCCGGATAGACCACGCCTGCGAGCATGAAGGGGCCGCTCGCGCCATGTGAAGGGTCAGGCAGCGGCACCAGTCCGGCCCACAGGGTGGCACCGCCCACGCTGATCACACACAGACCCGCCGCGAGGGCGATCGGCAGGTTAACGCCAAGTCCGCGCATCCGGACCACCTGGCCCACGCCGGCGAGAATCGCCATGGCCCCGATCAGCATCACCAGGGTGTTGAACACGCTGGCCACGGGCGAATCGAGCGAGCCTAGCTCACTGGCCACGTCGCGGGCGAAATCATACCCCGGAACGAAGGGGAACAGCGCGATCTGCATCGCGAAATAGAGGATCGGAAAGGCAATCCCCGCCAGCAGCGCGAACCTGACCCAGGAGATTGGTCTCGTCGAGGGGTCGGGCATGCGCCGAATCATTCCTAGAGATGGATCACCCGGCCATACGCATCCAGCGCCGCCTCATGCATGGCCTCGGACATGGTCGGGTGGGGATAGACGATGCCGTGGATGTCTTCCTCGGTCGCTTCCATGGTGATGGCGGTGACATAGCCCTGGATCATTTCGGTGACCTCGGCCCCGATCATATGGGCCCCGATCAGGGCCCCGGTCCGGGCGTCGAAGATCGTCTTGACGAACCCCTCGGTCTCTCCCGAGGCGATGGCCTTGCCGTTCACCTTGAAGGGGAAGCGGCCGATCCTGACCTCACGTTTCGCCTCACGCGCGCCCTGCTCCGTCACCCCGACCGAGGCGACCTGGGGCTGGGCATAGGTGCAGCCGGCGATGGGCGAATGGACGTTGGGCGAGGCGAAACCGGCGATGTGTTCGGCGGCGTGGATGCCTTCGTGACTGGCCTTGTGGGCCAGCCATGGCGCACCGGCGCAGTCGCCGATGGCGTAGAGCCCCTTCACATTGGTCCGGCAGTGGCCGTCGATCTCGATATGGCCGCGGTCCATCTTCACGCCCAGCGCCTCCAGCCCGATGCCGTCGGTGTTGGCGGTGATGCCGACCGCCGAGATGCAGACCTCGGCCTCAAGCACCTCGGCCTTGCCGTCGGCCTCGATGCCCACCTGCACGCCCTTGCCGCCCCCCTCTCTGGAGACGGTGGACACCTTTGTGACCTTGCAGCCGGTACGGAACTTCATGCCGCGCTTTTCGAAGGCCTTCCGGGCGGCTCTGGAGACCTCTTCGTCCTCGACCGGCATGATCCGATCGACCGCTTCCACGACCGTAACTTCCGCGCCCAGGGCTCTGTAGAAGCTGCCGAATTCGATTCCGATCGCGCCCGATCCGATGACGATGATCGACCGGGGCATGGCCTTGGGTGCCATGGCTTCCCGATAGGCCCAGATCCGATCGCCGTCGGCCTCCAGGCCGATCTGGGGGATGGCCCTGGCCCGGGCACCGACCGCCAGCATGACCGCCCTGGCCTCGACCGTGCGCGAACCGCCGGCCTTGAGCGCGATGACGACCCTGGGGGCCGCAGCACCCTTCTCCAGCTTCGCGTTGCCCTCGATGACCTCGATCCTGTTCTTTTTCATCAGGAAGCCGACGCCCTGATTGAGCTGTTTTGCCACGCCGCGCGAGCGGGCGATGATGGCGTCGAAATCGAAGCCGACCTTGTCGGCGGACAGGCCATAGTCCTTCAGATGACTCAGGCTCTCGTACTTCTCACCCGACTTCAGCAGGGCCTTGGTGGGGATGCAGCCCCAGTTCAGGCAGATCCCGCCCAGGGTCTCACGCTCGACGATGGCGACCTTCAGGCCCAGCTGGCTGGCGCGGATGGCCGCGACATAGCCCCCCGGACCCGAGCCGATGACGACGAGATCAAGCGTATCAGCCATGTCGGATCAGTTTCTCGATATCGGGCACAATGGCCGCAGGTTCGACCTGGGGCGCATAGCGGGCGACCACCCTGCCCTCCCGGTCGGTCAGGAATTTCGTGAAATTCCACTTGATGTCACGGCTGCCGAGGAAGCCCTTCTTCTGTTCCGTCAGCCAGGCGTAGAGCGGGTGGCGGTTCGCGCCATTGACCTCGATCTTGTCGAACAGCGGGAAGTCCACGTCATAGGTGGTGCTGCAGAACGAGGCGATCTCGGCGGCCTTGCCCGGCTCCTGCCCCCCGAACTGGTTGCAGGGAAAGCCCAGCACCTCGAACGGCTGGTCCGCGAACTGTTTGTGCAGGGCTTCCAGCCCCGCATACTGGCCCGTGAAACCGCATTTCGACGCCGTGTTGACGATCAGCAGCGCCTTGCCGCGAAACCGCTCCAGCGGCACCTCGGTCCCGTCGATGCCGGTGGCGGCGAAGTCATAGACGGTGCTCATGATCCCTCTCAGGCCAGCATGGTGACAGGATCTTCGATCAGCGGCTTGAACGCCTGCAGGAAGCGCGCGCCGATGGCACCGTCGACGACCCGGTGATCGCAGGTCAGGGTGACGGTCATCACCGTGGCGACGGCCAGCTGGCCGTTCTTCACCACAGGCCGTTGTTCGCCCGCACCGACGCTCATGATCGCGCCCTGGGGTTCGTTGATGATCGAGCTGAAGGCCTTGATCCCGAACATGCCGAGGTTCGAGACGCTGAAGGTGCCGCCCTGGAACTCCTCGGGCTTCAGCTTCTTGTCCCGGGCGCGTTTCGCCAGATCCTTCGATTCTACAGCGATCTGGGACAGGGATTTGGTTTCGGCCTTGAATATGATCGGGGTGATCAGGCCGCCGTCGATCGCCACCGCCATCGCCACGTCGGCGTTGTGGTGCATCGCGATACCCTCGGGCGAATAGCTGGCGTTGGCCTCGGGCACGCGCTTCAGGGCCATGGCGGCGGCCTTGATGACGAAGTCGTTGACCGAGACCTTGATGCCCCTGGACTCCAGGCCCGTATTGACCCTGGCGCGCGCCGCCAGCAGCGCATCGATCTCGCAGTCGATGAACAGCGGGAAGTGCGGCACGGTCTGGATCGAGCCGACCATGCGCCGCGCGATCGCCTTGCGCATGCCGTCCAGCGGGATCAGGTCGTAGCTGCCGTCGGGGATCCCCATGTCGGCCAGAGACTGAACCTTGCGCGCCTCGATGCCCGAGGCGGCGGCCGTCACAGGCGATACCGCCGGACGCGCGCCGCCCTTGCCGGCGGCCTCGACATCGGCCTTGACGATGCGGCCGTGCGGGCCCGTGCCCTTCAGGGTCGACAGATCCAGACCGGCGTCCCGGGCCAGACGCCGTGCCAGCGGCGAGGCGAAGACGCGCGCACCCTGTTCTCCCCCCCTTGGGGGGAGAGGCTGCGGAGCAGCCGAGGGGGGCGCGATGGGCTCGGACTTGCCCCCCTCTGGCGGCTGCGCCGCCTGTCTCCCCCCAAGGGGGGGAGACTGCGGTTGCGGCGACTGGGCAGCCTTCGGAGCCGGAGCGGCCGAACCGCCCTCCTCCGCCAGCCGGGCGATCGGCGTATTGACCTTCACGCCCTCGGAGCCTTCGGCCACCAGGATGGCAGTGATCGTGCCTTCGTCGACGGCCTCGACCTCCATGGTCGCCTTGTCGGTCTCGATCTCGGCGATCACATCACCCGCCTTGACGGTGTCGCCGACCTTGACGTGCCATTTGGCCAGGACGCCCTCTTCCATCGTGGGCGACAGGGCGGGCATCAGGATGTCGGTCATGCCATCACCGCCTTGACCGCCTTCACGATCTTGTCGACGCCGGGCAGCGACAGGATTTCCAGATTGGCGGCATAGGGCAGCGGCACATCCTCCTGATGCACCCGCAACGGCGGCGCATCGAGGTAGTCGAAGGCATGTTCGATCACCCGGGCCACAACCTCGGCACCGACGCCCATCGGACCCCAGCCTTCCTCGGCCGAGACCAGGCGGCTGGTCTTCCTGACGCTCTCAACGATGGTCTCATGGTCCAGCGGGCGCAGGGTTCGCAGATCGATGACCTCCACCGAGATTCCCTCGGCCTCCAGCTGTTCGGCGGCCTGCAGGGCGAAGCCGACCATGCGGGCGTGGGCGGTGATGGTGACGTCGGTACCCTCGCGGCGGACCCTGGCCTTGCCGATGGGAACCAGCCAGTCCTCGACGTCCGGCACGTCGAACTCGATGCCGTACATCATCTCGTGCTCGAGGAAGACGACAGGGTTCGGGTCGCGGATCGCCGATTTCAGCAGGCCCTTGGCGTCGGCGGCGTCATAGGGGGCGACGACCTTCAGGCCCGGCACCTGGGCATACCAGGCGGAATAGTCCTGGCTGTGCTGGGCCCCGACGCGGCTGGCGGCACCGTTCGGACCGCGGAATACGATGGGCGCCCGGATCTGGCCGCCGGACATGTACAGCGTCTTGGCGGCCGAGTTGATGATGTGGTCGATGGCCTGCATCGCGAAGTTGAAGGTCATGAACTCGACGATCGGCTTCAGGCCCGCCATGGCGGCGCCGACACCCAGACCGGCGAAGCCGTGCTCGGTGATCGGGGTATCGACCACGCGGCGGGCGCCGAACTCCTGCAGCAGTTCGCGGCTGACCTTATAGGCGCCCTGGTACTGGGCGACCTCCTCGCCGATCAGAAAGACAGCCTCGTCGCGGCGCATCTCTTCGGCCATGGCATCGCGCAGGGCGTCGCGGACGGTCGTCTTCACCAGCTTGGCACCGGCCGGGATTTCGGGATCGCGCAGCGCAAGCCTCGGTGGGGAAGACGAGCCCCCCTCCCCCGCTTCGCGGGGACTCCCCTCATCGGGGGGAGATTGCGTTCCGGAATGTCCCCCCTCGGGGGGGACCGAAGCCTGCGAAGCAGGGTTCGAGGGGGGACTGGCCACCGCGCCAGCCTCTCCCGCCATCCGGGCGATCGGCGTATTGACCTTCACGTTCTCGGAGCCTTCGGCCACGAGGATTTCGGCGATCTCGCCCTCATCGACGGCCTCGACCTCCATGGTCGCCTTGTCGGTCTCGATCTCGGCGATCACATCGCCCGCCTTGACCGTGTCGCCCGCCTTGACGTGCCATTTGGTCAGGGTGCCTTCTTCCATCGTGGGCGACAGCGCCGGCATGAGAATGTCGGTCACTGGGCGTTCTCCAAGATGGGGGTCTCCACATAGACGTCGGTGTAGAGCTCGGACGGATCCGGCTCGGGGCTTTCCTGGGCGAACTGGACGGCCTCGGCGACGATGGCCTTCACCTCGGCGTCAATGGCCTTGAGCTCGTCCTCCGTGGCCTTCGCCTGCTCCAGTAGCATCTTGACGTGGTCGATGGGGTCGCGGGTCTTCTTGACCTCGTCAACCTCCTCCTTGGAACGGTATTTGGCCGGGTCGCTCATGGAATGACCACGATAGCGATAGGTCTTCACCTCAAGGATGAAGGGCCCCTCGCCCGCTCGCGCGCGCTTCACCGCCCGCTCGACCGCGTCCTTGACCGCCAGGACGTCCATGCCGTCGACCAGTTCGCCGGGGATGCCGAAGCTGGCCCCGCGATGGGCCAGGTCGGTCGTCGAGGACGAGCGTTCGATGCTGGTCCCCATGGCGTACTGGTTGTTCTCGATGATGTAGATGGCCGGCAGCTTCCACAGCTGGGCCATGTTGAAGCTTTCGTAGACCTGGCCCTGGTTGGCCGCGCCGTCGCCGAAATAGATGAAGGCGACGCTGTCATCGCCCCGGTACTTGCCCGCGAAGGCCAGGCCGGTGCCGAGCGCGACCTGCGCTCCCACGATGCCGTGGCCGCCATAGAAGCCGGTCGGCACGTCGAACATGTGCATGGACCCGCCCTTGCCCTTGGACGACCCGCCGGAGCGTCCGGTCAGTTCGGCCATGACCTCTTTCGGGTCCATGCCCGCGGCCAGCATATGGCCGTGGTCGCGATAGCCGGTGATGATCTTGTCGTGGCCCTGTCTGACGTTGGCCTGAACGCCGACCGCAACGGCCTCCTGGCCGATGTAGAGGTGGCAGAAGCCGCCGATCAGACCCATGCCATAAAGCTGGCCTGCCCGCTCCTCGAAGCGGCGGATCAGGACCATCTCGCGATAGTAGGCGAGCAGCTCGTCCCTGGTCGCGGTCGGGGCGTTGGGAATCCTGGCCGAGGCCTTTGAGTCCGTGGTCTTCTGGGCGGCTCTCGCCATCCGGCATCTCCCGGGTATGGGCTCCCGGGCTATCCGCGCCGCCGGAGCTTCTTATCGTTACGGAAAGCGGCTGTAGCAGCCTTCGTTCCCCAATGGCAAAGCGCGCAAGCTCCGTTGTAACAAGAGTTCAGGAGCGCGTGGCGGTCGCCGACCCGACGCGCGGCGTACCGACCTGGACCACATAGTCGCGAGGGTCCGAAAAGCCGAGCACGGCGCTGGCGCGTTCCTCTAGCAGGTCCCGGGACAGGCTGCCGGTGCGCAGATAGCGAACACGAACCTCGAGATCGGCACGCTGCTCGCTCAGAGCCATCAGCTGGGTCTTGCGCTGGACCAGACGCGCATCGCGCGCAGACCCGCTCAGAAGACCGCGTTCACCGGTCAGGGCCTGAACGCTCAGATACACGACCAGCAGAAACAGGAAGCCGGTCACAAAATAGGGTTTCATCCGTTCGAGCAACACGAACGCTCCTTCTGAGCGTGAAGTCAGTTGCCCATTCGTGACCGAAAATGCCTAACAAATCCTAGCTTGACCGTAGGCGAGGCCTCGAAATCTTCGCCCCGCGGAAATCAGGAGACGGGAACCGCCGTGGTGGCCGAGGGGATCGCCGAATTGTCCCGGGAGCCGGGGTCGCGGCCGCCGGCGAACCGGATCAGGGCTGCGATCCGCTTCTCGATCGGCGGGTGGGTGGCGAACAGGGCATCGGTGAAGCCCTCACGCTCATTGTCGAGAAACAGGCCCTGCACATCGTCGGGGGCCTGGAGCTTCGATCGACCGGACACCTTGCGCAGGGCCGAGATCATGGAGTCGGGGTTCCTGGTCAGTTCTACCGAACCCGCGTCAGCGACATATTCGCGGGTCCGGGACAGCATCATGCGGATGACGAGGGCGAAGATATAGCCGACGGCCGCGATGGCGAACCCGATCAGGATCAGGAGACCCCCGTTCCTGTTGTCCCGGCTGCGTCCGCCCCTGACATAGAACAGGCTACGAAACACCAGCTGGCACAGCACGCTGATGATGCCCGCGAAGATCGAGGCGATGATCATGGTCCGCACGTCCTTGTTGATGACGTGCGTCAGCTCGTGGGCCAGGACGGCCTCCATCTCATCCCGGTCGAGGGCGGCGATCAGGCCGCGCGTGACGGTCACGCTGTAGTGGCCCTCGCGAATGCCGGAGGCGAAGGCGTTCAGGCTGTCGCTGTCGATGATGCGGAGCGTCGGCGTCTGCAGCCCGCGCGAGATGGCAAGATTTTCCAGCAGGTTATACAGCTGAGGCTCATCCCGGCGCTCAACCTTGCGGGCCCCGGTCATGGCGTCGATCATGGCCTGATTGCCGAACCAGGCAATGGCGAACCAGACCAGGGCGACGACGACGGCCAGGGGGATGGTGCCCGCCAGCATCGACAGGGCCAGACCGATGTCCTGGCCGAGCGTCCCACCGGAATTGGGCAGGAAGCCGAACCCCATCAGCACCAGCTCCAGCCCGAACAGGACGAGCGTCAGCATGACCGGAAAGCCGATCAGCAGCAGGGTCGAACGCGTGTTGTTCGCCCAGATGTGGGTCTGCAGCCCGACGGCGGCCATACAGGGTTAGAACTTCACCGGGGGCGGTGCGGCGGTCATGGCCGCACGATCGGTGGCATCGACGGCGAAGAACGGCTTTTCATTCCCGAAGCCGAACATCCCGGCGAACAGGACGGTCGGGAACTGGGCCCGCACGGCGTTGAACTCGGCCACCGCATTGTTGAAGAAACGTCGCGCGGCGGCGAGCTTGTTCTCGATGTCGCTCAGCTCGCGCTGCAGTTCCAGGAAGTTGGTGTTGGCCTTCAGGTCCGGATAGGCCTCGGCCACGGCGAACAGCCTGCCCAGAGCGCCGGTCAGCATGTTGTCGGCATTGACCTTCTGATCGACCGTCGAGGCCCCGGCGGCGGCAGCGCGCGCCTCAGTCACCGCGTTCAGCGTGCCCTGCTCGTGCGCGGCATAGCCTTTCACCGTCTCGACCAGGTTGGGGATCAGGTCGTTGCGCTGCTTCAACTGCACGTCGATGTCGGCAAAGGACTGGTCGGCCTTCTGATCCAGGGCGACAAGCCTGTTGTACCCGCCCAGCACGACGAATCCGAGCACGGCGATGATGACGACGACGACGATGATGGCGGTCATGACGGGCCCCTGTGAGACCCGGATTATCGCGCGATCGGATCGGTGCGGCCAGTGAAATCGCGGTAAGCCGGGGTCAGCGGAACTTGCGCAGGCCCCGCGGTCCCATCCGCCCTGCTCCGGCGCGCTTGCCCAGCCAGTCCTTCCAGTCGGGCCAGTTGCGACGGCGTCCGCCCCCGTCGATCCATTCCGGCCCGTGCGCCCCGTCGAACAGGGCGATGTCTGTCAGCCCGCCCTGCTTGAACGACTGCAGCTTCACGCCCTTGCCGCGTCCCATTTCCGGAAGCTCCTCGGCCTTGAAGATCAGGGTCTTCAGATTTCCGCCGATGGTGACGATGTGGTCGCCGTTGACCCGGAGCGCGGCCAGCAGCTCGCCGTTCAGCACCTGTTTGCCGCCGCGCTTCTGGGCCAGCAACTCGTCTTCCGGGGCGATGAAGCCATAGCCGGCCTTCGATGCGATCAGCAGCTTCGCGCCGGGCTGATGGGCGAGGACCGCGACGATGCCGGCGCTTTCCTCCAGCTCGACCATCAGCCGAAGCGGCTCGCCGTGGCCCCGTCCGGACGCCAGCCTGTCGGCCCCCACCGTAAAGACGCGGCCGTCGGACGCCGCGACCAGCAGCTTGTCGGTCGTGAAGGCCGGCACCAGAAAGCCCAGGGCGTCGCCTTCCTTGAACTTCAGCTCGGACGGATCCTCGACCTTGCCCTTGACGGCCCGGATCCAGCCGCGCTCGGACAGGATCACGGTGATCGCCTCGCGCGGGATGAAGGCCTCGGCGGGCACGAAGGCGGACGCGTCGACGGCCTCGGCGATCGTCGTGCGGCGTGGCGAAACCGTGACCTTGCGCGTCGCCGCGAGCTCCTGCCCGATCTTCTTCCACTGTTTGGCCGGTGACGATGTCAGCGACTGCAGCGAGGCCAGTTCTTCGGACAGGGCCTTGTATTCGTTCTCGATCGTCATTTCCTCGATCCGCGCCAGCTGACGCAGCCGGGTGTCGAGAATGAAATCGGCCTGGGTTTCCGACAGACCGAAGCGGGCGATCAGGACGGCCTTGGGCTGCTCCTCCTCGCGCACGATGCGGATGACCTCGTCCAGGTTCAGGAAGACGATCCGCAGGCCTTCCAGAAGGTGCAGCCGCTTCTCGACCCGCTCGATCCGCCAGGCCGAGCGCCGGTTCAGCACCTCGCGCCGATGATCCAGGAAGGCCTGCAGGCAGGCCTTCAGCCCCATGACGCGCGGCGTGCCCGTGGCGTCCAGCACATTCATATTGACGGGGAAACGGACCTCCAGGTCCGACAGACGGAACAGGCTCTCCATCAGGCTGTCGGCATCGATGTTGCGGCTCCTGGGGTCGAGCACGATGCGGATGTCCTCGGCGGACTCATCGCGCACGTCCCCCAGCAGGGGGGCCTTCTTCTGTTCGATCAGCTCGGCCAGGGCCTCGATCAGTCGTGATTTCTGGACCTGATACGGCACCTCGGTGATGACGATCTGGTAGCCGCCCCGCTCCAGCGGCTCGCGCTCCCATCGGGCGCGCAGACGCACCCCGCCGCGTCCGGTCTCATAGGCGTCGAGGATCGAGGCCTGCCCCTCGACCGCCACGCCGCCCGTGGGAAAATCCGGCCCCGGCACGATCCCGGTCAGCTCCGCCGTGGTCGTCTCGGGCCTGTCCAGAAGGACCAGACAGGCGTCGATCAGCTCTCCGACATTGTGTGGCGGGATCGAGGTCGCCATGCCCACGGCGATGCCGGACGATCCATTGGCCAGCAGGTTGGGGAAGCCGGCCGGCAGGACCGTCGGTTCTTCATCCTGATCGTCATAGGTCGGACGGAAGTCTACGGAATCCTGATCGATTCCATCCATCAGAAGCATGGCCGCCGGGGTCAGCTTGCACTCGGTGTAGCGCATGGCCGCGGCGTTATCGCCGTCGATGTTGCCGAAGTTTCCCTGCCCGTCCACCAGCGGATAGCGCTGGGCGAAATCCTGGGCCAGGCGCACAAGGGCATCATAGATCGAGGCGTCCCCGTGGGGGTGGTAGCCGCCCATGACCTCGCCCACGACCTTGGCGCATTTGCGCGCCGCCGCCTGCGGATTCAGCCGCATCTGGTGCATGGCGTAAAGAATTCGACGGTGCACGGGTTTGAACCCGTCACGCACATCGGGCAGCGCCCGGTTGGTAATCGTCGACAGGGCATAGGCCAGATAGCGACGCGAAAGCGCATCACCCATCGGTTCGTCGACGATACGGCCGCCTTCGGGCGGGGGAGAGTGGAGGGTCATGGATTGCGAATCGGCTGGTTTGACCCGGCAGTCTAGCCCCTAAAGACGGCCCTGCTCTGCCAGCTTGTCGATCATCCAGACCCGCGCCTCCGGGAGTGGCCGGTTCTGGGGATGGAAGACGAACTGCTCCAGGAAATGCCCGGTCAGGTCCAGACCGGCGCGCACGTCGCCGTCCCGCAATCCGGCCTGGGCACCAAGCATGAAGGGCGGTAGTTTCAACAACTTGTCAGCATAGGGTGCACCGGCGTCCGAACTGACGGCCCGGCCGGTGCGGGGGCTGACCCAGATCAGATCGCCCATCGAACCGGTGACGGCACAGCGCGACAGATCGAGCCCGAACCCCAGATCCTCCAGCAGCCCCGCCTCGAACCGCACGAAGATCGCCGGCCAGACCGACGGGATCCGGAAGGCCGACATCAGGGCTTCGAATGCCAGGAAGGCCCCGGGATGCGGCTCGCGCTCCGGCAGGGCGCCCTGGGCGACAGCCGCGGCGGCCGCGAGGCCCGTCAGGGCCAGGCTATCGTCGAACAGGGCGCTCGGTCCCTCCCCCACCGGTTCCAGCCGCGCCGACCCCAGATGATCGGCAGTCCGGGCCCGGTAGTCGGCGATGACCCGCGCACCGGCCTGCAGGAAGGGCTTCATCCGGCGCGACGCCCCTCCGGCCACATAGGCGGCATGCCGTCCGTGGGTCTCGGTCAGCAGGTCGACGACGACGCCCGTATCGCCATGGGACCGCGCCGACAGGACGAAGGCGTCTTCGTGGAACTCCATCAGGGGGCCGGGGCTTCCTTCGCCGCCTCGTACGTCCTGATGATGCGGGCGATGGGGCTGGCCAGATCGTTCGGGACGGCGAGGCTGAGGACGTATTGCTCGATCTTCCAGCCGCCGTCGGTCAGGCGCATGACGCCCGACCCCCGCGTGCGGCCATAGGTGTCGTTGGTCAGCTGTTCCTCGAACCAGGCGATGCAGCGGCATTCGATCGGCGCGATCGTGACGACCCGCGACGTCGCAGGATACGACCAGCCTTGGCCGCGCGCGAAATAGGGACCGACATAGCCGCGCAGCTCGTCCAGCGTCCAGTGTTCGCCGGCGTCCGTCCCGACGAAGCGGGCATCGGGCGCATAGAGTGCGAAATAGGCATCTGCGTCGGCCGCGGCCGAGGCGACGTTCAGCGCATCGAGGACGGCCGCGACCTCGGCCTCCGGCGTCGCGGATCGAACGGTCAGGGCGGCGAGGGCTGCGAGGACAAGGGACATGGGCACCTCCGGATAGAAATGCCCTTCCTAGCCCTACTCGCCGCCTTCCGGAACCGGACAGGTCTTTGGGGTGATCGCCCGGGTGAGGATTCCGGTCGACGACGAGTCCGGCGATGGCTTGAGGGTGCCGTTCAGAACGACGGCTCGCAGGGGCCGTCTCCGGCTCGGAGAACCGGCCAGAACGGTGCCAGGGCCACGGCCTTCCCCGGGTTTCATTTAACCGCTCGGTTGACAACAGTTGGCGACGGGCGCACTTAACCGATCAGTTCAACACGAAACGCCGACATGCAGCCCGATCTCCTCTCCGCCCGGTTCGCCGCCCTGGCTGACCCCACCCGTCGGGCCATCCTGGCGCGTCTGGCCGAGGGCGAGGCCAGCGTGAACGATCTCGCCGCGCCTTTCGACATGAGTTTACCGGCCGTTTCCAAGCACCTGAAGGTTCTGGAAAAAGCGGGCCTGATTTCGCGCGGGCGGGAAGCGCAATGGCGACCCGCGCGGCTGGAACCGATGGCGCTGAAAAGTGTCGCCGAATGGCTGGAACACTATCGTCGATACTGGGACTCCAGCTTCGACCGGCTCGAAACCTACCTGCAGAAGATCCAGAAGGGAGACCCCGATGGCCCACGAAACTGACAACCCCTGCCATACGCCGGGCGAGCCCAACGGCTTCGACCTGACGCTGAAGCGCCACTTCGATGCGCCCCCCGAAAACGTGTGGCAGGCCTGGATCACCCCCGACCTGCTGAAACAATGGTTCTGCCCCAGGCCCTGGTTCGTCTCGGAGGCCGTCATCGACCCGCGCCCCGGCGGCGTCTTTAACACGGTGATGAACGGACCCGACGGTGAGGTCATGCCGAACTCGGGCGTGATCCTCGCGATCGAGCCGAACCGCAGACTGGTGACGACCGACGCCTTCACGCCCGACTGGCGACCGACCGGGCTTCCGTTCATGGTCGCCGAGGTGACCCTGGCACCCGCGGCCGATGGGGGCACAGACTATGTCGCCGTGGCGCGCCACTGGAACGTCGAAACGATGAAGCAGCATGAGGCGATGGGTTTTGAGGCCGGGTGGAACGCAGCCGCCGATCAACTGACCGACCTGCTCAAGACGCTGTGAGCGCCCGGATGTCGATGTCTGAAACCACCCTTCCCGACCTGCCGGCTCTGCTGCCGCACCGCCTCGACATGACGCGCGTGTTCGATGCGCCGCGTCCTCTGGTCTGGGCCGCCTGGACCCGGCCCGAGATGCGGGTCCAATGGCTGGGTCCGGTCGAATGGCCCATGGTCTCGGGAACCAACGACCTGCGGGTGGGCGGACCATGGCGGGCCTGCCTCCGGTCCGTCGAGACCGACGAGGACCTCTGGCAGGGGGGACACTATCGCGAGATCGACGAACCCCGACGACTGGTCTTTACCTTCAGATGGGACGAGAGCCACGAAGACGGTCCGCCCGCAGAGACGCTGGTGACCGTCGATCTGCACGAGACCGCCGACGGCCGCACCCGGATGGACTTCACCCACGAGGGCCTGAAGTCCGAACGAAGTCTGGCCGGCCACACCCATGGCTGGACCTCGACCATGGACCGGCTGGAGGCCTGGCTCGCCATCCATCCCGACGGACAACACGCCGAGGAGACCAGAATGAAACTCGTGACCAGCCTGAGCTTCGCCGGAAATTGCCGGGAAGCCTTCGAATTCTACGCCCGGGTCCTGGGCGGCGAGATTACGGCTGCCATGACCTACGGCGACGGTCCGCCGGGGATGGAGGTGCCGGCCGCCATGAAGGACTGGCTGATGCACTGCTGGCTGCAGGTCGGAGATCAGGCCCTGATGGGTTCGGACATGCATTCGGACTGGGCCACGAAGATCAATGAGCCCAGGAACGGCTTTGACGTCACCCTCCATACCGACAGTGTCGAGGAAGCCCGCCGGGTGTTCGAGGCTCTGTCCGAGGGCGGCACGGTCGCCATGGCGTTCTCGGAGATGTTCTGGACGCCCGGCTTCGGCACCCTGACCGACCAGTTCGGCATTCCCTGGATGGTCAACGTCTCGCCGGCCGCCGACTGGAAGCCGGGAGCGGCAACCTAATCGGCCAGGGCGGTCGGGAAGGGGTGCCCGAGCGCCTCGGCCATCCCTTGCTGCGAAATCAGCAGGACCTCGGGCTGCTGGTGGTAGTTGTTCGACAGCACAATCACCGCGACCCGGGCGTCCGGCTGCCAGGTCACCAGGTTGCGAAAGCCTGACCAGCTGCCGGTGTGATAGATTTCCCGGTCCTGAAAGGCCGGCGTCACCCGCTGGCCGAGGCGATTGGCCATCAGGCCGTACCCCCATTCCCGTCGGGGCAAGCCGTTCCTGTCCCTCGGCTGATCCGCCGGGGCGTGGTCGGCGATCATCTGGGCATAGCTGAAAGGCGTCAGCACATGGCCGCCATGCAGCGCCCACTCCCAGACCAGCATGTCGTCGAGCGTCGAATACAGCGCACCCGCACCGGCCACGATCGACACGTTCGGCTGGCGCTGGGCCGTCAGCCCGGCCGGAAAGGTCGCATGGCCGGTGACGATGCCGAGATCGCTGTCATCGTCGAACCCCGTGTCCTTCATGCCGAGCGGCTCGAAGAAGGTCGTCCGCAGATAGTCCGGAAAGGCCATGCCACTGGCCTTCTCGACGACGGCGGCGGCCAGGTTGAACCCGGCATTGTTATAGGAAAGCTTTAATCCCGGTGTGAACGACAGGTCGAATCCCTTTGACTCCTCAGTCAGTTCGTCCAGCGCCGCTGGCGTGACCCGGCGATCGCCCCAGCCGGGTCGCGCCATCAGGTCCGGGATGCCGGAGGTGTGCGACAACAGATGGCTGAGCCGGATGGGGCCCCAGGCGACGGGACACGGCTGGATCCATTTGCAGACCGGATCGCCGATCGACAGCCTGCCCTCGTCCTGCAGTTTCAGGAGGGCGGCCGCCGTGAACTGTTTCGAGACCGATGCCAGGCGGAACCGGGACGTGATCCGGTTGGGTGCGCCTGTGGCGACGTCGGCAGGGCCGTAGGCCTGTCGGAACAGCACCCGGTCGCCGCGCGCCACCAGGACGGCCCCCATGAACCGACCGGCCCCTGCCTCGGCCTGAAGGCGAGACGCGAGCAGCGGCAGCGACTCGACGACCGCGACAGGCGGGCGTTCGGGCAGAGCGGCCCGATCGGACGACGGCGTGGGCACTGGCCGTGCCATCAGGGCCGCAGCCAGGGCGGCACCGCCCACCAGCAGAACCACGCCGATCAGGCCGAGGATGAGGCGGGGACGAGCCCCCGACGTACGCGGAACGTGGAACATCAGGCTTGGTAACGGCTCCGCACGATTCGTCACCCCCGACGGGCGTTTCCGCGCTCAACTCTGCGCGAGCGGCAGGCTAGACGTCGAAGTCCAGGCCGAACTGGGCATAGAGCGCCCGGCTGTCCTGCCATTTCGGATCGACCTTGACCGTGAGGAACAGATGGACCGGGCGATCCAGCAGCTCGGTCAGTTCCTCGCGCGACTTCTGGCCGATCCACTTCAGGGTCTGCCCGCCCTTGCCCAGCACGATGGGCCGCTGGCTCTCGCGCTCGACGTAGATGGTCTGTTCGATGCGGGCGGAGCCATCGGCCTTCTCGTCGAAGGCCGTGGTCTCGACCGCCGCGGAATAGGGCAGTTCTTCGTGGACGCGCAGATAGACCTTCTCCCGGGTGATCTCGGCGGCCAGGACGCGGATCGGCACATCGGCGGACTGGTCCTCGGGATAGAGCCAGTGCCCTTCGGGCATGGACAGGGCCAGCCGCTGCTTCAGGTCGTCGACCCCGTCGCCGGACAGGGCCGAGATCATATAGACCTCGGAATAGACGCCCGTTTCGAACAGGGCGTGGGACAGGGCCAGCAGGGTGTCGCGGCGCATGCCGTCGATCTTGTTGAGCGCCAGGATGACCTGGGTGTCGGTCGCCTTCAGATTGGCGATGATGGTCTCGGTGTCCTCGGCCGAGCGGCGGTCAGCGGCCTGACCGTCCTTGCCCTCGGAGGCGATGTGCGAGGCGGCGTCTATCAGATGGACGACGACATCGGCGTCCTGGGCCCCGCCCCAGGCCGAAGCGACCATGGCGCGATCCAGCCGGCGGCGCGGGGTGAAGATGCCGGGCGTGTCCACCAGAACGATCTGGGCCTCGCCCTCCATGGCGATGCCGCGCACGGGAAAGCGGGTGGTCTGGACCTTCTGGGTGACGATGGAGACCTTGGACCCCGTCAGCCGGTTCACCAGGGTGGACTTGCCGGCATTGGGCGCGCCGATGATGGCGGCGAAGCCCGCGCGGGGGTTCTGGGGTTCGGTCAAATCACGCCTTCTCGCTGCAGCAATGCGGTCGCGGCCGCCTTTTCCGCGTCCTGACGCGAACGCCCCGCGGCGGTCAAGGGTTCGACGCCCTCGATGGAAACCTCGACCGTGAACGTCGGGGCATGGTCGGAACCGGTCCGGGACGCCACGCGATAGGCCGGCAGGGGGCGGCCCTGCCCCTGGGCCCACTCCTGCAGCGCGGACTTCGGATTGTTCAGGGCACGCGGGGCAGGCGAGGACAGTTCCCGGGCCCAGGCCCGGTCGAACATCGCGCGGGCCGAATCGAGGCCCCCATCCAGGAATACCGCGGCCAGCAGGGCCTCGACCGCATCGGCCACGACGCCTTCCTTGCGGCGGCCGCCGGTCCGGGTCTCGCCGGGCGACAGGCGAAGGGCCTCGCCGATCCCGAGGGCTTCACCCACCCGGCCGCAGGCGTGTTTGTCGACCAGGGCGTGCAGGCGCGAGGACAGCTCGCCCTCGTCTGCCGCCGGGAAGTCGTCGTGAAGACGCTGCGCGACCAGCAGACCCAGCACCCGGTCGCCCAGGAACTCCAGCCGTTCGTTGTGCCGCGCGGGCTTGCCCGCGGCCTTGTCGGCCCCCTCCCCCACGCTGGAATGGGTCAGGGCCCGCTCCAGCAGGGCGGGGTCGCGGAAGACGTAGCCGATGCGGTCGACCAGAGCGGCCACCGCATCGGCGCGGGCATTCGCCATCAGTCGAGGATCTTGAAGAAGCGGCTCAAGCGGATGTTCTGGAACCAGCTGACGGGGTTCCACAGGGAGGCACCCGGCGACCAGGAGAACATGATGATCTCGGCCTTGCCGACCAGATTTTCGTCCGGCACCAGACCCACACCGGCGGACTGCTGCACACGGCTGTCGATCGAGTTGTCGCGGTTGTCGCCCATCATGAAATAGTAGCCGACCGGAACCTCATAGACGCCCGTGTCGTCCAGATCGCCGCCGGGACCGAAATCCTGGGTCATGAAGGTCTTGCCGTTGGGCAGGGTCTCGCGGACCTCCGTCACCGGACGCGGGCCGAAGACGTCGGCGACCTCTGCCGCGCCCACGGTCACGTCCTGGACCGGCGTGCCGTTGATGTAGAGCTTGTTGGCGATCATCTGGATCTTGTCGCCGGGCAGGCCGATCACCCGCTTGATGTAGTCGGTCTTGTCGTCGCGCGGCAGCTTGAACACGACGATGTCGCCACGGTTCGGCGCACGGCCCAGAACCCGGTCATCGCCGAGCGGCAGGTTGACCGGCAAGCCCGACGAGAACCTGGAATAGCCATAGGCCCACTTGGACACGATGATGTAGTCGCCCTCGTAGAGGTTCGGCTCCATCGAGGCCGAGGGGATGGTGAAGGGCTGGAACAGCAACACACGCAAGACGAAGGCGATGGCCAGGGCCACGACGATGGTCTTGATGATTTCAAGGGTCTCGGAGCCGGCCGAGCCGCCCTCGTCGTCATCCCGGGCCGCGACGCGGGCCGCAGCGGGAATCTTTTCCTTGCGGTCGTCGAACGGTGCATCGCCCTGATCGCTCCAGATCGGGCGGGGCACGTAAGACGAGGTCACGGGCTCGGCGGCGACCGGTTCGACGGGTGCCTCGGCTACGGGAGTCGGTTCGGCGGAAGGCTCTGCGATGACCGGTTCCGGTTCGGCAGGAGCCTCGGGCTCGCCCACCGCCTCGTGGTGCGCCTCAAGGGCCTCGGGTGCGTCGCTTTCGGACGCTGCGAAGGCCTCCTCGGTCGTCTCGGGTGCGTGATGCTCAGGTGCGTGATCTTCGGCCGCGTGATCTTCGGCCGCGTGATCTTCGGCCGCGTGATCTTCGGGCGCGTGATGTTCGGGCGCATGATCTTCGGCCGCGTGATGTTCGGGCGCGGGGTCCATCGGCGCAGCGGCCTCTTCGACCGGTCCGACCGGCACGTCCGGCGTCGGAACCGCGGCCTCATGTGGCGTCGGGACGGCGGCCTCGTGCGGCTCGTCCGCGTGCGGGTCGTGCTTGATCTCTTCGCTCATCGTCTGAAAGCCTGTCCCCGGCCGCGCGGTGCGGCGTCCTCTTCGCACGCGTATATATCGATTACGCCATCGGCAAGGCTTCGATCACCACGAAGGCGAGTGCATAGGGGTGTTCGTCGGACAGCGTCAGATGAATGTGCGCGCTGTGACCCGGCGGCGTCAACCGCGCCAGGTGGTCGGCCGCCGCTCCGGTCAGGGCCAGGGTCGGCTGGCCGGAGGGCAGATTCACCACCCCCATGTCCTTCCAGTAGACATCACGGCGCATCCCGGTGCCCAGCGCCTTGGCACAGGCCTCCTTGGCCGCGAACCGCTTGGCATAGCTCCAGGCCGCGTCGGGCTTGCGCTCCGACCGGGCGCGTTCGATCGCGGTGAAGCACCGGTTCCTGAAGCGGTCACCGAAACGGTCGATCGACGCCTGGATGCGCCGGATGTCCGACAGGTCCGCGCCCACCCCGATAATCATGCGGCGATGATCACCGGGCCGGCTCCGGTGCCCGCGCCTCGTCCATCAGGGCCCGCATCCGCCCGATCGCCGACCCCAGTCCGACGAAGATCGCCTCCCCGATCAGGAAATGGCCGATGTTCAGCTCCATGATCTCGGGGATCGCAGCGACGGCGGCGACGGTCTCGTAGTCGATGCCATGCCCGGCATGGACCTCCAGCCCCAGAGCCCGGGCCTGGGACGCACCCGCCTTCAGGGCGATCAGCTCGCGTTCGGCATCGTCCGGCCTGCCGTCGCGCACGGCGTCGCAATAGGCGCCGGTATGCAGCTCCACCACGGCCGCCCCGGTCCGATAAGCCGCTTCGATCTGGACCGGGTCGGCCCCGATGAACAGGGATACGCGCGACCCGGCGTCGTTCAGACGCCCGACCACGGGTGTGATCCAGTTGTGGCCGCCCACGACGTCGAGGCCGCCCTCGGTCGTCCGCTCCTCGCGCTTTTCAGGCACCAGGCATACGGCATGGGGTCGGTGATGCAGGGCGATGGCCAGCATCTCCTGGGTCACGGCCATCTCGAGGTTCAGCGGTCGGTCCTGATCGCGCAGCACGGCCGACAGATGGTCGATGTCGGCATCCGAGATATGGCGACGGTCCTCACGCAGGTGGGCGGTGATGCCGTCGGCTCCGGCCTCGAGCGCCTCTCGAGCGGCCCGGACGGGATCGGGATAGAGGCCGCCGCGCGCGTTCCGGACGGTCGCGACATGGTCGATGTTGACGCCGAGGCGGATGCGTTCGCTCATTTCGACAGCCTGCGACTGCCCGGATCCTCGACGGGCAGGGCCGCGAGTTCGGGCGGCAGGGCGTCTGCGGCATAGGCCGGCACATCCAGCGTGGCCAGGGCGACCAGGGGCACACCGACATCGGCGCGACCGCCGGACCTGTCGACGATACAGGCGGCGGCCACGACATCCCCGCCCGCCTCGCGGATGGCGGCGATGCATTCGCGGCTGGACAGGCCCGTGGTCACGATGTCCTCGACCATCACCACCTTCTGGCCCGGCTCGACGTGGAAGCCGCGCCGGAGTTTGAACGTGCCGCCCTCGCGTTCGACATACATCGACGGGACACCCAGATGACGCGCGGTCTCATAGCCCGGGATGATGCCGCCCACGGCGGGTGAGATGGCGACCTCGACGGGCCCGACGGTGGCGGTGATCTTCTCGGCCAGGGCCTTGCAGAGCCGCTCGCAACGGCGGGCATCCATGAAGACCAGGTTCTTCTGCAGGAAGACCGGGCTGTGCAGGCCGGAGGACAGCACGAAATGCCCCTCGCGCAGGGCACCGGCGGAGCGGAACTCGTTCAGGACATCTTCGGAGGTCATGCGGCGGTCTTAGGACCAACCGGCTCACAGGTGAAGCGTCACATTGCCAGACGCGCGTCGCATTCGGTCACACCCTCGGCGATCCCGAGGTCTGCGTACAGTCGCCTGGCCTCGCTCCAATTGACGATGGCCTGACCGGGCTGGTCGAGCGCATCGAGGGCCAGGGCCTTCAACCGCAGGGCATTCGCAAGGTCCAGCGCCCGGTCCGGCAGGTCGGCATAGAGGGCAACCGCCTCGGTGGCCTCCCCCAGCGCCTCGACGAACCGCCCTTCCAGTCGGGCCCGGTCGGACCGGTGCCGAAGATCGTAGGCCCGTTGCAGGTCGTCCATCGAAGCCTCCCTGCGTCCGATCAGTATTCCCGGCTTTCGGCCTGGCGTTCTTCCAGATGGCCGTCCTTCAGGGCGAAGACCCGGTCCATGTGGCCGGCCAGCGCCATGTTGTGGGTGGCGATCAGGGCGGCAACGCCGGTGTCCTTGACCCGTTTCTGCAGGGCCTCGAACACCGTCTGGCTGGTGGTCGGGTCGAGGTTGCCGGTCGGCTCGTCGGCCAGAAGCAGGCGCGGGCTGTTGGCCAGGGCACGGGCCAGCGCCACCCGCTGCTGCTCCCCGCCCGACATCTGCGCCGGCTGGTGCAGGATGCGCTCGGCCAGACCCAGAGAGCCCAGGGCCGCCTCGGCACGGGTGCGGGCCTCCGTCTCCGAATAGCCGGCGATCCGCATCGGCAGGGCCACGTTGTCGCGTGCGTCGAACTCCGCCAGCAGGTGGTGGAACTGATAGACGAAGCCGATCCGCGACAAGCGCAGCCGCGTGCGGGCGCGTTCGTCGAGGCTGCCGACATCCTCGCCGTCGATGCGAACCTCGCCCGAGGTCGGCCGTTCCAGCAGGCCGGCGGCATGCAGCAGGGACGACTTGCCCGAGCCCGACGGCCCGATCAGCCCGACCAGCTCGCCCGGATGGATGTCGAGGTCGACGCCCTTCAGCACCGTCAGTTCGCCCTGACCGGTCGTATAGGTGCGGGTGATCCCGCGCAGGCTGAGGACGGGACTACTCATAACGCAGGGCCTCGACCGGATCGATGCGCGAGGCCGACCACGACGGCGGCAGGCTGGCCACGCAGCTCATGATCAGCGACCAGAGCGCGACCCAGAACACATCCACGGGATCCACTTCGGCCGGTATGGCGTCGAGCATATAGACGTCGGCGTTGAACAGCTGCACGCCTGTGATGGCCTCCAGGAAATGCTGGATCGCGCCAATGTTCAGGCAGAACAGCAGACCCAGGGTCAGGCCCGCCAGCGTTCCGGCAACACCGATGGTCGCGCCCGCCATGAAGAAGATGCGCAGGATCGACGCCGGACTGGCCCCGATGGTGCGCAGGATGGCGATATCGCGCCCCTTGTTCTTCACCAGCATCACGATGCCGGAAATGATGTTCATGGCCGCGATGGCGACGACAAGGCCGAGGATGATCGACATGGCCGCCCGCTCGACCTTCAACGCGCCCCAGAAGGCGGCCAGACGATCGCGCCAGTCCATGACGAAGGCACCGGGTCCGGCGGCGGCGCGAACGGGCGCGATGTATTCACCGACCCGATCGGGTTCGGCGACCTTCATCTCGATCACGTCCCAGAGGCCCTCCTTGCCGAAGAACAGCTGGGCCTGCTCCAGCGGCATGAAGATGAAGATGCGGTCATAGTCGGCAGTGCCCGACGAATACATCCCGCCGACGCGATAGGTCTTGGACAGGCCGCCCAGATTGCCGAACGCCGAGTCCGCGCCGGTCGGCGAATAGATCTGGATCGGGTCTCCGACGCGCAGACCCAGCTGGTCGGCCAGGGCCTGCCCGATCAGGACATTGTCGCCGCCATAGGCACCCTGGCCGAAGCTGGCCCTGGCCTGGGGCGACAGGCTGGAGGACACATATTGCATGGTGTCCAGATCCTCAGAACGAAGACCGCGCACCACACCGCCGGTCGTCTGGCCGCCTGCGATAATCAGGGCCTGGGACTCGGTCAGCGGGCTGACGCTCCGGACGCCCGGAACGGCCTTCAGCCGCGCGACGACCGCGTCGCGATCCGGGGCACTCAGCACCTGGCCCTGGACATACATATGCCCATTGAAGCTCAGCATCCGGCCCAGCAGTTCCGTGCGGAACCCGGCCATGATGCTCATCACGCTGATCAGGACCGCGACGGCCAGCATGATGCCGACGAAGCTGATGATGGCGATGGTCGCGACCCCGCCCTCCTTGCGCCTGGCCCGCAGATAGCGAAGCGCGAGACCGATCTCCCAGGTGGAAAAAGCCCCGGCGGGTCTGGGCGGCGCGTCGAGCGGCGTCGTGGTCAACCGATGCGCTCCATCGCCTGATCCAGAGGCAGGGTCGACTTCTCGCCGGAGGCCCGGCGTTTCAGCTCGACCACGCCCTCGGCCACGCCCTTGGGCCCGATGGTCAGCTGCCAGGGAATGCCGATCAGGTCGGCGGTCGCGAACTTGCCGCCTGGCCGCTCGTCGGTGTCGTCATAGAGGACCGACTTGCCGGCGGCCTCCAGGGCCTCGACCGCGGCCTCACAGGCCTCGCAGACGCCCGGATCGTTGGCGCGCAGGTTGATGACGACCACGTCGAACGGGGCCACGGCGTCCGGCCAGATGATACCGGCGTCATCATGGCTGGCCTCGATGATCGCGCCCAGCAGACGCGACACCCCGACGCCATAGGAGCCCATGTGGACCTCGGTGTCCTGGCCGTCCGGTCCGGCGACCTTCGCCTTCATCGGGGCCGAATATTTGGTGCCGAAATAGAAGATATGGCCGACCTCGATGCCGCGCGCGGTCAGGCGATCGCCCTCCGCCGTCTGGCTCTCGAACTGGGCCGCGTCGTGCATTTCCTCGGTGGCGGCATAAAGGGAGGTGCGGCCGTCGACGATGGCCTGCAGGTCGTTCCAGTCGACGTCGGGACCGGGGGCCGACATTTCGACCAGGGCCTTGTCGCAGAAGACCTGGCTTTCGCCGGTATCGGCCAGGACGATGAACTCGTGGCTCAGGTCGCCGCCGATCGGACCCGTGTCGGCACGCATCGGCACGGCCTTCAGACCCATCCGGGCGAAGGTGTTCAGATAGGCCACGAACATGCGGTTGTAGGCGCGCCGCGCCGCCGCCTCGTCGATATCGAAGGAATAGGCATCCTTCATCAGGAACTCGCGTCCGCGCATGACGCCGAAGCGGGGCCGACGCTCGTCGCGAAATTTCCACTGGATGTGGAAAAGGTTCAACGGTAGCGACTTGTACGACTTCACGAAGCCCCGGAAGATGTCGGTGATCATCTCCTCGTTGGTGGGGCCATACAGCAGCTCACGCTCGTGCCGGTCAGTGATGCGCAGCATCTCCGGGCCATAGGCGTCGTACCGCCCCGATTCGCGCCATAGATCGGCCAGTTGCAGCGTCGGCATCAACAGTTCGACCGCCCCTGCCCGCTCCTGTTCCTCGCGCACGATCTGCTCGATCCGGTTCAGGACGCGCAGGCCCAGAGGCAACCAGGCATAGATGCCGGCGGCCTCCTGTTTGATCATGCCGGCGCGCAGCATCAGCTGGTGCGAAACGATCTGGGCGTCGCTGGGCGCCTCTTTGAGCGTGGGCAGGAAATAGCGCGACAGGCGCATTGGTCGGTCCTTGCGTGGGGCGGTCTGCTGTAGCCCGTGCAGGCGAACCTTGGCAACGCGATGGCAGGGCCATTGACACCACTCCCCTCGCCATGCTTTGTATTACAAAGTTCTTTTACCTGGGGGAATCTGATGAAACGTCTTCTGTTCACAACCGTTCTGGCCGCTGCCACCCTGCCCGGCCTCGCCATCGCCGGAACGGTAGAGGTTCGCCTGACGGGCGCCCAACCGGGCGGGCCCGTGATGGTTCAGCTCTGCTCCGAGTCCGAAGGGATGACCCGCTGCTCGCGAAATGCCCGCGTGGCGGTCAGCAACGGCATGGCCATTGCACGGTTCGAGAACGTCCCCGCCGGTCGCTACGGCGTCGGTGCCTTTCAGGACGTCGACTCAAACGGCCGCCTGGGCTTCAGCATGATGGGTCGCCCGAACGAGCCCTGGGGCTACAGCCGCAACGCCCCTGCGGTCATGGGACCGCCGAACTTCGCGGACGCGGCCGTCACTGTCGGCGCGGCCGGCGGCGTCATCACCGTTCAGCTGGGGCTCTGAGCACGATGAACCTCGACCTCGTCCCGCTCGGCTGGATCCACAGCCTCGCCTGCCTCGTCGCCCTGGCTGCCGGAGCCTTCGTGTTCGTCACCCCCAAGGGTACGCGGCAGCACCGGCTGGTCGGCCTGACCTTCGTCATCTCCCAGATCGTGCTGAACGTGACGGCGCTCGGCATCTACCAGCTGGGGCAGTTCTTCTTCCCCCACGTGCTGGCGATCATCACCCTGGTCCTGATCGCCGTCGGCTGGGGCGCGGGTCGCCTGATCCGGCACCATAGCGGCTGGCGCTTCGTCCATCTCAGTTCCATGATCCTCAGCTACTACATGCTGATCGGCGGCGGAGTGAACGAGGTCTATCTGCGCATCGATGCGCTGAAGGCCATCCTGAACCGTGAGGGGCCCCAGCTGATCGGCATGACCCACGGCGTGGTCATGCTGGTCTTCCTCGTCCTGCTGCTGGGCTGGAACGGGGCCGAGATCGTGCGGATGGTCCTCAGGACCAGGCGACGGTCGGCCCGGCTGACGACCGTCTAGACGCCGGGTGGTGCCATATCCGGCAGGGGCATCCAGCCGATGTAGACGAGGAACATCACGAAGGCCCAGACGATCAGGGCGACCCAGGTGGTCGTGATGAACTTGCGCTTCAGGTTCGGCGTCTTCGGCGCGCCCCACTGGGTGCCGTCGGTCGGCGGCTCGTGCGTCTCGGCCGAGGTGCCGAGAGGCAGGATGCCGAACAGCACCACCCACCAGACGACGATATAGATGGCGAACATGGTCAGGGGGCCGATGGGCATCAGTGCGTGTCCTTGGGGGCTTGCATCAGCTCGATCAGGACGCCGCCCATATCTTTCGGGTGCAGGAACAGGATGGGGGTGCCGTGGGCGCCGATGCGGGGTTCGCCGGACCCGAGAAGGGTCGCGCCCTTCGCCCGCAGCGCATCGCGGGCGATCAGGATATCCTCGACCTCGAAACAGACGTGGTGCTGGCCGCCCTTCGGGTTCTTCGCCAGAAAGCCGTGGATCGGGCTGTCCTCTCCCAGCGGTTCAATCAGCTCGATCTGGCTGTTGGGCAGGTCGATGAAACAGACCCTCACGCCCTGGGCCGGCAGGTCGAAGGGCTCGCCGGCCGACGTGGCGCCGAGCATATCGCGATAGAGTGCGACGCTGGCCTCGATGGACGGGGTCGCGATGCCGATGTGGTTCAGGCGACCGATCATCACAGCCTCAGGATCACCGTCTCGACGATCGGGCGACGGTCCCAGATCTGCTGCGAGGCCTTCTTCAGTACCCGCGCCACGGCCTGTTCGACCACATCGTCGTCATCGCGCGCCTCACCCTTCAGCGAGCCGACGACCTGTTCGACGCGCTCGGCCAGATCGTCGAGAGCGTCGCCCAGGGGCGTGACCTCGTCGCCCGGCAGGCCGATGGCGCGGACGTCAATGTCCGAGACGATCTTGCCGCGCTTGTCCATGGCAAAGCTGACGACCAGTACGCCATTGGTCGAGGCGTGGCGACGCTCGCGCAGGGCCTCGCCCTTCTCCGTCACCACCATGCCGCCGTCGACATACAGACGACCGTTGGGCACCTCGTCGATGATGGCGGCCACACCGGGGGCCAGACGAACGAGGTCGCCATTGCGGGGCGTGACCGTCTCCGGCACGCCCAGGTCGCGGGCCAGCGCCGCATGCTCCATCAGGTGGCGACGCATGCCGTGGGTCGGGACCGAGATGCGCGGGCGGGCCCAAGCATACATCTGGCGCATCTCGTCGCGGCACGGGTGGCCCGAGACGTGGATGCCCGGATGGTCCTTCTCGGTATAGAGGCGCACCCCCCGGTCGGCCAGGCGGTCCTGAAGGTCGGCGATGGCCAGTTCGTTGCCCGGAATGATCCGCGACGAGAAGATGCAGTGGTCGCCCAGACCCAGCTTGATGAAGGGATGCGATCCGTCGGCGACGCGCGACAGGGCCGCACGGTCCTCGCCCTGGCTGCCGGTGCACAGATACAGGATCTCGTCGGCCGGCCAGTGACGGGCCTCGTCCTCGGACAGGATGGCCCTGGAGTCATTGAACAGGCCGACGTGTTTCGCCGCCGCCGTGATCCGGTGCATCGAGCGACCGGCCAGGGCCACGCGACGGCCCGCCTTGTCCGCCGCCTTGATGACGCTGACCATACGGGCGACGTTGGAGGCGAAGCAGCCGACGGCGATCCGGCCGGTCCTGAGGCTGCCGATCAGGTCGATCAGGCCATCCTGCGCTTCGGTTTCCGATCCCGCCTCGCCCTCGACGAAGACATTGGTGGAATCGCAGACCATGGCCAGCAGGCCCTCGTCGCCCATCCGGGTGATGGCGGCAACATCGGTCGGCTTGCCGATGACGGGGTTGGGATCCAGCTTCCAGTCGCCGGTATGGAAGACCGTTCCCAGCGGCGTGACGATCTTCAGGCCGTTCGGCTCGGCGATCGAATGGGTCATGGTGATGAAGTCCACCGAGAACGGTCCCAGATCGACGTGGCCGCCCATCGGCACCTCGATGATCTTGACGTCGCGCAGGCCCCGGTCGCGCAGCTTCTCGCGGATCAGGAAGGCGGTGAAGGGCGTGGCGTAAAGCGGGGCCTTCATCCGTTCCCACAGCCACGGCAGGGCCCCGATGTGGTCCTCATGCGCATGGGTCAGCAGGATGCCACGGATGGCCTCGCCTTCGAGGAAGGCGGGGTCGGGCACGATGATGTCGACGCCGGGCGTGGACGAATCGCCGAAGGTCACACCGACGTCGACGATGATCCACTGGCGGTCGTCTTCGGGGCCGTAGCCATAGCAGTTGAGGTTCATACCGACCTCGCCCGAGCCGCCCAGCGGCAGGTAGACGAGTTCGTCGTTCGCTTTGATTTTTGTCATGTGTCCGTCAGATGGGTATTGCGGCGCCAGATTTCGAGCAGGCCGCGAATGGTCAGGTCCGGATCGAACCGGTCGATGCTTTGGGTGGCGCCTTCGAACAGCGAGGCCACGCCCCCGGTGCCGACGACGGTCATGGGTGCCCCCCACTCCGCCTTGATGCGGGCGACCATGCCCTCGATCAGGCTGACATAACCCCAGAAGACCCCGGACTGCATATTGGACACGGTGTCCTTGCCGATCACGGTCTCGGGCCTCTGGATGGCGATACGCGGCAGCATGGCCGCCGCCTCGTGCAGGGCCTGGAGGCTGAGGTTGATGCCGGGCGCGATCGCCCCGCCCTCGAACGCCCCGTCCGCGGCGACGATGTCGAAGGTGGTCGCTGTGCCCGAGTCGATGACGATCAGGTCGCCGGGATAGATCAGATGCGCACCGATGGCGTTGACCAGGCGATCCGCACCCGCCTCGCTGGGTTTCCTGATCCGCACGGGGATGCCCAGTTCGACATTGTCGCCGATGACCAGGGGCTCAACCGACAGATAGCGACGGGCGAGGTTTCTCAGGTTGAAGATCGATTGCGGGACCACGCTGGAGATGATGCAGCCGTTCAACGACGCCAGCTCGATCTTCCGCATGGCCAGCAGCTGCGTCAGCCAGACGGCGTATTCGTCGGCGGTGCGGCTGGCCTCGGTGGCCGTGCGCCATTGGGCGATCCAGGCCTCGCCGTCATGGACGGCGAACAGCGTGTTGGTATTGCCCTGTTCGATGGCGAGAAGCATCAGGCGGCCACTCCAAAGAAAACATCGCCTGCCGAGATCAGCCGCAGCTGACCATCGGCCGTGCGCAGGCGGAGGGCTCCGTCCGGTGCCACGCCATCGGCGGTCCCCTCGACCGTCTCATGACCCAGACGCGCGACGCAGGGACCGTCCAGCCCGCTGGTGCGCGCAATCCAGGCGTCGAGGATGGGCTGGAAGCCCAGGCTTTCCCAACGCGCCTGCCAGAGGGCAAAGGCCTCGGCCAGCACGCGCGCGGCGGCGTCGATGGACGGCGGATAGGCGATATCCGAGCGCAGGTGGCTGGCCAGACAGGTCGCCGGGCGTTCGGTCCCCTCCGGCGCATGGGCCAGGTTCACGCCGATGCCGACGGCCAGCCACAGTGCGCCGGACGCGTGCGTGCCGGACTCGATCAGGATACCGGCGGCCTTCTCGCCCGCGAGCATCACGTCATTGGGCCATTTGATACTGACCGATCCGGGCACGGCAAAGGCATCCAGCAGGTCGGCGACGGCGAGCGCCGCGACGAACGTCACCTGCGCCGCCTCGGCCGGGGCCTTGTGGGTCAGGGTCAGCAGGGTGGCGAACAGGTTGCCGGTGTCGCTGTTCCACGCGCGCCCGCGCCGACCGCGTCCGGCGGACTGTCGGCGAGCGACGATCCACCGGGCCACGGTTTCACCGGCCTCGGCGCGGCGGCGTGCCTCGGCGTTGGTGGAATCGATCTCGTCCAGCAGATCAATGGGCGGCGTCACCGCCCTACTTCGCTCCGAACCCGGTCGCGGCGATTTGGGTCAGCGGCTCCAGCCAGATCAGGCCGACGATCACCAGCGGGAAGGAAAAGGCCGCGCAGACCCAGCCGATCCATTGAGCTTCGACCGGAGCCTTGTCGGTGGCGACCCCATCGTCCGGTGCCGCGTCGAACCACATCAGCTTGATAATGCGCAGATAGTAGAAGGCCGCCACGACCGAGGCCACCAGACCCGCCGCAGCCACCATCCAGTAACCAGCCGAAGCCGCAGCGCCGAAGACATAGTATTTGCCCCAGAAGCCCGAGAACGGCGGCATGCCCAGCACCGACAGCGACAATACGGTGATGGCCATGGCGGTGACCGGCCGGTCCTTCTTCAGGCCCACCAGGTCGGCGATCTTGCGGATCGGACGACCGTTGCGGCTCAGGGACAGGAGGATGGCGAAGAAGCCCATGGTGTCAATCATGTACAGGGTCATGAACATGACCATGGCCTGCAGGCCCTGCTCGGTGCCTGCCGCGATGCCCAGAATGGCGTAGCCGATGTTGGCGATCGACGAATAGGCCAGCAGGCGCTGGATGTCCTTCTGCGCCAGGCCACCCCAGGCCCCGACGACGAAGCTGGCGAGGGCGATCAGGATCAGCACCTGGGCCCACTGCTCGTGGGCCTGCAGGAAGCCTTCGCTCAGGGCGCGTGCAAACAGGACCATGGCGGCCATCTTCGGTGCCGTGGTGAAGAAGGCCACGACCGGCGTCGGCGCGCCTTCATAAACGTCGGGCGTCCACATGTGGAACGGCGCGGCCGAGACCTTGAACGCCAGACCGCAGATCAGGAACACCAGGCCGAAGATCAGGCCCGGACCGGGGTTGGCCGTGGCATAGGCGGCGATGTCCTCGAAATGCATCGAGCCTGAGAAGCCATAGATCAGGCTGGAGCCATACAGCAGCAGGCCGGACGACAGGGCCCCGAGCACGAAATACTTCAGGCCGGCCTCGGACGCCTTCAGGTCGTCGCGGTGATAGGCGGCCAGCACATAGAGGGCCAGCGAGTGCAGCTCGACCCCGACATAGAGCGAAATCAGGTCGCCGGACGACACCATCATCCCCATGCCGACGGCGGCGAGGACGATCAGGATCGGGAACTCGAACCGGGCGATACCGGTGCGCTGCATCCAGCCGCCGCCCAGAACGACGGCCACGGCCGAGGCCAGATAGATGGCGACCTTGGCATAGACGGCCAGTGGATCGGCGACATAGGCCCCGTTGAAGGCGGTACCGAGCGGGCCGGTCGCGGCGACGGCAGCGGCCGCGATGAGCAGGGCGACGGACAGGATCGACACCAGCCGCGCCGACTTCTCGCCGATGAAGGCACCGAGCAGCAACAGGACGAGCGCACCGATGGCGAGCGTCAGCTCCGGGGCGGCGAGATAGAGGGCTTGGGACAGGTCAGGCATTATTCTCTCACCCGCCGGTCGCGAGCTGCCAGCCGTTGACGACGGCGTCGACGGAGGCGGCGGTGTAGTTCAGGACGAGGTCCGGCTGGACGCCCAGCCAGATCGTGCCGACGATCAGGGGGACGAAGATGACCAGCTCGCGCAGGTCGATGTCCTTGATCGTGGCCAGCGCCGGGTTGGTGATCTCGCCGAACATGACGTTGCGATACAGGGTCAGGGCATAGACGGCCGACAGGATGACGCCGGTCGCGGCCACGAACGCCGCCCAGGTCGAGGCCTGATAGACGCCGGTCATCGTCAGCATCTCGCCAATGAAGCCCGAGGTCCCCGGCAGACCGACGTTGGCCATGGTGAACATCAGGAAGATGGCCGCGTACCAGGGCATCCGGTTGGTCAGGCCGCCGTAGAAGGCGATCTCGCGCGTGTGCATCCGGTCATAGACGACACCGACGCAGAGGAAGAGCGCGCCCGAGATCAGCCCGTGGCTCAGCATCTGGAAGATGGCCCCCTGCATCCCCTGGGCGTTGCCGGCGAAGATGCCCATGGTCACGAAGCCCATGTGCGCCACCGACGAATAGGCGATCAGCTTCTTGATGTCGGTCTGTCGGAAGGCGACCAGGGACGTGTAGGCGATGGCGATCACCGACAGGGTGAAGACCAGCGGCCGGTACAGGACGGATGCATCCGGGAACATCGGCACATTGAACAGGATGAAGCCGTAACCGCCGAGCTTCAGCAGGATGCCGGCCAGAATGACCGATCCCGCCGTCGGCGCCTGGACGTGGGCGTCGGGCAGCCAGGTGTGGACGGGCCACATCGGCATCTTCACCGCGAACGAGGCGAAGAAGGCCAGCCACAGCACCGACTGGGCCTGCGGGCTGAAGGCGAAGGTCTTCAGCTCCGGAATGCTGGTCGTGCCCGCCTTGTTGGCCATCCACAGCATGGCCAGCAGCATCAGCACGGACCCCAGCAGGGTGTAGAGGAAGAATTTGTAGGCGGCATAGATCCGGTTCGCCCCGCCCCAGACCCCGATGATGATGAACATCGGCACCAGGGTGCCTTCGAAGAAGATGTAGAACAGGAACAGGTCCAGCGAGGTGAACACCCCGATGACCAGGGTCTCCAGCACCAGGAAGGCGATCATGTAGTCGACGACGCGGGTCTCGATCGACTTCCAGCTGGCCAGGATGCAGATCGGCATCAGGAAGGCCGTCAGCAGGACGAACAGGATCGAGATCCCGTCCACGCCGAGGTGATATCCGGCCCCGGCGAACCAGGCGTAGTTCTCGACGAACTGATAGGCCGGGTTGGCGCTATCGAACTGAAGCACCAGCACCGCCGACAGGGCCAGGGTCACCAGAGTGGTGCCCAGCGCCACCCAGCGGGCGATGCCATCCTGGCCCGACGGAGCGGCAAAGCGGCCGATCAGGATCAGCAGCGCCCCGACCAGCGGCAGGAAGGTGACCACGCTCAGGATATTGGGGATCGCACCCATAACTCAGGCACCCCAGGTGTAGATGGCGAAGGCGAGCAGACCGGCCACGCCGAGCAGCATCACGAACGCATAGTGGTAGACATAGCCGGACTGGAGCCTGGCCAGCCGCGCGGCCGATTTCAGCGACGCCCAGGCGGCACCGTTCGGCCCCAGCCCGTCGATGATCCGGACATCGCAGACCTTCCAGAAGAAGTCGCCCAGCGCCCTGGCACCCTTGACGAAGACGAACCCGTAGATCTCGTCGAAGAACCACTTGTTGTACAGGAAGGTCCAGAGCGGTCCCTCCTTCGCGGCCATCCGCTTTGCCATCCCTTCGTGCAGGACGTAGTAGAAGGCGGCGATGGCGGCCCCCAGCAGGGTCACGACCAGCGGCGACCACTTCACCCACAGCGGAACCTCGTGGCTCTCGTGCAGGACATGGTTGTGCGGACCGTTGAAGATGGCACCGCGCCAGAACTCGGTCTCGTGATGGCCGATGAAGTCGGGCGCGAAGACGAAGCCCGCTGCGACCGCGCCGATCGCCAGAACGATCAACGGCGCCAGCATGACCCACGGGCTCTCGTGCGGCTTCAATGGGCCATGATGGCCATGATCGTCATGCCCGTGCGCGCCATGATCTCCATCCTCGATCCGCTCCGCGTGGGTCTCGATCCGGGCGTGCGGGGCGCGATCGTCAGGGTGGTCGTGCGCGTGTGCGGCGATCGCCTCTTCCGTCCATTGCGGCCTGTTGTGGAAGGTCATGAAGATCAGCCGCCACGAATAGTAGCTGGTCAGCCCGGCCGCGAAGATGCCGACGAAGAAGGCGAAATACCCCGCTGCCGAATGGCCGCTCGTGGCCGCCGCCCAGGCGCTCTCGAGGATCGAATCCTTCGAATAGAAGCCGGCGAAACCGCCGATCCCGGGGATGCCCAGGCCGGTGATGGCGATCGTGCCGATCATCATGACCGCATAGGTGACGGGCAGCAGTTTCCACAGCCCGCCCATCTTCCGCATGTCCTGTTCGTGGTGCATCCCGTGGATCACCGATCCGGCCCCCAGGAACAGCAGGGCCTTGAAAAAGGCGTGCGTAAACAGGTGGAACATGGCGGATTCATAGACGCCGACGCCCGCCGCAAAGAACATGTAGCCCAGCTGCGAACAGGTCGAATAGGCGATGACCCGCTTGATGTCGTTCTGCATCAGGCCGACCGTCGCCGCGAACAGGGCCGTGACTGCGCCGGTGATGGCGATCAGCAGCGACGCCGTGGGCGCATACTCATAGATCGGGCTGAGCAGGCAGACCATGTACACGCCGGCGGTGACCATGGTCGCGGCGTGGATCAGGGCGGACACCGGCGTCGGGCCCTCCATCGCATCGGGCAGCCAGGTGTGCAGGAAGAACTGCGCCGACTTGCCCATGGCACCGATGAACAGCAGCACACCCGCCAGATCCAGCGCCGACCAGGTGTGCCCCAGGAACGCCCAGCCCTGCCCCTGTTTCGAGGCGATCATCGGGAACAGCTCGGCGAACTCGATCGTGCCGAACATCCAGAAGACGGTGATGATGCCCAGCGCAAAGCCAAAGTCGCCGACGCGGTTGACGACGAAGGCCTTGATGGCGGCGGCCGACGCGGTCGATTTCTTGTACCAGAAGCCGATCAGCAGATAGGACGCCAGCCCCACCCCTTCCCAGCCGAAGAAGAGCTGCATGAAGTCGGCGGCGGTCACCAGCGCCAGCATGGCGAAGGTGAACAGGGACAGATAGGCGAAGAAGCGCGGCCTGGAGTCGTCTTCGGCCATGTATCCCCACGAATACAGGTGCACGAGCGAAGACACGCTGGTCACCACGACCAGCATCACCGCCGACAGGGCATCGATGCGGATCGACCAGGCCGACTGGAAATCGCCGACGTTGATGAAGGGCGCGATCGTGACCGTGAAGGGTTCGAGATGACCCCAGGTCCACTGGCTGAACACCGTCCAGGCGACGGCGCACGAAAAGAACAGCAGGCCGGTCGTGATGGCTTGCGACGGGATATCGCCGATGCGGCGACCGAAGAGGCCGGCGATGGCGGCACCGAGCAGCGGGGCGAAGACGCCGAGCGTGACGAGCAGTTCGAGAGTCACTCCGGTCAGCCCTTCATCACATTGGCGTCGTCAACCGCGATGTCGCCGCGGTTGCGGAAGAAGGTCACCAGGATCGCCAGGCCCACGGCGGCTTCGGCCGCGGCCACCGTCAGGACGAACATGGCCATGATCTGCCCCTGTACGTCGTTCAGATAGGCGGAGAAGGCGACGAAGTTGATGTTCACCGCCAGCAGGATCAGCTCGACCGACATCAGGATGATGATGATGTTCTTCCGGTTCACGAAAATGCCGAAGACACCGATGGTGAACAGCATGGCGGCGACCGCCAGATAGTGTTGCAGACCGACGTCCATCAGCGCAGCTCCTCGCCGGTAACGCCCGCCCCGGTGACGACGCCCTTGATCTGGACCGAGGTCTTGCGGTCGCGGTTGGTCTGGGCCCCCGGATCCTGACGGCGGACCGACGGCTTCTTGCGCAGGGTCAGGACGATTGCCCCGATCATGGCGATCAGCAGCACGATCCCGGCCGCCTGGAAGAAGTAGATGTAATCGGTATAGAGCACCCGCCCGATCGTCTCGACGTTCGAGGCATCGGCGGTGGCGACGGCGGGTGCCACGGCGTCCGAAGCCGCCCCGCCCTGCACCACCACGATCGAGATCATGACCATCTCGGCCAGCAGTATGCCCGCCACGATCGCCGCCAGGGGCAGATAGGTCGCATACCCCTCGCGCAGCCTCACGAAGTCCACATCCAGCATCATGACGACGAACAGGAACAGGACCGCGACCGCGCCGACGTAGACGACGACCAGAAGCATGGCCAGGAACTCCGCCCCCAGCAGCACGAACAGTCCGGCCGACGAGAAGAAGGCCAGGATCAGCCACAGGACGCTGTGCACGGGGTTGCGCGCAGTCACGACCAGAAGGCCGGACACGACTGCCACCGCCGAGAGCAGATAGAAGGCTATGCCTTGCAGCATGGGAGGCTTTCGCCCTTTCCGAAATGGTGCGGCGCAATCGCCGCACCTCTTAGACAGCGTTCGCCCCAAAATGAAGCGAGCAATTCGTATTCTGCCCCTCTCCCGCCGGGAGAGGGAAATCCTCACCGATAGGGTGCGTCGAGCTCCAGGTTCCTGGCGATCTGGCGTTCCCAGCGGTCGCCGTTGTCCAGCAGCCGCGCCTTGTCATAGAGCAGTTCCTCGCGCGTCTCGGTGGCGAACTCGCTGTTCGGACCCTCGACGATGGCATCCACCGGGCAGGCCTCCTGGCACAGGCCGCAATAGATGCATTTGACCATGTCGATGTCGTAGCGGGTGGTCCGGCGGCTGCCGTCGCTGCGGGGCTCCGATTCGATGGTTATCGCCTGGGCCGGGCAGATGGCCTCGCACAGCTTGCAGGCGATGCAGCGTTCCTCGCCGTTCGCATAGCGGCGCAGGGCGTGTTCGCCCCGGAAGCGCGGCGACTGCGGATTGCGCTCGAACGGATAGTTGATGGTGTGCTTGGGGCGAAAGAACTCGCGCAGGGTCAGGCCGAAAGCCCCCACCATGTCGATCAGCAGCGCACCCTTCGCGGCCTGGACGATACGGGTAATCATCGGATGGGGTCTCCGGGACGGCGGCAGTCGCGGCGATAGCGATCCGTGTCGGTGTTCATGATGGCGCACAGGCGCACGCGTTCGGCCTCGCGCCGCTCAATGCCTTCCTGACGCCGCTGCCACTGATAGACGGACGCCGGCTCGGCCTCATAGGCGGGCGGCAGACAGCCGGTCAGGCCGATGCAAAGGACGGACAGGGCGGCCATCCGGATCATGCCTCGACCATAAAGACGCGCCAGGCCGACACGATCACCACGGCCACCAGAGACGTCGGCAGGAAGATCTTCCAGCCCAGCCGCATCAGCTGGTCGTAGCGGTAGCGCGGCACGAAGGTCTTCACCATGGCGAACATGAAGAACCAGAAGACGATCTTGGTCGCCAGGACCAGGAACAGCAGAAAATTGACCAGGAACGGCGGCCAGTCGGCGGTGAAGTCGATCGGAAAGCCCGGGTTCCAGCCGCCGAAGAACAGCAGGCTGATCATGGCGCACATGAAGACGATGTTGGCGTATTCGCCGATCATGAACAGCAGATAGGGCGTGGAGGAGTATTCGACCTGATAGCCGGCCACCAGTTCGGACTCCGCTTCTGGCAGGTCGAACGGCGGGCGGTTGGTTTCCGCCAGGGCCGAAATGAAGAACATCATCGTCACCGGGATCATCACCACCACCAGCGGCCAGGTGTCGGCCCCGCCGCCGAAGGCGAACCAGTTCCAGATCCAGCCTTCCTGCGCCGTCACGATCGACGACAGGTTCATGGTCCCGGCCAGCAGGATGACGTTGATGATGATCAGGCCGATCGAGACCTCGTACGACACCATCTGCGCGGCCGACCGCAGCGAGCCCAGGAACGGATACTTCGAGTTCGAAGCCCAGCCGCCCATGATGATGCCGTAGACGCCCAGCGAGCTGATGGCGAAGATGTACAGGATGCCGACGTTCAGGTCGGAGATGACCCAGCCCGGCGCGAACGGAATGGCGGCCCAGGCCACGAAGGCGAGGACGAAGCTGATCAGCGGTGCCAGCAGGAAGACCGCCTTGTCGGCCCCGGCGGGAACGACGATTTCCTTCAGGACGAACTTCAGAAAGTCGGCGAAGGACTGAAGCAGGCCGAACGGACCCACGACATTGGGCCCTTTCCGCATCATCACGGCCGCCCAGATCTTGCGATCGGCCAGCAGCAGGAAGGCCAGCGACAGCAGGATACCGATCGTGACGATCAGGATGCCGCCGGTGGTGATCAGGGTCCAGCCGACCGGTCCGGTCCAGAAATTCTCGGTCATGCTCTACTCCGCCGCCAGCAGGGCCGGAGCCATGCGCAGGGCGCTAAGCTCGGCCATCGTCGCGCTGGCGCGCGCGATCGGGTTGTTCAGATAGGGGTCGGTCACGGCCGAGGTGAAGGCGACATCGCCCAGAGCCCCTTTGGTCCCCAGGCTCGCCACGTCGAACGACGCAGCAGGGGCCAGATAGTCGATCCGGCCGAACGTCGGATGGTCGCCCATCAGTTTCGTGCGCAGCTGCTCCAGGGTGTCGTATGGCAAGGTGTGACCCACGCGCTCGGACAGGGCACGCAGGATGGCCCAGTCTTCCTTGGCCTCGCCCTTGGGGAAGACGGCGCGTTCGGCCATCTGCACCCGGCCCTCGGTGTTGACATAAAGGCCCGACTTTTCGGTCCAGGCGGCACCCGGCAGGATGACGTCGGCGGTGTGCGCCCCGCGGTCGCCATGGCTGCCCAGATAGACCTTGAAGGCGTTCGACGGACCGGTCTCGATCTCGTCCGCCCCCAGCAGGAACAGCACATCGAGTGCACCCCGCTGGACCATCTCATGGGCCGAAAGGCCGCCCGTCGCCGGGACGAAGCCCATGTCCAGCCCGCCGACGCGGGCGGCGGCGTAGTGCAGCACGTTAAAGCCGTTCCAGCCATCCTTGACGACGCCCAGCGAGCCGGCGAGTGCGCCGAGGGCGTTGATTACGGCCGGGCCCCTGGGGCCCGACAGGGCCCCCGAACCGACGACGATGGCGGGGCGTTCGGCTTTCGACAGGGCATCGGCAGCCGCCTTCGGCAGCTTGGACAGCGTCTTCGTCCCGCGACCGATCAGGTCATAGTCATAGGTCAGGTCGGCGGCATCGCCGATGACGCTGACGCGGGTCTTGCCGGCCAGCCAGGACTTGCGGATGCGCTGGTTCAGCAAGGGGCCTTCGGTGCGCGGATTGACGCCGACCAGAAGGATCGAGTCCGCCCCTTCCAGACCTTGCAGACCCGTGTTGAACAGCCAGCCCTCGCGCGGGCCATATCCCAGGGCCGATCCGTCCTGGCGACAGTCGGTGTTGGACGAGCCCAGCGCGCGGAACAGGTCCAGCGCCGCCTTCATCGATTCCGCGTCCTGCAAATCCCCGGCGATGACGCCGATCCGGTCTGACGGGGCTGACTTCAGCTTCGAGGCGACCGCGTTCAGCGCCTCGTCCCACGAGGCGACGCGCAGCTTGCCGTTCTCGCGCACATAGGGCCGGTCCAGACGGCGCGCCTGCAGGCCGTCGACGACATAGCGGCTCTTGTCCGACAGCCACTCCTCGTTGATGCCCTCGTGCACGCGCGGCAGGATACGCATGATCTCGGCACCCTTGGACTGGGCCGAGATGTTGGAGCCCAGGGCGTCCATGACGTCGATGGTCTCGGTCTTCTTCAGTTCCCACGGGCGATAGTGGAACTGCCACGGCCGGTGCGTCAGGGCCCCCACGGGGCACAGGTCGTTGACGTTGCCCGACAGCTCGGACCCCACGGCCTGTTCCAGATAGGTGGTGATCTCGGCGTCCTCGCCTCGACTGATCATGCCGATGTCCGGCACGCCCGCCACTTCCGACACGAACCGCACGCAGCGGGTGCACTGGATGCACCGCGTCATGAAGGTCTTGATCGTCGGACCCATGTTCTTTTCTTCGACCGCGCGCTTGTTCTCGGCATAGCGCGAACCGTCGCGGCCATAGCCCATGGCCTGGTCCTGCAGGTCGCACTCGCCGCCCTGGTCGCAGATCGGGCAGTCCAGCGGGTGGTTGATGAGCAGGAACTCCATCACCCCTTCGCGCGCCTTCTTGACCATCGGCGTGTCGGTGAAGATCTCCTGGTTTTCGGCGGCCGGCAGGGCGCAGCTGGCTTGCGGCTTGGGCGGTCCGGGCTTCACCTCGACCAGGCACATGCGGCAGTTGCCAGCGATCGACAGCCGCTCGTGATAGCAGAAGCGCGGGATCTCGTGCCCGGCGCGCTCGGCAACCTGAAGCACGGTCATGCCGGGCTCGAACTCGACTTCGATGCCGTTGACTTTAGCGACGGGCATTATTCGCGGACTCCGCCGTAGGGATGATCGACCAGATCGAGGCGTTTCTCGATCCGATCCACGCGTTCTTCGATTCGATCCAGTCGACGGTTCACGCCCGCGAGACCCTCCTCGACATGTGTCATACGGATCTTGAGGCCGTGGACGTCTTCGCCCACGCGATCCAGCTTGGTTTCGATTGCGGTCAAGCGGATTTCCACACGGCGGAGGATCTGCAGGACGAGGTTGTCGGGTTCGTCGACCATCAGCCCGCCTCCCCGTTCGCCGGCATAGTCATCATGGCCGTCTGCGTCGTGCCGTCTGGCAGCGTCTGGGTGATCTCGATCTCGTCGCCGCGCATGGCATAGCGCATGACCGGATCGCCGGATGCATTCATCCACCGAACGGAGGCGGGGTCGGGCAGGTCCAGCGGCTTCCACACGACCAGTCCGTCAGCGGCGCGGCACTGGGCCTTCATCATCCCGCCATCGACGGGCGCGCGCCACTGGGCGTTGACGACCTGACCCTCCAGGCCGGTCAGCTCGATCGCCTCGACCTGCTGGCCATGGATGGCGGCCAGACCGGCGCGACAGACGCGGCGCAGGTCCACGGCCGTCAGCACGGCCGGCGACCGGGCCACGGCACCTGACACCGGCGCGGTCGGGGCGACGGTCTCGGCCGGGGTCGCGGCCGTCTCGGCAGGCTTGCCGCAGGCCGACAGGGCCATCGCCGTCAGGGACAGGATCAGGGCGCGCCGCATCCCCTACTCCGCCGCGATCGCGTGGCCGGCGAAGTTCGCGCGGCGGGTGCGGTAGGACGAAATGCGGTCCTCGATCTCGTGGCGGAAGTGGCGGATCAGCCCCTGGACCGGCCAGGCGGCGGCGTCGCCGAGCGCGCAGATGGTGTGGCCCTCGATCTGGGTCGAGACTTCCAGCAGCATGTCGATCTCGGCGGGATCGGCCTCGCCCACGGCCATCCGCTCCAGCACGCGCCACATCCAGCCGGTGCCCTCGCGGCACGGCGTGCACTGGCCGCAGCTCTCGTGCTTGTAGAAATAGCTGATGCGGGCGATCGCCTTCACCAGGTCGGTGGAGTTGTCCATCACCACCACGGCGGCCGTGCCCAGACCCGACTTCATTTCGCGCAGGGAATCGAAGTCCATCAGGGCGACTTCGCTCATCTCGCGCGTGATCAGGGGCACCGAGACCCCGCCCGGGATGATGGCCTTCAGATTGTCCCAGCCGCCGCGCACCCCGCCGCAGTGATCCTCGATCAGCTGACGCAGCGGGATCGACATGGCCTCTTCGACATTGCAGGGCCGGTTCACGTGGCCGCTGATGCTCATCAGCTTGGTGCCGGTGTTGTTCGGACGGCCGAAGCCGGCAAACCACTGGGCCCCACGACGCAGGATCGTGCCGACGACGGCGATCGACTCGACGTTGTTCACCGTGGTGGGGCAGCCATACAGGCCCGCGCCGGCCGGGAACGGCGGCTTCAGGCGCGGCTGGCCCTTCTTGCCCTCCAGGCTTTCCAGCAGGGCGGTCTCTTCGCCGCAAATGTAAGCGCCCGCGCCGTGGTGGATATAGAGGTCGAAGTCCCAGCCGTGGACGTTGTTCTTGCCGATCAGCTTCGCCTCATAGGCCTGCTTGACCGCCGCCTCCATGCGCTCGCGTTCCAGCACATATTCGCCGCGCAGATAGACGTAGCAGGCGTGGGCCTGCATCGCGAAGGAGGCGATCAGACAGCCTTCGATCAGCAGGTGGGGATCATGGCGCATGATCTCCCGGTCCTTGCAGGTGCCGGGCTCGGACTCGTCGGCGTTGACGACGAGGTAGTGAGGCCGGTCCTTCACCTCCTTCGGCATGAAGGACCACTTCAGACCGGTCGAAAACCCGGCGCCGCCGCGTCCGCGCAGACCCGAGTTCTTGACGTTGGTGATGAGCCAGTCGCGGCCCATATCCAGCATGTCCTTGGTCGCGTTCCAGCAACCACGGTTTTTCGCACCTTCCAGACCCCAGTCCTGGAGCCCGTACAGGTTGGTGAAGATGCGATCCTTGTCTTCCAGCAGACCGACCATCAGCGCGCCTCCCCTGCCCCGGCCACCCCGGCCGTTCCCGCTGCCGCGCGGGCGCGAGAGTTCGCTCCGCCGATCGCCGGTCTGGCGCTCGGTTGGCGGAGGCGGACGCTGGGCGCCTGAACTTGGGGGTGTCTGATCAGGCGCATTCGGGGAACCGGCGGGAGAAGGCGAAGGGGACGGCGCAGCAGGCGTCGGTGTCGCGGGCGGTGCCGAGGCCCCGCCCAAAGGCAGGGCGCTGGCGCCCATCAGATTGGCCATGAAAAGGCCGGCGACGCCGCGCTTCGGTGGTTTTGATGTCACGACGGTCCCCCGAACGTCTTGTGATCACGGACTGTGCACGCCCCGTCGGATAATCACGCGACGGTTCGTCCTGGCCGGGAAGCAAGGCGCTCATTGTGGGCCTCCGTCCAGCTCGGCCATCCGACGGCGGTGATATCGGGTGCGCAGGAAAATCGCGGCCAGCATCAGGGCCCATCCCGCCGCCAGCGCCGTATAGCCCGCCATCTGCACGAACTCGGCGAGCCCACCCGCGCGTGTCGCGCCCCAGACCAGAATAGCCCCGAGCAGCACCAGGCCGAAGCCCGCCAGCCGCTGGTTGCGGCCCACGGCACGGATTTCCGCACGATAGGCGGCCACCTTCTCGTCAGACCTTGCATCGGTCATGCGCTGACCTCGCCCGAGCCGCAGGTTGCTGGTTGAGCGCCCATATCACTTATCGACCTTGGGCTTGCGCACCCGGCCGGCCACCCCGACGGCGATGAACGCGAGGCCGATCGCCAGAAAGGCGGAATTGTTGTCGCCGGACAGCCCGAGGACGAAAAACACGAACCCGATCGCGAAGAAGGCGTCGGAGTTCTTGAGGGATTGGCCCGACTTGGGATCGAAAGGTTCGGTCATGCCGTCACGGGCTCGGAGTTCGGGAGTTTCTTGATCTTCTTCGCCGCCGTGCCGTCATACAGTTTCGGATCGGTCAGGGTCAGCGGCCCGCCCTCTGGTGCCGAGTTCACGCGGTCGACTCGCGTGCCCGGTTTGGGCGTCTTGCCCGCCGCGAAGTCGTCGATGATCTGGTTCAGGTCGGCGGCCGTCAGGTCCTCGAAATAGTAGTCGTTGATCATGGCCATGGGCGCGTTGACACAGGCCCCCAGACACTCGACCTCTTCCCAGTAGAATTTGCCGTCGGCCGACAGGGTCTGCTTGTCCCCGATCCGGCTCTTGCAGACCTTCATCAGTTCGCCCGAGCCGCGCAGCATGCAGGGCGTGGTGCCGCAGACCTGGATCAGGGCGGCCGAGCCGACCGGCTCCAGCATGAACATGGTGTAGAAGGTCGCGACCTCCAGCACCCGGATGTAGGCCATGTCGAGCTTCTCGGCGATGGCGCGGATGGCGGGCTCGGACACCCAGCCCTCTTGCTTCTGCACCAGCCACAGCATCGGGATCACGGCCGAACGGGCACGATCGGCCGGATATTTGGCGATCCACCAGTCGACCTTCTTCAGCGTCTCCTTCGAGAAGGCGAACGAGGCGGGTTGTTCCTTGGCGAGACGACGGACGCTCATGAGGGATCGGCCCTGCTGGTTTGGCCCGTACCGGGAAAAAGGAACCGTCGCGCCGCGGACCACCGGGACACAGCGAGCAGCAAAACCGCAAAAGCTGCCGCCATCATCAGGATGCCCGAGCCGATGCCCCAGGCCACAGGCCAGGCCTCACCACTGGCTTCGGCACCCTGCTCGACGGCCTTCCAGATGATCTGTGAGGGAACCCAAAGCACTGCAAAAAGCGCCAGGCTGGACAGGAAGCGGGCGAGAACAGGACGGCGATTTTCTTCCGGGACCAGATCCCGGTTTCTCACAAACACGCCGAAAGTGAGCGCCATGATTACTGACCATACCCAGACATAGGTCCAGTCCTCAAGGGCGAAAACAGGAGTGGGGATTGACATCAGAGGTCAAGCTCCGAGTCTACAACCACACCGTCGCCGAGGATTTTCTTGCGAAGCACCACGATCTTGTGTTCGCCGCTGCGGCGCAGCAGGACGCTGTGCTGATAGGCTGTTCCGGACGCGTCGGTTGCGGAATAGCTGACGACTTCCCAGCCCTTCTGGACCAGATCACTCAGAGGCTTGTCACTCACCGATCCACCTCCCCGAACACGATATCCAGCGAGCCCAGGATGGCTGACACGTCGGCCAGCATGTGGCCGCGGTTCATCCAGTCCATGGCCTGCAGGTGGCGGAAGCCGGGCGCGCTGATCTTCACGCGGTACGGCTTGTTGGTGCCGTCACTGACCAGATAGATTCCGAACTCGCCCTTGGGGGCCTCGACGGCGGCATAGACCTCGCCGGCCGGAGTGTGGAAGCCTTCGGTGTAGAGCTTGAAGTGATGGATCAGGGCTTCCATCGACCGCTTCATCTCGCCGCGCGTCGGCGGCACGATCTTGTTGTTCTCGACCATGACCGGTTCGCCGGGGCAGTTGCGCAGCTTGTGGATGCACTGCTCCATGATGTGCACCGACTGCTTCATCTCCTCGACGCGGACGAGGTAGCGGTCCCAGCAGTCGCCGTTCTTGCCGACGACCACGCCGAAATCGAGCTCGGCATAGCATTCATAGGGCTGCGACTTGCGCAGGTCCCAGGCGATGTCCGAGCCGCGCAGCATCACGCCGGAAAAGCCCCACTGCAGGGCCTGCTCCTTGGACACCACACCGATGTCGACGTTGCGCTGCTTGAAGATGCGGTTCTCGGTGACCAGGCTCTCGATGTCGGCCAAAGCCGCCGGGAACTCGGCGCACCAGCGGCCGATGTCGTCGATCAGGGCCATGGGCAGGTCCTGATGCACGCCGCCCGGCCGGAAATAGTTGGCGTGCAGGCGCGCGCCGCAGGCCCGCTCGTAGAAGACCATCAGCTTTTCGCGCTGCTCGAAGCCCCACAGCGGCGGCGTCAGGGCCCCGACGTCCAGCGCCTGGGTCGTCACGTTCAGCATGTGCGACAGGATGCGGCCGATTTCCGAATACAGCACCCGGATCAGCTGGGCGCGATACGGAACCTCGATTTCGAGCAACCGCTCGATGGCCAGACAGAAGGCATGCTCCTGGTTCATCGGCGCGACGTAGTCGAGCCGGTCCAGATAGGGCACGTTCTGGAGGTAGGTGCGGGCCTCCATCAGCTTTTCGGTACCGCGATGCAGCAGGCCGATATGCGGATCGACGCGCTCGACCACCTCCCCGTCCAGTTCCAGCACCAGACGCAGCACACCATGGGCGGCCGGGTGCTGGGGCCCGAAGTTGATGGTGAACTTGCGGTCGTCCATCTCGCGCGCATGGGCCGTGCGCGGATCGCCGAAGGCGATATGGCCCAGATCGTCGGTGACGACGTCCAGTTCGGCGCGGGTGGGCGAGGCCTTCGCGATGGGGTGTCCGTCAGCCATCAGTGCGCGCCTCCGGCGTATCGGGTCTGCGGGTGATGGCCACGAACCAGCCGACGGCCAGGGTGACCACGCCCATCCCGGACACGGCGGCCGTCGACAACTGCCAGTCTCCGGTCAGAACGGCCAGCGCCAGGGGCGTGGACAAAAGGATAGCCGAGGCCCCCAGCAGGGCGCTCTGCAACTCGGCCGCCGAAAGCCTGCGGATGCTGGCCCCCACGGCCAGACAGATCACCGCCACCATGATGGCGATGCCCAACATGGACGTCTGTTCCGGCGGGATCACCGGCGAGCGCGTAAACCAGCCGGTCAGCCGGGCCCCGAGGGTGAACAGAAAGGCGGTCGAGAAGGTCACGAGAAAGAACGAAGCCGCCGACTGTATCGACGCCTTGGTGAAAGCCTGCTGCAACGCTGAGGGTGGCATGGTCGATCATCCCGTCGCCTTGGGCCCCGGGACCGCCCCGGGTGCCTTCTCGTCGCCAGGCAGGACGGAGGCCGGATACTCGGCACCTTCCCACGGCGACAGGAAGTCGAAGTTGCGGAACTCCTGCGTCAGCTTGACGGGCTCATAGACCACCCGCTTCTGCTGTTCATCATAGCGGACCTCGACATAGCCGGTCATCGGGAAGTCCTTGCGCAGCGGATGCCCCTGGAACCCGTAGTCGGTCAGCAGGCGGCGCAGGTCCGGGTGGTCCGAGAACAGCATGCCGTACATGTCGAACGCCTCGCGCTCGAACCATTCGGCTGAAGGATAGACAGAGATGACGCTGGGCACCGGCTGGACCTCGTCGGTCGTGACCTTGACCCGGATGCGCGTGTTCCGCGTCAGGCTCAGCAGATGATAGACGACGTCGAACCGTTCGGCCCGGTCGGGATAGTCCACGCCGCAGACGTCCAGCAGCTGCTGGAACCCGAAGCGGTCGCGCAGGTCCGTCAGCACGCTCACGATCCGGTCGCGGTGGCAGGTCAGCGTCAGCTCGCCATAGGCCACGGTCGCATCGACCTGCAGCTCGGCCACCATCTCCTGGCCCAGCGGCGTCAGGACGGCGGTGTTGGCGGCGACGGTCGCCAGGTGGCCGATCGCGTATTTGGGCTGTTCGAACTCGCTCACCGGTCGATCGTCCCCGTCCGCCGGATCTTCTTCTGCAGCTGCAGCAGGCCGTAGATCAGGGCCTCGGCCGTCGGTGGGCAGCCGGGCACATAGACGTCAACCGGCACGATACGGTCGCAGCCGCGCACGACGCTGTAGCTGTAGTGGTAATAGCCACCGCCGTTGGCACAGCTGCCCATCGACAGGACGTAACGCGGGTCCGGCATCTGGTCGTAGACCTTGCGCAGGGCCGGAGCCATCTTGTTGGTCAGGGTGCCGGCGACGATCATCAGATCCGACTGGCGTGGGCTGGCGCGCGGGGCCATGCCGAACCGCTCGAGATCATAGCGCGGCATGGACGCCTGGATCATTTCCACGGCACAGCAGGCCAGACCGAAGGTCATCCACATCAGGCTGCCCGTGCGGGCCCAGTTGATGACGTCATCCAGAGACGCGGTCAGGAAGCCCTGCTCGGCGATCTCGGTGTTGACCGCCTCGAAGAACTTGTCGTGGATTTTGGGGTCGTAGCCCTCGACGGTCGAACGGCCGCCCTGGCCATAGGCCGTGGGCAGCGGGCTCGATGGTGCGACTATTGCCATTCCAGCGCGCCCTTCTTCCATTCGTAGATGAAGCCGACGGTCAGGACGCCGAGGAAGGCCATCATCGACCAGAAGGCGAAGATCATCTCGGGCCGAGCGAGATCGAACATCGATACGGCCCAGGGGAACAGAAAGGCCACTTCCAGATCGAAGATGATGAACAGGATCGACACCAGATAAAACCGGACGTCGAACTTCATCCGCGCGTCGTCGAAGGCATTGAACCCGCACTCGTAGGCCGACAGCTTCTCGCTGTCGGGGTTCGAAGGGGCCAGGACCCAGGCGGCGATCATGAAGCCCAGGCCCAGCACCGTTGCGATCCCCAGGAAGATCACGATGGGCAGATACTGCAAAAGGAATGCGTTCATGACGAAGGGTCCCTGCCGCAAGGGGGAGGCGGCGGATTCGCCGCTTTCTAGACCCAAGATCGCAGCGGTTCAAACCCATGCGACGAAACGATTTCTTGTTGAGAACGGTTCGCACAGAATGTCGCACCGGGGTTGTGCTGATGGGGCACCGTCTGACTTTATGGTGGCCTTCCGACTGAGAGGGGTGCCGCCCAGCCATGACCGACGTAACCCCCGAAGGCCTCCCGCCCGCCAAGGGCTTCCTGGGCCTTGTCGAGCGCACCGGCAACAGCCTGCCCGATCCCGTCTTCCTGTTCCTCTGGTTCATCCTCGCCCTGATCGTGCTCAGTATGGTCGGTGCCGGGCTGGGATGGGCAACGGTCAATCCGGTGACGGGCGAGGCCTTGCAGGCTCAAAGCCTGCTCTCGACCGACAATCTCTCAAAGCTGTTCATCGACATGCCAAAGACCCTGGCGGCCTTCCCGCCCCTGGGGATCGTGCTGACCGTCGTCTACGGCGCGGCGGTGGCCGAGCGCGCCGGTCTGTTCACCACCGCCTTTCGAGGCATGTTGCTGAACGCGCCCCGGTTCATCCTCACGCCGGCGGTGGCGGTCACCGGCATGGTGTCACACCATGCGTCGGACGCCGCCTATGTCGTCGTCATTCCCCTGGCGGCCGTGATCTTCTCGGCGGCAGGACGTCATCCCCTGGCGGGGCTCGCGGCCGGGTTCGCGGCGGTGTCCGGCGGGTTCGCGGGCAATCTGTTTCCGGGGGCCTCCGATGCCCTGATCCTGGGCATCACCGAGTCCGCGGCCCAGCTGATCGATCCCGCCTATTCCGTCACCATCGCGGGCAACTGGTTCTTCTCGATCGGCATGGTGATCGTATTCACACCGATCATCTGGTTCCTGACCGACGTGGTCATAGAGCCGCGCCTGAAGGGCCGCTCGCCCATCCTGTCCGGGCGGGCCGGCCTTCACGACAAGGTCTCGCTGACCGCTGCTGAAAAGCGCGGTCTGGCCTTCGCCGGCCTGACGCTGCTGGCCATGGTCGCGCTGTGGGCCACCATCACCTTCCTGCCCGGTTCGCCCTTCATCGATGCGGAGGCCGAGCCGAACCAGCGGTTCAACCCGCTCTACCAGTCCCTGGTCGCCTTCTTTGCCATCCTGTTCTTCCTGGCGGGCGGGGCCTACGGGGTCGGCGCGGGTACGGTGGCGAGCCACCGCGATCTCGTGGTCATGATGCGCGACGGCATCGCCCAGATGGCCCCCTACATCGTCCTGGCCTTCTTCGCCGCCCACTTCGTGGCCATGTTCAACTGGTCCGGACTGGGACCGATCCTGGCGGTCGGCGGCGCGGAATATCTGAAGAGCGTCGCCCTGCCGACCCCGCTTCTGCTGATCGCCGTCGTGCTGGTCTCCTGCTTCTTCGACCTGTTCATCGGTTCGGCCTCGGCCAAATGGTCGGCGCTGGCTCCCATTGTGGTCCCGATGTTCATGCTGCTGGGCATCAGCCCGGAGATGACGACCGCCGCCTACCGCATGGGCGATTCCGTCACCAATATCGCCACGCCCCTGATGAGCTATTTCCCCCTGATCCTGACCTTCGCCCAGCGGTGGGATCCCCGATTCGGACTGGGCTCCCTCCTTGCCAATATGCTGCCCTATGCAGGGTCGTTCCTCGTGGCCGGGCTGATCATGGTGGCGGCCTGGGTCGCCATGGACCTGCCGTTGGGACCGGGCGTCGGGGTTCATTACCAGCTGCCTGTGCCCGTCGCAGGCGCGTCGATCGCCGGTTGACGAGGAAGTTTCGAACGCGCTCCCGATCCTCGCTTGACACACCGGCGAGCCCCCGCCTAAACGACGCCCCTCGCCGCGCCGGAGACGACGCAGCGGGAAACGCGGGTGTAGCTCAGTTGGTTAGAGTGCCGGCCTGTCACGCCGGAGGTCGCGGGTTCGAGCCCCGTCACTCGCGCCATCTCTTCTGAAGCAGAAGGGATGGCGCCCTCCCTCTCTTTTGTGCGCTAACGCTCGCGATGCGGTCGCTCGCTGCTTGAGCGCGGGCTGTGTCGGGCGGCGGCATGCGTGCTTGACGGCCCAGCGTTGGCGTGGGTTCCTCGCGGTCCGGTCGCACAAGGCCGGCGCTTCGGAACGCCCGCCTTGCCTGTTTCCGCCGACCCCTCTGCGCCCGTCTGGGCCCCGACCGTGCGCCCGCCCGTTCCTCGCAATCTGTGCACCGACTGCGGCGTGTCGCGCATGGAAGATCCGACGCTGTGTGGCAAGGCCTGCCAATTCATCAAGCCGGACTATCCGGCCATGGAGACGCGCGTTCATGGCCGGACGCGCGATCCGGCGACCAGGCCCGACGAACTGTTCTTCGGACCCGTGAAGCGCATGGTCCGCGCTTCGCTGCGGGCACCGGCTCCCGGCGCCCAGTGGACCGGCATCACCACCCGTATCGGCGAACGCCTGCTCGAAACCGGCGCGGTCGATGCGGTCCTGACCATGGCCCCCGATCCCGATGACCGGTGGCGGCCCATGCCGGTCCTGGTCACGGAGGCGTCCGCGATGGCCCAGGTACGCGGCATGCGGATGGGCTATGCGCCCCTGCTGGCCCTGCTGGAGAATGCGCGCGCCCGGGGATACCGCCGCCTCGCCGTTATCGGCATCCCCTGCCAGGTCTACGCCCTCCGTGCGCTGGAGGCCGAGCTGGGTTTCGACAAACTCTATGTCGTCGGCACCCCCTGTTCGGACAACACCACGACCGAACGCTTCCATACGTTTCTGGCCCTGCTGTCGGAGCACCCCGACACCATCACCTATCTGGAATTCCGCGCCGACTATAATGTCGAGCTGAGGTTCACGAACGGTCGGGTGAAGACCATCCCCTTCCTGTCCCTGCCGATCTCGCAACTGGCCCCGGATTTCTTCCCGCTCACCTGCCGGACCTGCGTCGACTACACCAATGCCCTGGCCGACATCACCGTCGGCTACATGGCCGGTCAGGGCGAGCAGTGGCTGCTGGTCCGCAACGATCGCGGCGAGGAACTGCTGGATTTGCTGGGCGACGAGGTCGCGTTGTCCGAGCCCGGCGACAAGGGAAAGCGCAAGGTCGCCGTGGCCGGTTTCATCGCCAATGTGGAGCGCGCGGCGGGCGGCCTGCCCCTGCGCCGTATGCCCGACTGGGTCCGTCCGATCGTCAGCTGGCTGCAGCCACGCACCGGACCGCGCGGGCTGGAGTTCGCCCGCACCCGGCTGGAGATGAAGGCCGCCGAGACGGTGATCCATCTGCGCCGCGAGGAGCCGCGCCGGATGAAATCGATGATCCCTGACCATGTGTGGCGCCTGGTCGAGCCCTATGGCCTGAAACCGGCCGAGGGCGAGCGCGGCGACCCCCCGCCCGCCTGACCGCGATCAGGCCCGCGCGACCCGCGCCAGGTCGGTGGTGATCCGCTCGGCGACCTTCAGCCGGTCCTCCGGCGTGGGCCAGTCGCCCTTCACCACGATTTTCTGATCCGGCCGGATCTTCCACGTCGCGTGGTTCTTCTGAATCAGTCCGACCAGCCCGACAGGATTGGGGAAGCGGTTGTCCCGCAGCGTCAGCACGCAGCCCTTGGGCCCGATGTCGATGCGTTCGATGCTGGCGGTCTTGCAGCTGGCCTTGATCCCCACGATGCGAAGCAGCTGTCTGGCTTCGTCCGGCAACGGTCCAAACCGGTCGATCAGTTCGGCCGCCAGAGCCTCTCGTGTCTCGTTGTTCTCCGCGTCGGACAGACGACGATAAAGGCTCAGACGGACGTTGAGGTCCGAGACATAATCCTCGGGAATCAGGACGGCCGCCCCGACATTGATGGCGGGCGACCAGCCGCGATCCGCCACGCCCTCGCTGCCGTTCTGGCGCAGCTCGGCGACCGCGTCTTCCAGCATCTGCTGATACAGTTCGACGCCGACTTCGCGGATATGGCCCGACTGTTCGTCGCCCAGCAGGTTGCCACCGCCGCGCTGGTCGAGGTCGTGGCTGGCCAGCTGGAACCCTGCCCCCAGGTTGTCGAGCGACTGCAACACCTGCAGACGCCGCTCGGCCGACAGGGTCAGGGGTCGTTTCGGATCGACCGTCAGATAGGCAAAGGCCCGCGCCTTAGACCGGCCGATACGACCCCGGATCTGGTGCAGCTGGGCAAGGCCGAACATGTCGGCGCGGTGGACGATCAAGGTGTTGGCGGTCGGGATGTCGATGCCGCTTTCGACGATCGTGGTCGAGACCAGCACATCATAGCTGCCGTCATAGAAGGCGCTCATCACGTCCTCCAGCTGGGTCGGGCTCATCTGTCCGTGACCGACGACGAACCTGACCTCCGGCACCTGGCCCCGGAGGAACGCCTCGACGTCGGGCAGGTCTGCCAGGCGGGGACAGACGTAGAAGGCCTGGCCACCGCGGTACTTTTCGCGCAGCAGGGCCTCGCGCACCATGACCGGATCCCACGGCGCGACATAGGTCCGCACGGCCAGACGATCGACCGGCGGTGTGGCGATGATCGACATCTCGCGGATGCCCGAAAGGGCCATCTGCAATGTGCGCGGGATCGGCGTCGCGGTCAGGGTCAGCAGGTGGACGTCGGCGCGCAAGGATTTGAGCTTCTCCTTGTGCTTGACCCCGAAGTGCTGCTCCTCGTCGACGATGACCAGACCCAGGTCCTTGAACCCGACCTGATCGGACAGCACCGCATGGGTGCCGACCACGATCTCGAACGAACCGTCCTTCAGACCGCTGCGCGTCTCGGCCGCGTCCTTTGCGGTGACCATGCGCGACAGGTGGCGGACCTTGATCGGCCAGCCGGCAAAGCGTTCGCTGAAGGTCTTGAAATGCTGGCGGGCCAGAAGCGTCGTCGGACAGACGATCGCGACCTGTTGACCGGTCATGGCCACGACGAAGGCGGCACGGATGGCGACCTCGGTCTTGCCGAAGCCGACGTCGCCGCAGATCAGCCGGTCCATCGGCACACCCTTGCCGAGATCCTCCAGCACGTCGCCGATGGCGTTGAGCTGATCGTCGGTCTCCTCGTAGGGGAAACGCGCGCAGAATTCGTCGAACAGGCCGTGCGGCGGGGTGATCGCCTCGCCGACCCGCAGGGCCCGCTTGGCCGCCAGCGCGATGAGCCCCTCTGCCATGTCGCGCAGCCGGGCCTTGGCCCTGGCCTTCCTGCCCTGCCAGGCCGCGCCGCCCAGCCGGTCGAGCTGAACGCCATCGGACTCCGACCCGTAGCGGGTTAGCAGATCAATGTTTTCAACGGGTAGATAGAGTTTGCTGTCACCGGCATAGAGCAGTTCGAGGCAATCGTGCGGGGCCTCCTGGATCTCCAGGGTTTTAAGGCCCTCATAGCGGCCGATGCCATGATCGAGGTGGACGACCAGATCGCCGGTCGTCAGGGCGGAGGCCTCGGCCAAGAAATTCGCCGCCCGACGCTTGCGTTTGGGCCGCGCCAGCCGGTCGCCAAGGATGTCGGTTTCGGAAATGACGGCGATGTCGGGCGTGGTGAAGCCGTGCTCGACCGGCAGGATGGCGCGCAGATAGAGGTCCCTGGGTGCCGTCTGCACGTCGGCCCAGTCGCGCACGGCCACGACATGGTCCAGCCCGTGATCTGCGAGCATCACGCCCAGTCGGTCCGACGAGCCCTCGCTCCACGAAGCGAACAGCACCCGCCTGCCGTCGGCCCTGAGCGCCGCCGCATGGGCCGCCACGGCTTCAAACAGATTGACGCTGTCCTGGGCTCGCTCGGCTGCGAAGGTCCGCCCCAGACGGCCGCCCGCATCTTCCGCCGCTGCATCGAACGGCGTCAGGCGACGCACCTGCCGACCGGCCAGGGCCGAGTTCCAGTCCGCATCCGGCAGATACAGCAGCTCCGGGGCCAGAGCCCGGTTCGCCGCACCTCCCTTGGTCCTGGACGCCTCGTGCCGCGCCTCAAAGGCATCGCGGGTCAGGGCCCAGCGCTCCACGCGCGCCGCCTCGGCCTGATGATCCAGAAAGATCGCCGCCCGATCCGGCAGATAATCGAACAGCGTCTCCAGATGCGGATAGAGCAGCGGCAGCCAGTGCTCCATGCCCTGGCGCCGCGCGCCCTCGCTCACGGCGGCGTAAAGCGGATCATCGCCGGATGCGCCGAACAGGTTCAGATATCCGGTGCGGAAGCGGCTGATGGTCTCCGCATTCAGCAGGGCCTCGGACACGGGCGACAGGGCGACCTCGCGCCGCTGACCGGTAGATCGCTGGGTCTCGGGATCGAAGGTCCGGATGGACTCCAGTTCGGAGCCGAACATGTCCAGTCGCACCGGCTCGTCGAAACCCGGCGGAAAGACATCGATGACCCCTCCCCGAACGGCGTATTCGCCCCGTTCGTTCACGGTCGAAGCCCGCATATAGCCGTTGGTCGTGAAATAGGTCTCCAGCGCCGCCGTATCGAGCTCGCGCCCGACGACGGCATCGAACCCGGCCGAGGTCGTGACGGCCCGCGGCGGGGTCCTCTGCATGGCGGCGGCCACGGTCGTGACCAGAAGCAAGGGCTTGCGCTCGTCCACGCCCCGTCGCGCCAGCGCCGTCAGACCCGCCATCCGCTCGGCGGACACCCCCGACGTCGGGCTCAGCCGGTCGTAGGGCAGACAGTCCCAGGCCGGAAACTCGACGACCTCGATGTCCCTGGCGAAGAACTGGAACGCCTGCACGAAAGCCGTCGAACGCGAATAGTCCCGGGCCACGAACACGCCGATGCCGCCCGCCGCCTTCAGCCGCTCGGCGATGATGAGGGCATCCAGACCCTCGGGCGCGCCGCCCAGCTCGTGATCGGCCCGCTTTTCCAGGCTCGCGCCGTCCATCAGCCCGCTCCCTCGGCGACCGCCGCGGCGACATGGCCGCGCATGAAGGTGCGCAGCCTGGCCATCAGCGGTGTGTCGTGTTCGGCCGGCGTAGCCTGGGTTTCGATGATCCAGGCATAAAGCTCGTGATCGTTGTCCTCGGCCAGCAGGGCCTCGAGACTGTCCAGATCGGCGTCGCTCAGACCCTTGCCTTCCCGCTCCATGAACGGCCCCAGCACCAGATCGGCCTCGCGAAACCCGCGCCGCCAGGCCCGGAAGGTGATCCGGCCCAGCCGCTGGCGGCGGATTTCGGTTTCGGCACGCGCGTCGTTATCGGCCACAAGAATCCTTGCCCGGTCCATTGGTCAGTTCGGCCCAGCAGATAGAGGTGTCGCGCCCGTTTCGCCAGCGGAGCCTTGGCGTCTATTGTCGCGGCCGATGCGACCCCAGATTCTCTTTCCCCTGTTCGCAGAGGTTTCCAGCCTGAAAGGCGTGGGGCCTCGCACCCTGCCGATGGTTCAGAAGCTGGCGGGACCGCTGGTGCGTGACGTCCTGTTCCTGGCGCCTGTCGGCGTCGTCACCCGTCGCAGGACCCATGCCGCCGACGCCGTCGAGGGCGAGGTCGGTGTCTTCGATGTGGTGATCGATCGCATGATCGCACCCGGTCGACCCGGTGTTCCGCTGAAGGTTCGCGCCAGTGACGAGACCGGCTTCGTCCACCTGATCTGGTTCGGGGGCAGTCCGCAACACATCGACCGCCAGTTGCCTCGGGGCGAACGACGGCTGGTGTCCGGCAAGGTCGAGCGCTTCAACGGCGAGGTCCAGATCGTCCATCCCGACTGGATCGTGCCGCTGGACAAGGGTGAGGACATCCCGGCGGTCGAGCCGGTCTATCCCGCCACGGCCGGACTGGCGTCGCGGAACGTCCGCAAACTGGCGCTCGGTGCCCTGGCCATCGCGCCCGATCTCGACGAATGGCAGGACCCGGCCTGGCGGACCAAACGCGGCTGGCCGGGCTGGAAGGCCGCGCTGGACACTCTGCACGCGCCGACGGGCGAGGCCGATCTGTCCCCGGACAGCCCGGCCCGCGAACGGCTGGCCTATGACGAGCTGTTCGCTCACCAGCTGGCGCTTGCGCGTCGTCGCCGGGCACGCCAGATCACCTCGGCTCCGGTGATCCATGACAACGCGGCATCGGCCGCCCTCCTGGCCTCCCTGCCGTTCGTCCTGACCGGTGCCCAGGCGCAGGCGGTCGCCGAAATCAGGCGTGACCTGGCCTCCGGCGAACAGATGGCCCGCCTGCTGCAGGGGGATGTCGGATCCGGCAAGACTGCCGTCGCGGCCCTGGCCATGGCGGACACAGCCGGGTCCGGCTTTCAGACCGTCCTGATGGCACCCACCGAAATCCTGGCCCGCCAGCATTTTCAGCGGCTGGGGCCGATGCTGGAAGCCGCCGGTCTGTCGACGATCCTGCTAACCGGCCGCGACACGACCGTCGAACGCCGGGACCGCCTGGCCGCCCTCGCCTCGGGCGAGGCGAAGGTCGCCATCGGCACCCATGCGCTGTTCCAGGACGCGGTCCGTTTCCATCGCCTGGCGCTGGCCGTCATCGACGAACAGCACCGCTTTGGCGTCAACGAACGGGCCCGGCTTCAGGCCAAGGGCGATCCGCGGATCGGCGGCGTCCATCTGCTGACCATGTCCGCCACCCCGATCCCGCGCACGCTGGAGCTGACGCAATATGGCGAGCTGGAGGTCAGTCGCCTGACCGAAAAGCCGCCGGGCCGCACGCCGGTCGCCACAGCCGTCCTGCCCCTCGCCCGCATCGGCGAGGTGGCCGCACGGCTCAAGGCCGCCGTGGAGTCCGGAGCCCAGGCCTACTGGATCTGCCCACTGGTCGCAGAATCGGAAGCGACGGACCTGGCCGCAGCCGAGGACCGTGCGCGCGATCTCCATCGCCTTCTGAACATCGAGGTCGGGCTCGCCCACGGGCAGATGCCGGGCGCGCAACGCGAAGCCGTGATGGCCGATTTCGCCGACGGTCGCCTGCCGGTCCTGGTCGCCACCACGGTCGTCGAGGTCGGTGTCGATGTGCCCAATGCCACCATCATGGTGATCGAACACGCCGACCGGTTCGGCCTGGCCCAGCTGCACCAGCTGCGGGGACGGGTCGGACGCGGTGCAAAATCGAGCGCCTGCATCCTGCTGTATGGGGGACAGGACGGCGCGTTGGGAGACACGGCGCGCGAACGCCTCGAAACCCTTCGCCGGACCGAGGATGGCTTCGAGATCGCTGAAGAGGATTTCCGCCTCCGGGGGGGTGGCGATCCGCTGGGGCTGCGGCAGAGCGGATTTCCCGCCTACCGGTTCGCCGATCCGATCCGGCACCGGTCGCTGATGCTGGCTGCGTCCGATGACGCGCGCCTGGTTCTGGGCCGCGATCCCGACCTCACATCACCGCGAGGTCAGGCAATCCAGGTGCTGGAAGCCCTGTTCGATTGGAAGACGGACCGCAGCGGCCTCGATTAGGGGACGTTGGCCGCGTTCCATGTCGCCAGCCTGCGTTCGATATCGGCCTCAGTGTCCGCGTAGAACAGATTGTATTGGCGCGCTTTTCTTCGATCTGCCCAGTTGCCGACTTCCCTGAAGGACTCGGTCTTGAGCTCCGTATGTCGAAGCAGGCCGCCCCGGCATTGCGTTGCTACGGCCCGATCGATGAAGGCCGGCCTCAGGCCCCACTCCAGCCCTGTGGCATTGGCAGCCCCGCGATGCCGACGCGCCGGAACATACACGGGATCGCTCGACCCGCTCACGGGGTTCACGCACAGGACGGCGCGGCCGTCCAGGTGTATGAGTCGACCGTTGGCATCCCATACCAGGGCACGCCGAAGGCGTCTCCAGGCGGCCCCGTCGTTGGTTTCGTCCACCTGTGACCAGCCGATGACGCAGTTGATCTGGGCTGGACTGGCGCAAGGGGGCGCGGTCGGCGGCAGACCGTCTACGGCGACGATGACATCGATCAGATATGCGGCCACCAGGCGTCGGCTCAGGACCGGGTCCCGGGCAATGCGATCCTGCAGCAGGCGGTCGATCAGGTCTGCGCCCTGCTCCACCCCCGCAAGGACCAACGGGCCGGTCGGATGCGCCGCCAACCAGGTTTCAAAGGCCGCCAGAGCGTCGCCATAGGCAAACGCGCGTGCATCGCGGGCGTCGTCGCGCAGGGTCAGACGCGTATAGAGCGACGCCTGCCGGTAGCGCGGCACGCTGATGGACCCCGCGCGGGCGAATGGCCCGGCATAGTTCGGGATCACCACCCGATCGAGGTAGGCATCGGCCTTGGCATCGCCGATGGGACCATTCCACTCCCTGCCCCCATCAAAGGTCGTGGAATGCAGGAAGAAGACGGCGGCATTGCCGGAACCGGGAACGCGCACATTCCGCATCGCCCAGGCGTTCGCGGATCGATAATCCGGTGCCGGTGGCGGGGTATAGGTCTGGAACGGGACCTTGGGGTCAAGACCCGCCTTCAGAATGTCGCCGCGCCAGATGGCGACCGCGATTGCGAGCAGCAGAAGCAGCCCGATACCGAGCCAACCCAGCGCCTGCCGCACGGTCAAGGCACGCACCCTCACCTGTAGGGGTCCGGTTGAGACAGATAGGACTGCACGTAGCGGCGCACGCCCTCCTCCAGCGGGGTGGACTGCCCACCGAAGCCCAGCGCACGAAGCCGGTTCATCTTCGCCTCGGTGAAATACTGATACCGGTCGCGGATGGCCTCGGGCATGTCGATATAGGCGATCGAGGGCTCGCGCCCGGCGGCAGCAAAGGTGGCCATGGCCAGGTCCAGGAACGACCTGGCCTGACCCGATCCGGCATTGAAGATGCCGCTGACCTCAGGCGTGCCCAGCAGCCAGTCGACGATATCGACCACGTCGTCCACGAACACGAAGTCGCGGAGCTGACCGCCGTCGGCGTAGTCGGCGTGATGCGAGCGGAACAGGCTGACGGTCTCCCCGACGGCGACCCTGGGCCAGATCTGGGCGATGACGGACTTCATCCCGCCCTTGTGGCCTTCGTTCGGGCCATAGACGTTGAAGAACTTCAGACCGGCCCACTGGCGCGGGGCATGGTCGCGCGCAGCCTGTCGAACTGCATATTGATCGAACAGCTTCTTCGAATAGCCGTAAGCATTTAGCGGTTGAAGCTTCGAGATTGATGCAAGATCGTCCGCATCCTCGAATCCGGCTTCTCCGTCGCCGTAGGTCGCCGCCGAGGACGCATAGATCATCCGCGTCTCGTTGATGGCGCACCAGTCCCAGAGATCGCGCGAAAGACTGAAGTTGGTGCGCAGGATCAGGTCCGCATCGGTCTCGGTGGTCGAGGAAATGGCGCCCATATGGACGACCGCGCTGACCCGCTCTGCATGCCGTTCGAGCTGCAGGAAGATTTCTTCCGGCTGCCAGAAGTCGGCGATGGCTGACTTCGCGATGTTGCGCCACTTGCCGAGATCGGCACCCTCCAGCCGGTCGCAGACGACGACGTCCCACCGGTCCTCTGCACACAGGCGCGAGACGATGTTGGAGCCGATGAAGCCGGCACCGCCGGTGACCACGATCATGCGCCGCATCAGCCGGCCTCCTCCGGGGCGCTTTCGGTCATCCTCGCGAGGGTCCGGGTCGTGGAATAGCCGTCGGCGAACTCCGCCAACCGCACTTCACCGCCCCAGCTTTCGACCAGATCGCCGCCGACCACCCCCTCACGCGTGTAGTCCGCGCCCTTGATCAGCACGTCGGGGCGCAGCCGTTCGATCAGGGCCAGAGGTGTGGGATCACCAAAGGACGTCACCCGGTCCACGCTGGCCAGCCCACCGATGACCACAGCACGGCTGTCCAGGTCGTTCACGGGACGGCCCTCACCCTTGAGCCTGCGCACCGAGGCATCGGTATTCAGCGCGACCACCAGCCGGTCGCACCAGGACCGCGCCTGGGCCAGATAGGCGACATGACCGCGATGCAGGATGTCGAAACAGCCGTTGGTAAAGCCGACCTTCAGGCCCTGACGCCGCCAGGTGTCGACCTCGGCGGCGAGATCATCCAGCGCCGTGACCTTGGCCAGGGCCGCGCCGGCATGCTGGCTCATCTCGGCCTCGATCAGTTCGGCGGGCGTCACCACCGCCGTACCGCTCTTTCCGACCACGACGCCCGACGCCAGGATCGCCAGTTGCACCGCCTGCTCCAGCGATGCGCCCGCGCCGAGCGCCAGCCCGAGCGCCGCCAGGCCCGTGTCCCCCGCGCCGGAGACGTCGAACACCTCGCGCGCACGGCCGGGAAAATGCCGGGCCGGCTCGCCGCGCCGCATCAGGCTCATGCCCTTGCCCGCCCGGGTGACGACGATGGCTTTCGCGGTCGTGGCGGCCAGCAGGGCCTCGAGCGCGGCCTCGATCTCCGCGTCGGTCTCGACCGGCAGGCCCGTGGCACCGGCCAGTTCCGAGGCGTTGGGCTTGATCAGGTCCACCGCGCCATAGCGGGCGAAGTCGCGCCCCTTGGGATCGACGATGACCACCGCGCCCGTGTGCTGGGCCTGCCAGAGGGCCGAGCGGATCAGCCGTTCGGTCACCACACCCTTTGCGTAGTCCGACAGAAGAATGGCGGAAGAATCTGAAAACACGTCCTCGCGAGCGAAACCGCCGACGGCGATCTCTTCCTCGTCCAGCCGCATCAGCTGCTGGCCGCCGGAGACATAGCGGGTCTTGACGACCGTGCCGGCGGGGCCGGTTCGGTCGATGAAATCCTCGATCCGGGCTTCCGCCGCGACCAGCCGGGCCAGTTCCTCGCCCGCCGCATCCGCGCCGGTGACGCCGCCCAGGCGGGCCAGACCGCCGAGCGCCGCCACGTTGCGGGCCACATTGCCGACCCCGCCGGGCATGGAGACCGTGCGACGGGACCGGAGCACAGGGATCGGAGCCTCGGGCGAGATCCGGCTGACATCGCCATAGACGTAGCGATCCAGCATCAGGTCACCGACGCAGGCCACCGTCTGGTCGCGCGCGCGGTCCAGCAGGCTCTGCAGGGTGCCGAGATCGAGGGTGCGGTCAGCCATGACCCGACCTATCGGATTCAGGCGGCCTTCGCCATCCGCGCTTTCGACAGGTCATCATAGGCCAGAAGTTCCGCGGCCAGGGCCTCGAACTGATCCAGCGGTACCATGTTGGGGCCATCCGACGGCGCATGGTCGGGGTCCTGATGCGTTTCCATGAAGACCGCGTCCACACCGACCGCCACGGCGGCACGGGCCAGGACCGGGACGAACTCGCGCTGCCCTCCGGACGATGTGCCCTGCCCGCCCGGCTGCTGGACCGAGTGGGTCGCGTCGAACACGACCGGGCAGCCGATGTCGCGCAGCACGGGAAGCGCGCGCATATCGCTGACGAGGGTGTTGTAGCCGAAACTGGCCCCGCGCTCGCACGCCATCACGTTCGGATTGCCCGCGCCGACGACCTTGGCGATGACGTTCTTCATGTCCCAGGGGGCCAGGAACTGGCCCTTCTTGATGTTGATGGCCTTGCCCGTCGCGGCGGCGGCCAGCAGCAGGTCCGTCTGGCGGCTGAGGAAGGCGGGGATCTGCAGCACATCGACGGCCTGGGCGGCCACGCGCGCCTGTTCCTCGGAGTGGACATCGGTCAGGACCGGCAGGCCGGTGACCTGACGGATCTCGTCGAAGATCGGCAGCGACTGGTCCAGGCCCAGCCCACGCGCGGCATTGGCGCTGGTGCGGTTCGCCTTGTCGAAGCTGGTCTTGTAGATGATGCCGACGTTCAGGCGCTGCCCGATCTCCTTCAGGGCGTGGGCCATTTCCAGTGCATGCTGGCGGCTTTCCAGCTGGCAGGGACCGGCGATAAAGGCGATGCGAGCGCCGCCGCCGATGACGACGGGCTGTGTGATGCCGTTGCCGGACAGGGTGATGACGGCGTTGGGGGCGCTCATGGGCTGGCCTTCTGAAAGCGACGTTCTGACGGGTGGTGCGTTGGCCCTTGCACCCTTATGGGGCGGTCAGGTGGCCGTTCGCGCCTGATGTTTCAACCTATCACGGAGACTCGCGGCGTGACCACCAAGGCGCAAGACGGTTCGGCCCCCGTCATCCTGTGGTTTCGCCGCGACCTGCGGCTGGCGGACAATCCGGCCCTGAACCAGGCCTACGCGACCGGTCGGCCGATCCTGCCGGTCTATACTCATGACGAAGGCGCCGGCGTTCGTGCCGCGGGCGCGGCGTCGCTGTGGTGGCTGGACAAGTCGCTGCGGGCTCTGGCGACCTCGCTGGCCGGGCGCGGCGCGACCCTGATCCTGCGCCGCGGCGACGCCGAAACGCAGCTTCGGCGACTGATTGACGAGACCGGGGCCGATGCCATTTTCCTGAACCGGCTGTTCGAGCCGGCCGCCTGGACGCGGGACGCCGACATCGCCCACAGGCTGAAGGCGGACGGCATCGAATGTCGGGGCTTCAACGGATCGCTGCTGGCCCGTCCCGGATCGCTGCTAAACGGCTCGGGAGGCCCCTACAAGGTCTTCACGCCCTTCATGAAGGCCCTGCGTGCCCGGGCCGAACCGCCGGCCCATACGAACGGACCGCGTGCCTTTGGCGGAGCACCGCACGTCGCCGGCGACGATCTGGACGACTGGGGCCTGCACCCGACCCGACCCGACTGGTCCGGGGGCTTCGACTGGGCGCCGGGCGAGGATGGCGGCATCGCCGCCCTGCACCGGTTCGTCACCGAAGGCCTGAAAGACTATGCCGACGGTCGCGATCGCCCGGCCCAGGCCGCGACCAGCCGCCTGTCGCCTCATCTGCATTTCGGCGAGATCAACCCCTGGCGCGCCTGGATCGCCGCCCGTGATGCAGCCGATGCCGGAACGGTCGCGCCGGATCAGGCCGACAAGTTCATCGCCGAACTGATCTGGCGCGATTTCTCGGCGCATCTGCTCCACCATTTCCCGACCCTGCCCGACAAGGCCTTCCGGCCCGAATATGACGCCATGCCGTGGCGCGAGGACGAGGCGGGCTTCACCGCCTGGACCCGGGGCCTGACCGGCTATCCCATCGTCGATGCCGGGATGCGGGAACTCTGGGCCACCGGCATGATGCACAATCGCGTGCGCATGATCGTCGCCTCCTTCCTCATCAAGGACCTGCTGATCGACTGGCGCAGGGGCGAGGCCTGGTTCTGGGACACGCTGGTCGATGCCGACCTTGCGTCGAATTCCCAGAATTGGCAGTGGGTCGCTGGATCCGGGGCCGATGCATCACCGTATTTCAGAATATTCAATCCGGTCACCCAGGGTCAGAAATTCGATGCCGAGGCTCGCTATGTCAAACGCTGGATCCCGGAACTGGCCCGCCTGCCCGCCCGATGGGCGCATGCGCCGTGGGAGGCTCCGCCGGAGGTCCTCCGCGACAGTGGCGTCCGTCTCGGCGCGACCTATCCCCGGCCTATCGTCGATCACGCGAGGGCCCGCGATCGCGCCCTCGCGGCGCTCAAGACCGTCACCGCCGAAAGACAAGATGCCGCAGCCGATTGACCGGCGTTCGGCCTTCGACGCAGGTTGCCGCTCATGACTGTCCAGACTGCTCACACCGAGGTCGCCCCCGACCGCACGCCGCGTGTCTTCTCGCTTCTGATCCGCCTGCTGTCGGCCAACTGGACCTACGGGCTTCTGACGCTGACCCTTCCGAATGGCGAGGTGCACCGTCTGGAGGGCGAGACGCCGGGGCCGCATGCCGTCATGACCGTGCTGGACTACCGCTTCGCCGGCCGGGTGCTGGCCAATGGCGACATCGGCTATGCCGAGGGCTATATCGCCGGTGAATGGGACAGCCCGCATCTGGCCGTGCTGCTGGAGACCCTGGCCAACAACTACGACCATATCCGCCGCCTGTTCGACGGCAATGTCGTCATGCTGGCGGTCAACTGGATCGCCCACAAGCTGAACCGCAACAGCCGTCGCGGGTCGCGGAAAAACATCACGGCCCACTATGATCTGGGAAACGCCTTCTATGCCGAATGGCTGGATTGCACGATGACCTATTCGTCGGCGAAGTTCCTGAACCCTTCCGAGCCGCTCGAGATCGCCCAGACCCGCAAATACGCCGCCCTGGCCCGGGCCATGGACCTGAAACCGGGCATGAGTGTGCTGGAGATCGGCTGCGGCTGGGGTGGTTTCGCCGAATATGCGGCCAGAGAGGTCGGGGCGACCGTCACGGGCGTCACCATTTCGCAGGAACAGCACGACCTGGCCCGGGAGCGTCTTTTCCGGGCGGGCCTGTCCGGCCGAACCAGCATCGAGCTGATGGATTATCGTGACATCACGGGCACCTACGACCGGGTCGCCTCCATCGAAATGTTCGAGGCGGTGGGCAAGGAATACTGGGGGGCCTATTTCGACAAGGTCCACGACGTGCTGAAGCCCGGCGGCCGCGCGGGCCTGCAGATCATCACCATCCAGGAAGACCTGTTCGAGGAATACAACGCCCGGACCGACTTCATCCAGAAATACGTCTTCCCCGGCGGCATGCTGCCGTCCGAGGCACGGCTGCAGCCGGTGGTCGAGGCTGCGGGGCTGAGCTGGGACAGCGTGGACCGCTTCGGCATCGACTATGCGGACACGCTGAGCCGCTGGGATCAGCAGTTCCAGTCGGCCTGGGACGACATCCGCAAGATGGGGGGCTTCGACGAGCGGTTCCGCCGCCTGTGGCGCTTCTATCTGGCCTATTGCGAGGCCGGTTTCCGGTCGCGCCGGACCGACGTGATCCAGCTGGCCCTCACCCGGGCCTGACCACGGCACCCAGCATCGTCCGTGCGGCCTCGGCCTCTTCCAGCAGGGCAGCCCGGCGCTCGGGACCGAAATTGTCGAGCGTGCGATAGGGCATGGCCAGCCGGACGTTGTCGCGCAGTCGGGGCCGGTTGCGCTCCAGAAAACCCCAGTACAGCCGATTGAAAGGACAGGCCTTTTCGCCCGCCTTTGCCTTGACGTCATAACGGCACGATCCGCAGTAGTCGCTCATGCGGTCGATATAGGCCCCCGACGCGGCATAGGGTTTGGACCCCACGATGCCGCCGTCGGCGAAGGTCGCCATGCCGCGGGTGTTGGGCATCTCCACCCATTCATAGGCATCGGCATAGACGCTCAGATACCAGTCGTCGACGGCGTCAGGGTGCACGCCCAGCAGCATGGCCAGATTGCCGGTCACCATCAGCCGCTGGATGTGGTGGGCATAGGCATTGTCCCGCGTCGTGATGACGACGTCGGCCACGCAGGCCATGTCCGTCTCGCCGGACCAGAAGAACCCCGGCAGCGCGCGATCGGCGTCCAGGAAGTTCCGCTGCCGATACTCCGGCACCTTCAGCCAGTAGATCCCGCGCACGAACTCGCGCCATCCCAGGATCTGGCGGATGAAGCCCTCGACCGCGTTCAGCGGGGCGCGACCCGACCGGTATTCCACCTCGGCCCGACGACAGGCATCCAGCGGGTCCAGCAGGCCCAGATTGATCGAGGTCGATATCAGCCCATGCCACATCCACGGCTCGCCCGTCGCCATGGCATCCTGCCAGTCGCCGAACCGGGGCAGGACCTGCGTCAGAAAGTCGGCCAGAACCCTCTCGGCCTGCCCGGCCGTCGTTGGCCAGCCGAAGGCCCCGGTGGTGCCGAAATGCTCCGGAAACAGGCGCTCGACATCGGCGATGGCGTCGACGGCCACGGTGTCCGGCGGCGTCCGAAGTCGCTTCGGCGGGCGCACGCCCCTGGTCAGCCCCTTCCGGTTCTCGGCGTCATAGTTCCATTTGCCGCCCACGGGCTGCCCATCGTCGAGCAGAATGCCCGTCGCCTTTCGCATCTCGCGGTAGAAGAACTCCATCCGTAGCTGGGACTTGCCCGAGGCCCAGCGCCGGAACCGGTCGTGGTTGCAGATGAAGCGATCGTCCTCCCGGATTTCCGGGCTCACCACGATTGACGCTGCAAACGCCGACAGCGCCTCCGCCAGCCGCCACTCGCCGCATTCGGTCATCACGACCGCATCGAAGGGCTGATCCGCCAGCGCCCGCTTCAGCTCGCCGAAGATGCTGTGGGTATTGCCGGCATCATCGATGCGGACGTATCGAACCGTCACGCCCCTCGCCTCAAGCCTCAGCGCGAAGCTGCGCATGGCGGCGAAGATCAGGGCGATCTTCTGTTTGTGGTGGCCAACATAGGTCGCCTCATCCCGCACCTCGGCCATCAGGACCACGTCGCGGCCCGGATCGAGGTCGCGCAGCGCCGAGAGGCCGTCCGACAGCTGATCGCCCAGAACCAGCCTCAGGGTGGCTCTGCCTTCGTTGTTGCGCGTGCTAGTCTCGGCCATGGCCTCGTTCCTGATCTCCACCGACGACCTCGCCCGCGACCTCGGCGCGCCCGACCTCCGGATCGTCGATGCCTCCTGGCATCTCGACGGCCGCGACGCCCGCGCAGAGTTCGAGCGAATGCGAATCCCGGGCGCGGTCTTCTTCGACCTCGACGCCGTGTCAGACCACAGCACGGACCTGCCGCATATGCTGCCCACCGCCGCAGCCTTCGCCGAAGCGGCGGGCGCGCTGGGGATTTCATCAAGCGACCGGATCGTCGTCTATGACACCGTGGGCCTGTTTTCCGCCGCCCGGGTCTGGTGGACCTTCCGGCTGATGGGCGCGCGGGACGTCCGCGTACTCGACGGCGGGCTTCCGCTCTGGCAGGCCGAGGGACGCTCGACCACGTCGGGTCCCGTCTCGCCACGACCCGCTGCCCGCTTCGAACCCCGCGAAAGACCCGATGCCGTGGCCGACATGGCGACCGTGCTGGCGGCCCTCACCGGTGACGCCCAGATCGTCGACGCCCGCCCCGCGCCCCGCTTCATGGGCGAGGCCGCCGAGCCGCGCGCGGGTCTGCGCTCCGGCCACATGCCCGGCGCGCTGAACCTGCCCTTCAAGGCGCTGCTGGACGACACCGGCCGCCTGCTCCCGGCGGCTGACCTGAAAGCCCGCTTCGCAGACGCAGGCGTGACCTTCGACCGGCCGATCATCACCAGCTGCGGTTCCGGCGTGACGGCCGCCATCCTGACCCTGGCCCTCGCGGAAATCGGCGAGGACAGCGCCCTCTACGACGGGGCCTGGGCCGAATGGGGCGGCCGGCCGGACACGCCGGTGGTCACCGGCTGATCATCAGGCCGGAGGCGCAACCGGATAGGGCTCACCCTTGGGCACCACATCGTCGGTCTCGCCGCGTGAGACCACGGTCGCCAGCACCAGGTCACCCGTGACGTTCAGCGTGGTGCGGCACATGTCCAGGAACCGGTCGACGCCCAGGATCAGGCCGATGCCCTCGGCAGGCACCCCGACCATGACCAGGATCATGGCGACGACCGGCAGGGACCCGGCCGGAACGCCGGCGGTGCCGACGCCGCCCAGGATGCAGACCAGCATCACGACGACCTGCTGGGTGATCGACAGCTCGATCTGGAAGAACTGCGCCAGGAACAGCACGGTAACGCCCTCGAACAGGGCCGTGCCGTTCTGGTTGGCCGTCGCCCCCACGGTCAGGACGAAGCGCGCGATCTTGCGCGGCAGGTGAAGTTCTTCCTCGGCCGCCTTCAGCGACACCGGCAGGGCCGCGTTCGACGAGGCGGTGGAGAAGGCCACCACCATCGGCTGGCGCACGCCATGGAAGAACCTGAACGGATTCATGCCCCCGCCGATCCAGACGACCAGCGGATAGACGACGAACATGTGGATCGCCATCGCCCCCACAGCCACGCCGACATAGGCGGCCAGCCGGACCAGCAGGTCCCAGCCGAACACCGCTGCCAATTTGAACATCAGGCAGGCGATCGCCAAAGGGGCCAGCTTGATGAAAAGATTGATCAGCTTCATCGTGACTTCCAGCAAGCCCTCGATGGTCCTCTGCAATTCATCGGTGGCTGGCGATCTGGCCATGACCAACCCAATTCCAAAGAACAGGGCGAAGATCATAACTGGCAAAATCTGGTTCTCCGACGCTGCCGTGAAGACATTGGAAGGGATCAGATCCAGAAAGAACTGGTCGAACTGCAGCCCAGAAGAGGCTCGGTCGACAATCTCTGTCGCTCCGGCCGCGCCCTGGGCCAGAAGCTGCTGAGCCAGCTCGGGCGGCACCCCGTCACCGGGTCGGAAATAGTTGACCATGGCAAGTCCTATGGCCACGGCAATCCCCGACACCACGATGGTCAGTAGCAAGGTCTTTATGCCTGCCCGCCCCAGAGACTTCAGATCGCCCATCTCGGCTACCCCGACCACAAGGGCTGAGAAAAGAAGCGGGATTACCATCATGAAGAGCAGCTTCAGGAAGATCTGGCCGATCGTCCCTGCGATCACGATGGGCAGCCAATCGGCGTCCGGCTGGAGCGCGAAATTGACCCACAGCCCGCCGCCCAGCCCGACCGTGAAGCCGATCAGCATCAACCAGTGAAGCGCGATCCCGCCCTTTTTCGTCGTGTTCATTCGTCCCCCGGAGGTGCC